>JAUTCS010000013.1 GCA_030673825.1 Verrucomicrobiota bacterium JB024 | reverse complement strand
CCTGAGAATCGCTGAAACCCTCGGCGGCGAGTTTGCGAACCATACGGAAACGTTGAGTCGCTTCTTCCGGTGTCGCGGCGAGACGCCCCAGCATGTACGCCGCCCAGATGGAGCGGTGTTGGCGTTCGGCGGCGGGGAGGGCGAGAAGTTTTTCCCACGCGCGTGCGGCGTTTGCGCGGTCACCTTGTTTGTAGGCTCGGGCTCCCTCCAGGTAGAGCGCGAACTCCGTCGGGACGCTGGTAGGCATCTGGGCTATTAATTCCTCCGCGCTTAACTCGATGAGCTGTTCACGGAGCTGTGCGTACATGGCGATAGCTTGGTCAAGCTGTTCGCCAGAAAGCCCTTGCTGCGTCAGCACGGTTGCCAGTTCCTGAACATCGTCGAGGGCGCTCGTGGCTTGGGGGCCGCCCGAGTCTTTGGGGCTGTAGGTATCAACTCCGGCGATGAGAGCAACCTCCTTGCCAAAGTAGGCTTCGGGGGCGGCCATGATCTGCTCGGCAGGCGCATCGAAATAGCGGTTGGGGAAATCCGGCCCGCAGGCGCTGAGGTTCGGTAGCGCTGCACTGCTGAGTAAGAGAGTAGTCGCGGAGAGGAGGGAACGGAGGCGCAGGTTTTTGTTAAAAAACATCGGTTGCGTGGACTTGAAGGGAAACGGGTTGACGAAAGCGGAGCCAGCCGAGCGCGAGGCGTTGGCCGGGGGCGAGCGTGGCGCTGGCAGGCAGGGCCGTAGTGGAAATGTGCGCGGAGCGCGTGGCGCGGTTGACGGTTATGGAAAAGATACCATTACTGTCCCATGCGACGGGAGTGGCTGGCGGGGCGGAATCCCACGAGAGGCTGATTTCGGGCGGAAACGGGAGGGCTGTATCTCCTGTGTTCTCAAGGTAAATCGTGGCGAGACCGTCGCTGCTTTCACTCCATTGGGCATCCACGCTTAATCCGTTGGTCGGGATTTTCCCTTCAAGGATGGTCTGGAGTGTACGCGGGCTCCAGTTGAGGCGATCTCCGGCCACAGGCAGCCGGAACCAGATGATGCCCTGGCAATGTGTGGGAGGTGTGGTGGATAGTTGCTGGGCGAGGCAAGCCATCTCGGTCGGATCACTGCGAACGATTCGGATACGGGTGTCCTCCGTCCATTGCGGGCGTGGGCCCTCGGCCACGAGTGCCTTGAAGTGACCCTCAGCGTCGAAAACGACCTCGTAGCCATAGGTCGGAAGGGCGACGCGAAAAGGCGTACCGACGGTCGAGGCCTGAGTGATCCAGGCGAGACTTTTCTCAGTGTCGCAGAGCGTGATCGGAGCGTCAAAAGAGGTGGGCTTTTCCAGTGAGTGAACTTGGAGGACAAAGCTGTCGGCCGCCTCTGCCAGTTGGCGGAACTCAGACGTATGCCGCAGCCAAACGGGAAGGGCGGTGAAGCTCAGCCCCACGTTGGGAAACGTTGTTTGCAGTGTCTGTCGCAGGGCCAGCAGCCACTCGCGGTAGCCGCCAAGCTTTGACTCGGCGCAGTCGAAGTCCACCTGGAACTCTGTGACCTCGATCCCTTGTGCCTGCGCGGTGGTCAGGAGTCGCTCCGCCTGTGCGAGGATGGCCTTTGCAGCCGTGTCGTCCTTGCTGAATGGCCGGGAGTAGGGCCCGATGCGCATGACCAGCGTGAGCGGGATCGAAAGCGTCTTGAGCGTCTGCGCGTCGTAGCTGGTTTGGAAAACGTGCGGTTGCCCCGTGTCGTCCCAGCTTATCTCGGCGGCGAGGATTTGCAGCCCTTTGAGGTCGGGCGAACTCTCCCTCACGCTCTCGACCACCTGAGGTGTCCACTGCCGCTGCCAGAGGTAGGCCTCCTGTACCCATTCTGTCCCGAACAGGTGACTGGAAAGACCGATCAGGGCGAGCCAGCTCAGTATGCATCTCCAGTTTCTTGCCGACGCTTTTAGCATAAGGTCGGGATGGAGGACTGGTCGCTGTGCTCGGGGAACATGCCATTATATCAGTGGCAGTCGAGAAGGCGTTTCAAGGCGAAAGCATCCATTGTGAGTAAGTAATTCCAGCCCGCAGCGAAAGCGATAAAACTGGGTATGTGGCAAGCTATGCAGGCAAGATGTGGTTAACCTCTTCGTCGATCAGACTTTGCTCATGTGGGGGAAACCGCTGTGCCGTTCAGTCTGAATATTTTCTGTAGGCGATGACGGCGCGGGTTCCTCCAAAGCCCATGGCGGTTTTCAGGTGGGTTTGATGGGAGAATGCTTCGGTTTCTTTTTTAAGGGGGATGGCAATCTCAGGATCGACTTGTTCGAGCTGTGGGTTACCCGGGAGGTAGTCACCGTGCATACTGAGGATGCTGCCGATGATCTCCAGTACGGAGCTGGCGCCGCCCGAGTGGCCTAAAAAGCCCTTCAGCGCCATCACTGCGGGCAGCCTGTCTCCGAACACGCGCTGAAGTGCGCGGGCTTCAGTCAGGTCGTTAAACTGGGTGCCGGTACCATGGGCGTTGTAGACATCGACGGCTTCACGCGGGCAATGGGTTTGCTCCAGAGTCGTGATCATCGACTGCGCCAGTTGCTCGCCACTGGTATCGGGCGAGGTGAAATTCACGCCCGGCGCGTTGTCGGCGTCGTAGTGGTCGTGCTGCTCGTCAAAGCCGATGATTTCGGCCAACGGACGTGCGCCCCGCTTGAGCGCGTCGCTCTTGCGTTCGAGGACGAGGACGCCCGCTCCTTCGGCGGGGCCGAACCCGTTGCGGTTGATATCAAAGGGACGCGAAATGCCCTCGGGGCTCATGGCTTTGGCGGCCAGAAAACTGGCACCGACGAAGTCTGTCAGCGACGCCTCCGAGCCACCGGCCAGGATCATGCTGGGGCCGCCGGGACGATTGAGTTGAAGGATGTCGCAGGCGCGGATGATGGCCGTCAGGGAGGACGCGCAGGCGGTATTGACCGTAAACGGCGAACCCTTGAAATTAAAGTACGTGCTGATGACCGAGGCGGATGCGCTCGTCATGTACATCGGAACGGCGAAGGGGGAGACCTTCTTTCCCTCGGCGAAGTCCGTATGCAGGCGGTCGTAGCTCTCCACCCCGAGCAGGGCGATACCCATGATGACGGCGCTGTTGGCCGCGTTCATGTCAATGAGGCGGTCCTCTTCACCGATCAATCCGGCCTGCTCAGCCGCCAGCTTGGCGGCGACCAGGGCGCACTGTGACGCCCGGTCGAGGCGTTTGGGCCGCACCGAGCCGCGGTACTTGGCATCCGCCGGTGAACGCCCTCTATGCTGGCAGGATATTGTTGGTGCAAGTGGTCTTACTTGCGTAGCCTCATGCTGGCCAGGTGTGCGAGCCCTTTGCAGTCACCGTTTCTAGTCAGCCAGGCGGATAAGTTCGTCCCGGTCGAGAATGCTGATATCTTTGCCCTCCATGCGGATTACACCGGCCTCAGTGAGGCGGGCGAAGACCCGCGAAAGCGTTTCCGGGGAGGTGCCGAGGAGGTTGGCCAACTGGCCTTTGGGCAGGCGCAGCGTCACCCGGTCGGGATGCTTCTGGTTTTCCGTCAGATAAATGAGATGGGAGGCGAGGCGGGCCGGGACCTCTTTCAGGGCGAGGCTTTCTATCTGCTTGGTGAAGCGGCGCAGCTTCTGCGCGAGATTAGCCAGCATATTCAGGGAAAGAGTCGGGTGGCGGGAAATCGTCTCTGCCAGCTCAGCCCGCGGGAAATAGAGCAAACGCGAAGCCTGGGTCGCGCTGGCCGATGCCGGATACGGTGCGCCATGGAAGACCGGCACCTCCGCGAAGGACTCCACCGGCCCACACACGTGCAGGATGATTTCTTTTCCCTCGGCGTTACTTTTGAAGATTTTTACCTGACCCTGCGCCACGAGGTAAAAGCCCTGCGCGGGCGCCCCCTCGACGAAGATCAACTCACTGCGGGCAATTTTTTTCTCCGAGCAGATTCCGGCCAGTGAGCGGATGTCCTGCTCACTCAGCCCCTGGAATAGGCTGCACCGGGAAATGATGGCTGCGTATTCACTCATGATCGTTCGGAAAACACTGATGATCGTTTGGGAAACACTGTTGGGACGGTAGACGGGGTACTTGGGGCGAGACGATGGAATTTTCCTGAAAAAAGGAGCGGTTTTTGACCTGCGTCAAGGAACTCCAGGGCGGGTTTTGCTAAAATCGCCGAAAATCAACCACGACTATCAAGGGGGAGTTTTAGTATGTTTTGTAATCAGTGTGAACAGACCGCCCACGGCATTGCCTGCGACATCGCCGGTGTATGCGGAAAGAATGAAAATGTTGCGGCCCTGCAGGACGCGCTCATCCACGCCCTGCAGGGGTTGTCCTACTGGGCGCGGGAAGCGCATCGCCTCGACCTGAGAGATGAGCAGATAGATATTCTCGTCCTCAAGGGAGTTTTTACGACCCTGACTAATGTTGATTTCGACCCGGTTCGGCTTTCGGCCCTGATTCGCGAGGTGGTCGCCCGGCGTGAGGCACTGGCTGCCCGCGTGACTGAGCACGGCGGGCGCGTCCCGATCAACAGCGATTGCCTGACCTTTGCCCCGGCGGTGGATGACGACGCACTGGCCGAACAGGGGAAAGCGCTCAACCTGATCGAGAGCCTCGACGCGGACCCTGACATCCGCTCGCTCAAACAAATCCTGCTGTACGGCATCAAGGGCATCTGCGCTTATGCTGAACACGCCAGCAAGTTCGGCCAGTCCGATCCGGTTGTGATCGATTTCATTCACGAGGCCCTGATCGCCCTGGATACAGACGTCGTCACCCTGGAAGAAGGCGTGGCGCTCGCGCTCAAGTGTGGCGAGGTCAACCTGCGGGCGATGGAGCTGCTCGACGCGGGTAACACCGGTCACTACGGCCACCCGGTCCCGACGCAGGTGCCACTGGGCCACCGCAAGAACAAGTGCATTCTCATCAGCGGTCACGACCTGAAGAACCTCGAAACGCTCCTGCAGCAGAGCGAGGGGAAGGGTATAGACGTGTACACCCACGGCGAAATGCTTCCCTGCCACGGCTACCCGGAACTGAAGAAGTACCCGCACTTTTACGGCCACTACGGGACGGCCTGGCAGAACCAGCGGCTGGAGCTCCCAGCTTTTCCGGGGCCGGTGCTTTTCACGACGAACTGCATCCAGCGTCCCGCCAGCACCTACGCCCGCCGCGTCTTTACGACCGGGCTGGTCGGCTGGCCCGGAGCGCAGCACGTGCCTGAAGACGACTTCTCCGCTGTCATCGAGATGGCTCTGGAAATGGACGGTTTTACCGACGATTGCGACAAGGGCTGCGTCACCACGGGCTTTGCCCGTAATGCCGTGCTCGGCGTCGCCGATCAGGTCATTGACGCGGTCAAGGCCGGGGTGATCAAGCACTTCTTTCTCGTTGGTGGATGCGATGGTTCCCGCCCGGGGCGTAACTATTACACCGAGTTCGTCAAGCAGACCCCGAAGGACTCGGTCGTACTGACTCTAGCCTGCGGCAAATTCCGCTTCTTTAATCAGGACCTGGGCACCATCGGCGGCATTCCGCGCCTGTTGGACATCGGCCAGTGTAACGATGCTTACTCGGCCATCCAAATCGCGGTGGCGCTGAGCCAGGCCTTTGACTGCGGCGTGAACGAGTTGCCGCTGTCGATGGTCCTGTCCTGGTACGAGCAGAAGGCCGTTTCCATCCTGCTGACGCTGTTTTATCTGGGGATCAAAAACATCCGCCTGGGGCCGACGCTGCCCGCCTTCATCACGCCTAACGTACTCGACTATCTGGTCGATGCGTACCAGATCCAGCCTATCACGACGCCGGAAGCAGATCTTCAAGCGATCCTCGCCTCGTAAAAGTTAGTATCCGTAAATAACGACAGTAATCCTTCTTCATAACTAACCATGTCTAATCCTATTCAAGAAGAAATCCACGGCCACGCCGTGCTGCAAATGATGAGCGAATCCGAGCGCAGCTTTTCGCGGCAGAGCCTGATCGAAGCGATTCGAAACACCTTTGGCGAACAGGCCCGCTTCTACATCTGCTCAGGTGGGGGGATGGACGCTGAGGAACTGGTCGATACCCTGATTGCCAAGGGAAAGTTCCAGGGCCCGGCGGACGCCTTCCAGTTCAACCCACAGGCGATGTGCGATCACTAACTCATCCATTACGGATATGAAAACGCTGCCCATGGCTACCGCAGCCGAGCCCGCACGCCTCGGTTTTTGGCGACTCGTCGCCGAAGGCGAGCCCTACCGCGTGTTTTTTGCCGTGGGGACGCTACTGGGAGTGTTTGGCGTGTCGATGTGGCCTGCGTACGCCTGGGGCTTGGTCGATGTCTACCCCGGACAAACGCATGCGCGGATCATGATCGAGGGGTTTCTGAGTTGCTTTGTCGTGGGCTTTCTGGGCACGGCCTTTCCGCGCTTGCTGGATGTCAGGCGCGTCTCGCTGGAGGAGAGCTTGAGCTGGGCCGGTATCTTTACCGGCGCGAGCGCCTGTCACGTAATGGGGAAGCACCTGTGAGGCGATTACATATTCACGCTGGGCATAACGCTGCTGCTCGGTAGTCTGCTCGTGCGCTTTCGCTCCCGGCGTGACACGCCTCCGCCGGGCTTTGTCCTCGTGCCGCTGGGCATGTTCTGTGCCTTGAGCGGTGGGGCGGCCTTGGTCGTCCAACAGTTAGGAGGATGCCGTTCGGTATTTCGAGATAGCACCCTCGTCGGAGGCGTGAATCTGTGTGTGGAGGATGGAGGGGGCTGGACGTGTCGTTATGACATTGATTTTTCATCTATTTTACGTATCGTAACGTTAAATGGAAAAAGAAGATATCTTGCAGGCCTTGAGCCGTCTGGGAGAATTGGCCCAGGGGGCGGGTGTACGCCTGGAAGTCTCCATCTACGGAGGCTCAGCTATGCTGTTGGCGTATGACTCGCGGGCTGCGACCAAAGATATCGACGCGGTGTTGATCCCGCGTGAGGAAGGGGAACGGTTAGTCCGTGCTGTGGCACGAGAACTGGATTTGCCGGAGGATTGGCTCAACTCGGATGTCGTCCAGTTCGTCTCGCCTGTTAAGGAGGAGAAGCGACGGTTACGGATGATTGAAGAGGAAACCGGTTTGATCGTCCATGTGCCGACCGCCCGCTATTTGCTCGCGATGAAGGCGCTTGCTTGTCGTCGCCCGATCGGGGCGTACCAGGGGGATGCCGAGGATTTACGGTTCCTGATCAAGAAGATGGATATTCGTTCGGTGGATCAGATTCAGGAGGCCGTGGATGCGTTTTTTCCGGATGATGTGATCACTGAGAGCAATCGGCTCTATTTGAAAACACTGATTGGAGAAGCCCATGAAAAATAAATGGCAGCGCCCTCGGACGGCGGCGGAAGTCGCCGCATGGAGTGATGCGCCGGAGGCTTTCGGTCGGAATCTGCGCGACTGGCAGCACGAGCTTCGTCGTGTGCATGCACGCCCTGAGTTCGCTCGTCGCGTACGGGAGACCCCAGCGCTTGTCAGCAGCTGCTTGGGCGATGGCGGGGTGGGGGATGCGTACTTGGCCGCCTATGTCGACTGGCTGTGTGGGAAGGCGGGGATTGACGCGCCGGAGTGGGTTGACGATCCAAAGCGAGTCGCTGACAAGGCCTGGTATGACACCCCGAAAAACTGGAAGCAGTTGCTGGTGCTGAGTCCGGGGGCTTTTCGTCAGCGTCATCTGTTCACGATTCCGGAAAATGTCTTAACTATTCGCTCAGGACGCCCATCGGTTCCTAACTCGCAAAAGCGGGTAAAGAATGCCGAACGCCAGCGCCGTTATCGTCAACGTGTGAAAGAAAAACTCCGGCGCTTGGAGGAATTGGAAGCCAGACTGCAATGAACCTTGTGGCTGACGCATGCCTGACGATGCATCCCCTGATACCCGATTTTATCCCGTAACTATGGGGATTTTTGATTGTCTGTGAGTTGGGCCGAAGGCCATTTCTTTTGGAGTTGAAGATCAAAAACTTACGGGTGCATGTTGAAGTCCCGCCACCTCCAGTGTATAGGAGCCTTTGAGAGACACCTCGATTTTTTCATTTGCCACAAACGGCAAGCATACGCTTGAGCCGGGCATTTTCCTTTTGCAGTTCCTTCAGTTGCTTGGCCTGATCCAGGTCCATCATCCCGAACTCACGCTTCCAGACTTCGGCGAGCTCAGTCGAGTCACGGTGGAGGGTTTGTTCGCTGATGCTTGCCTGTTTTTGCGCTAGCCTCGGCGCTTCCTAGTTCGGCCAGGATGGCTTCCTTGCATTGCATGAGGCGAGGCAGGTACTTGTGGGCGGTTTTGGGGCCGATATTCGGAGAGCTGAAGCCGATGGCGGCCTGGAAGTTGTCGTTGATGGAGAGGGCAAGGGTATTGTCGTGCTGGGCGTATCCGCATTCACGCACCTCTGCGAGTTTGTCCAGCAGTTGGTCTATTGAGTCGAACTTCGGCATCGGATGGTCGGCGTAGAGCTGACGGATCGAATCATCGCTTTCCAGCGCGAGCAGCGCCACCCCCAGGCCGGATACCGTGGCGGGCCAGATGTCGAAGCTGCCAATCGCTTGTTCCAGGGGCTGTCCGGGATCGGCGTGATAGAGGTAGGAGACGGAACGATTCCAGAGCACCCCCATGGCCGTGATCATGTTCAGGTCCCGGTGAAGCTCGGACAGCGGTTTGATCGCTTTATAGAAGCCGGAGGCGTGCATCGTCTGCGTCGCCAGGACGGGGACGGCGGGGCCGGCGGCGTACTTGCGTTTTTCGGTCCAGCGCAGCATGCCCGAGGCGGCCAGGGTACGTAAAATCCGGTGCACGCGGGTGGTTTCCAATCCCAGTTCCTTGGCGACCTGCCCAACTCCGATCGGTGCGGGGTGGCTGAGTACCTCCTGCAGGCAGCGTATGCCATCGATCAGGCTTTTATTCGGTTGCTTGGGTAATGCTGGAATGGCCATTTTAATTTTATTTATAGCAACCGCTGGCCGTTGGCAAGTCCAAGCTTTCACACGTTTGCATATTCAGGGAGTCTCTCCGAGCGAAAAAAACAAGGTCTCTGGCAGGGCTTGGCGTAACGCCGGGATCGCGTCCCCGGCCTGCGGCGGGCTGTAATGCAGAAAGCTTTCCTCGTCGTGAGGAGTTGACGGGAGCCGGGCATGGGGATGTCGCGGAACCTGACTGTGACGATACATGTACCCAAATGGGTGGCACCGGGGGTATTTAAGGGTTGACCTTGGCCTGAAATTGCTATTAATGCAAGATTATACTTCTCTAACCTTAAATTATTCACCATGAAATTAGCCCCGACCCTTACCCTTCTCATGCTGGCCTCCGCTCCCGCTTTCAGCTTTACGGCCAGCGTCGATTTTAACGATTTAGGCACAGGCGACCTGAAGGGAAAAGCTTCTGGAAGCGGATTCGAGACCGATAGTGTCTGGAGTAGTAACTCGGCTGCCGTCGATGTTGCTACCGGCGACCTGTTGGCCCCGGCTTCCACGAACTACGGTTTGTCCCAAAGCACTGGCGTGGGGCCGCGCCATGTTTTTGCTAATGTGAGTTCGGCCACTCCCTATGCTGTCAGCGCCAACCGGCAAAATGGTCGTAATCTGGAAAGCACCATCACCTCCGGGACCGTGTGGATTTCCTTTTTGGCGATGGCCCCGACCGGTAGTAATACGTCTTGGGCAGGCGTGGGGTTGGATCCCAGTGAAGCTTTTTCCAGCTTTTCCAACAGCCCGCTGATCGGTATCGATTCGGACGGGAACGTGTTTTACTCCCAGTCTGGTTTCAATCTGGATACGGGCACTTTTGTCTCCGGGGCGGCTACGACCGACGGCTCGGCCAATCTTGTCCTGTTCAGTGTGAATCTGGATGCGGGAGTGTTGAATGTGTGGGTGAACCCTGATGTCGATGACCTGGGCGTGGCCGACCTGACGTCTACCGATCTGGGTACGATCGCTTCCAGCGGCATCAGCCGTATCGGTGTGGGCGGAGTCAATAGCGGCCAAATCGATGCCGTTTATCTCAGCAACGACGTGAACGCCTATCAGCAGGTGACCGGCTCGACCATCCCGGAGCCCGCTACGTGGGCTGCTATGGCCGGTGTGCTCGCGCTTGTGATGACCGCGTTGCGCCGTAGTCGCCGCTAAAAAATGCTCTACGCTTTTGTGTATGACTGACTTGCAGCCGTCCGGATCGGGCGGTTTTTTTTGCCCTGAAATCGAAGATTTGTAAAAAAATAACTTGCATTATGTTGCTAAATTAGCAATATATGGCCTGTCGAATGGGCAATAATGCTAGCTCAGTGGCGCAAAGGCGTGCCATCGATTAACTTAAGCCCCGAGTCTCCCATGCCTCTTCTGTTCTCCCCTTTAACTCGCATTTTTCGTTCCCGGACTTTGGGCCTCACCCTGCTGGCGTGGACGCTGGCAACACTTGGGGTGAACGGGGAAACCTCCTGGCGACCGACGGCTCGCGCCGTGGTCGAGACGCTGCCCATCGCAGCAACCGAGGCCCGCGAGGGCTTCGCTGTGGAGCCGACACCGGAGGCACCATGGCCGACGCGTGAAGCGATCGTTCTGCTTGCCAGCGAGCTGCGGGCGACGCTCCCGCTGGATGTGCCGCTGCCCGCGGGCGTGCGCACGGTCAGTGTCTGGGTGCGCGATGTCGGCCAGTCGCGGGCCGCGTTCCATTTTCGCGAAGCGGACGGAAAAACCTTTACCGTGCACGAAGAGAATCTCGAGGCGCAGCCGTATTTCAGCGCAACTGATTCGGTGCAGAAGCTCGCCCTGCGCGTCGGCCCGTGGACGCGCAAGAGCGTTTATCTCCAGCCAGGCCACACGGGCCTGGTTCTGGAAAGCCTGGACCTGCGCCGCCTGCGCGGAGCGGAGGGCGATTTGGGGGTGGGCGATCTGGAGGCCGATCTGACGGCGACCTCGCCCCACGACGCCACCGAGGTGTGGAAGCTCAAGGACGTGCAACTGCCCCGGCCCAGCTCGCTTTATTACACGGCGGCACGTTTTTTTGAGTACGGCTACGACGTGGCTCCGTATCTGCGACTGACCGCGCTGTCCGTTTTTTTCGATACCACGCGGCTGGCGCGGGTCGAACTGCTCCTGCGCACCACCACATGGAAGCCCCTGTGGAGCGAGATCCTGCCCTATGCCGAAGATGGCATCGTGACGCTCCCGCGTTGCCCGGAGGGCGCGTATTACCTGGAGATCCGGGGCTATGACTCGGGCGGCACACTCCTGGGGCGCGAAGAGCTGGTCCTCGAAGTGCTGCGTAACGACGCGGGCCGCGCCGATCCGTTGCCACAGCCGGTGAACACTCCCTACACGGTCGAAGGCCTCGCTTACGGGCAGGCCCTGAGCGCTGGCACCGGACCGGTTGCGCTGACCGTTAAGTGTAACTCGGATGCTTTAAAAATTTCTTCGCCGCTGAGCTATTGCTGGGAGGTGACGGATATCCTCGGGCAGGAGGTCGGCAGCGGGCAAGGCACACTGCCCGCCGCCGACGCGCCCATTTCTATCCGATTCCAGCCACAAGGAGCAGGGCGCTACGATCTGGACCTGACGCTGAACGATCCCTCGGGCAGCTTGGTGCAGGCGGTTCAGGAGCGGGTCTTTGTCGCGGAGGCCGAACCCGCGAAGCTGCCAAGCGCCCCCGACGAGGAGCTGACGCAGGAGCGCGGGCAGGTGCTCTTCGTAGCCAACGCCCACCTGCACCAGGACAAGAACCAGACCGAGCGCCTGCCCATAGACTACCTGCCCACGCTGCTGGAGTGGATGCACGACGAGGAAATGACGCCGGTCATTCAGGTCGGCTGGAACGAACTCGAACCGGCGCAAGGGCTTTACCAGTGGAGTATCATCGACGAGGTGCTCGACCGGCACGCCAGCGCGGACCAGCCGCTCATGCTCGGCGTTCGCCTGCACGGGGACAACATCCCCGACTGGCTCTGGTTCGAGGAGACGATGAGCCAGAACCAGAAGACTATCCGCCACGACTACCACTACATCTCGCCCATGGGGCCGCGCTTTCAGCGCGAGCACGTCCAGCTCTGGGTCGACATCGCGGCGCGCTACCGGCACGACCCGCGCGTGGCGGGCTACTTCGTGACGGCGGGCGCCTCGGAAGGGTTTTTGACCGACACCGGTAACCTGATCAGCGAGTACGCCTCCTTCGCTCGGCGGGATTTTCGTGATTGGCTCAAAGCGCGTTACGGAGACCTTTCGGCGCTCAACGCGTCATGGAAAAGCCACTACGCCGCCTGGGACGAGGTACAGCCGCCGCTGCCCGACTTTACCCTGGAGTGGGAGTCCTCCCCGGCCTGGTGGGACTTCCACCAGTTCAAACGCGATTTCGTCAAACGTCACCTCGACACCCTGCAAAGCGCCATCCGCGAGGAGGACTCCGTGCGCCCCATGTTGATGTACGCCTACGCCGGATTCGGCGACAATGGGGCGCTTGCGCCGGTCTTTATCAAAAACCGCTTTCGTTTCAATCTTGGCTCGGGCGAATACCCCGACGGCTACCGCGCCAGCGCCGTCATGCGCAGCAACGGCGTGCAGACCACCGTCGAGTCTCACTACGTGCCGCCGAACGTCGGGGCGCTCGCCATGCTCTTCACCAACGGCATCATTCAGGGCGGTTTTCAGGGGCAAATCCTCCAGTACGGCATGGTCTGGACCAAGATCGAGCTGGAGGGAACCGGTGAGCAGGCGGGCCGCGCACAGATCATCGAGGGGGTGCAGGTCGTGTCCGAGGAGCTTTCGCAGGCCGAGCCCGCCGTGCCGTGGGCGGGCTACTACTCGGGCACCAGTAGCATGCTGCGCACCCGCTCGTTTCGCAACAACGGCTTCCGCCCCAGTCAGGAACTTTACCGCGCGGCCAACGAGGCCATGCACCTGCCCGGCAGTTGGGTGGACGACACCAGCTCCTCCGAGGCGCTGGCGAAGTATCCGCTGCTCGTCGATGCGCACTCCGATGTGCTGACGGCGGAGGCGGTCGAGGAACTGCTGGCCTACATCGAGGCCGGGGGCACGCTCATCTGCGCCGCCGACACTGCCCGCTGGCAGCCGGGCTCGCCGGAGCCAGTGGACGCCCTGCTGAGCGCACTGGGGGCCGATCACGTCCAGCCGCTGGAGGGGCAGGGGGGCGGTGTGGGTCCGGATGGTTACCCGATTATTTTGGAAAAGAGCTATGTGGTGGACTGGAAACCTGGCGCGCAGGCGCGGGAGCTTTCCGAATCGGTGGACGGCGAACCGGTCGTGTGGGAAGTCCTCTACGGAGAAGGTTTGGCTGTTGTGACCGCGGGGCCAGTGGACTTCGAGCGTTCGGCCCGCTGGCTGCAAGGCCAACTGGAGCGCCGCGTGAAGCCGTCCCCGTTCCGTATCGACGCAGCCAATACGGTGGTCGGCGTCCTGGAGTCCCCGCAAGCCTGGTGGATCGTCGCCACGCCGCAAATGCCGGACCGCAAGCTCAACCACACCCTGGCGCAAATGCGGCGCGTGCCGACGGTTACCCTGAGCGTTACCGGGGAGTTCCCGGCGGGCGTGGAGGCGGTGAGCGATGTTATTTCCGGGCAGAGCTACCCGATCAAGGGCGGCTCCCTTGAGGCCGAGCTGATGCCCGGCTTCTTGCATCTTTTCAAAATTCCCAAAACCGTTCGCTGATCGCCGGACGTAGTGATTTTCGAATACATTTATCATGAATCTTCACCTTCTGGACTGGGGCATCATCGCCGGGTTTCTGGCTTTCTTGTTAGTCATGGCCGCGACGGCCCAGCGCTACACCCGCAGCGTGTCGGACTTTCTGGCCGCGAACCGCTCAGCCGGGCGCTACCTGCTGACGCTGGCCGACGGCATGGCGGGGATGGGGGCGATCGCCGTCATCGCCAACTTCGAGAAGTTCTACCAGGCGGGCTTTGCCGCGAGCTGGTGGGGACTCATGATGGGGCCGCTGGGCCTGATCGCCGCGCTCTCGGGCTGGGTTGTTTACCGCTACCGCGAAACACGGGCCATGACGATGGCGCAGTTTTTCGAGATGCGCTACAGTCGCCGATTCCGCATCTACGCCGGGGTGCTGGCCTGGGTCAGCGGGGTGCTCAACTACGGTGTCTTCCCCGGCATCACAGCCCTGTTCCTGATTCACTTCTGCGGGCTGCCCGAGACGATCCAGATTGGTGGGACCACGTTTGGGACCTTCCCGTTGGTCATGGCGGTGATGCTCTCGATTGCGGTGTGCTTCACGCTCTTTGGCGGGATGATCGCGGTCATGATCACGGATTTTTTCCAGGGGCAGTTCGTCAACATCGTCTTCCTCTCGATCATGGGGCTGCTGCTGTGGAAGTTCAACTGGGGCGACATCGTCAGTACGCTGGAACAGGCCCCGAAGGGCCAGAGCATGCTCAACCCCTTTGACCAGGGCGAGATCAAGGACTTCAACTTCTGGTTCTTCGCCATCTTTGGGTTCAAGATTTTTTATAACCGGCTGGGGTGGCAGGGGTCGCAGGGCTACTACTGCGCGGCGAAGTCTCCCCACGAGCAGAAAATGGCCGGGGTCCTGGCCGAGTGGCGCAACAGCGTGACGTATTTGATGTTTTTGCTCATGCCGATCTGTGCCTTTGTGGTAATGCATCACGGCGGGTTTGCCGTGCAGGCGGCGGAGAGCCAGGCGGCGCTCGGCACCATCGCCGATGTCCAGACCCAGAAGCAGATGCTTACGCCGGTGGTGATGAGCACGCTGTTCCCGGTCGGCTTGCTCGGGCTATTCGCGGCGGCCATGATTGCGGCGGCCATTTCCACCGACGACACCCAACTGCACTCCTGGGGGAGTATTTTCATCCAGGACGTGGTACTGCCGTTTCGCAACCGACCCTTTACGCAGAAGCAACATCTGTGGCTCCTGCGCGTCTCCGTCATCGGCGTGGCCTTGTTCGCCTTTTTCTGGAGCTGGTTCTTTCCGTTGCGCGACTACCTGTTCATGTACTTCCTGCTGACCGGTACGATTTACCTCGGTGGGTCGGGCGCGGTCATCATCGGTGGCCTCTATTGGCGGCGGGCGACGAGCGCCGGAGCCTGGACGGCAATGTCTGTCGGCTTGTTTATCGCCATATCCGGTATCACCCTGCAGGCGATCTGGCCGAGCGTGCCCGCGCTCGTTGAGCTCGCGCCCGAGTTCCCCGTCAACGGCGCCTGGCTGGCCATGATCGCGTACATCTGCTCGCTGACCTGCTTCGTGGTGGTCTCGCAGGTGACCTGCAAGCAGCCGTTCAACTTGGAAAAAATGCTCCACCGCGGCCAGTACGCCCTGTCCGACTCCCGGCAAAAGGGGGACGGGCGCGGGCGTTCCGGGCCGCTGGCGAAGCTGTTTGGCTTCACCGAGGAGTTCACCCGCGGGGATCGGGCTATTTACCGGCTGAAGGTCGGCTGGACGGGCTTCTGGTTCGTGTGCTTCATTGTCGGCACGATCTGGGGGCTGACCGTCGGCATTCCCGATAACCTGTGGGGGCATTGGTGGTTGTTTACGACCGTGCTGGGCGGCGTGGTAGGGCTGATCACCGTGTTGTGGTTTTTGATCGGGGGCATCCGCGACCTGATCGACCTGTTCCGCACACTTAGCCAGGCCCGCCGCGACAGCGCCGACGACGGCTCTGTGCATGAGTTTGACGAGCACCGCGACGATCACGACGTGCCGCCGGACGCTCCCGCCAATCCACCGGCGGGTTCGGGGTCGGGGGTCGCCGTGCTTCCTGCCGGGCGCTAGGCTCATCCGTCTCCGAACTTAATATCGAACCAATCACGCTTATGAAAACAGCATCCTTATTCTCTGCTTTGATTTTCCTACTCACGGTCAGCCTGACGGCTGCCCCTGTGCTCAAGCCCTACGCCGAGGCGGTCGTCTCGAAGGCCCACCCTGCAACCGCGGAAGCGTCCGCCGTCCTGCGCGTTTCGGCCCGAGGGACTCATGCTCACAAAACCTACTTGGTCTTCGACGCGAACAGCCTCAAGCCGCAAGAGCTGGAGTCAGCCTCGGGAGCGGAGCTGTCTCTGACGACGCTTGAAGATTATTACCTGCTTGGCTCTCCGGGCGGTCCGGTTTCCCTTTCACTCTACCTGGTGGAGAGCAACGCGAAGAACCCCGCGCTGTTGAACCTGAGCTGGAGCAATGCGCCCGCCAACGACACGGCGAGTGAGGCGCGCCTGCTGGCAACGGTTTTGGTGGACAGCGCCAGCGTGAAAGGCGATCAGGCGGTCCAGTGGGACGACCCGCGCATACTCACGGCCTTGCGCGAGATTAGCGCGCAGTCCGGTGCCAAGTATCTGACACTGCTGGTGGTGTCCGACGGCACGGTCAGCGACCCGGGCTTTAATTTCTATTCCTCCCAGAACACCTCCCGAAGCTCGCGTGAACCGCGTCTGCTCATCCGGGAGTAGGAGCTCGGCTTGGCTTTGTCCGTGGGCGAGCTGGATGCCACCCGATCCTCATTGCTTTTGAAAGTTGTACCTTCTTAAACACCTTTTTCCTTTATCCATGATGCGATTGACCCTTACCCTGATGACAAGCTTATCGTTGAGTCTGTCCATGGCCGGCTGCGGCAGCCACTCCCGTGCGGCCACGCCGACAGAGGCGAGCTCCACTGCCGGGCTGTCGGCTTCGAACCGGGAGGCACCGGGGCCGGTGTTGCTCGCCCCGCAGAACGCAGCGGTGCAGTACCGGACCACGCCAAGTTTCACCTGGGAGCGGGTAGAGGCAGCGGACAACTACGAGGTACAAATTGCTGCCGATGCGAGATTCTCTCAACTCGTCGATACCGATGCGGTGAGCGTTCCGCGCTATGTTGCCGCCGGGGCGCTACCCACCGGCACACTTTACTGGCGAGTGCGGGCGGTGATGCCCGATGGGACGAGTGGCCGCTACTCCGATGTCTCCACTCTCACGCTCCAGCAGCCGCAGGCGGTCTTTGATATCCCGGATGGGTCCGGTATCGAGGAGGTGGAGCGGATTATCGCGGAAGCGGCGGCCCATACTCCGGCGGTAGTGCGTTTCGCGCCGGGCGGGTCGTACCGTCTGGCACCGACTCAGAAAGATCTCATCAAGGTGGACAGCGTCTCCAACCTGATCGTGGAGGGTCAGGGGGCCACGGTTACCTTTACCGATGCGACGGCGGGCCTGGCACGTCTGAACAACTGCACGTCGATCCTGATCCGCGACCTCATCGTCCGATTTGATCCGCTCCCGTACACGGTGGGCGTGGTACGTTGTGCCGATAGCACGACAGGTGAGTTTACCTTGGCCATGGATACGCCGCAGATGGTGCCCTTTGACGAGGAGCCCATTGTCAATCACTGGACCTGGGGCGTGCTGCTGGACCCCGATGTACCGGGCAAGATGCTGGACGGCTCGCCGCTGGTGATTTCGACCGTCGAGGGCGAGGCAGCACGCAGCACCTCCGCCGATGGCGAGACGCTCTACACGCTCCGCCTCAAGTCTCCGACGCAGGCCAAGTACTTCGTGCCGGGTGCGAAGTATATCCAGTTCGCCCGCAACGGCGGACGCTCGCTGGTGGCTTCAACCGGGAGTACTGATGTGACTTGTCTGAATGTCACCAATTACGGGATCTCCGGCGGGCACTACCTGTGCACGGAGGGCTCGGACTTCAAGGTGCTCGGTTGCACCTCGCTCATCCCCGAGGGGCAGTGGTTCGGAGGCAATGCTGACGGGATTCATGTGCGTTCGAACAAGCTGGGCCCCTGGGTCGAGGGCTGCC
>JAUTCS010000012.1 GCA_030673825.1 Verrucomicrobiota bacterium JB024 | reverse complement strand
GGTGGTGGTACCGTCACCGGCGCTGTCGGAAGTCTTGGAGGCGACTTCGCGAACCATCTGGGCACCCATGTTTTCGTACGGGTCCTTGAGCTCAACTTCCTTGGCGACGCTGACACCGTCCTTGGTGACGGTCGGCGAGCCGAATTTCTTGTCGATAAGAACGTTGCGGCCCTTCGGTCCGAGGGTCACGGCAACGGCCTTGGCGAGAGCTTCAACACCGGCAAGGATCTTCTTGCGGGCGGCTTCATCGAATACCATTTGCTTAGGCATGGTGTGTAATATTTAGATTATGAGTTGTTAATTGACGGGTTTGGATCGGCACGCTGTATCCGTTTTCGGATACAGCATCATGGCGCAGCCATGATCAATGCCCGCAGGTGTAACCTGCTAGCCGACGATGGCGAGGATGTCGTCCTCACGCAGCAGCGTGTAGGTCTGGTCGCCGAACTTGACTTCGGTGCCGCCGTACTTGGAGACGATCACCTTGTCGCCGACCTTGACGTTGAACGACAGGGTCTCGCCCTTGTCGTTCTTGGCGCCGGTGCCCAAGGCGACCACTTCGGCCTCCTGCGGCTTTTCCTTGGCGGAATCCGGAATGTAGATACCGCCTTTGATTTGTTCCTGTTCTTCGACCGCCTTAACAAGGACGCGATCTCCGAGGGGTTGGATCTTGGGTGCTTTACTCATGGTTGGTTGTTAGAACTTGGTTAGTGTTTAGAAGGATTGGTTAGAGTTAATCACAGAGGACACGGAGAACACAGAGTCTATAAATCTGACGAATCAGTTCGCTGCGTTTCCCTAAAAGTAATTTCTCTGTGCTCTCTGTGGTTAAAATTCTTAAAACAAAAGTCACTGGCCGGTGCGTGACTTGATCGGCCAGTGACTGGCTTGAAACTTTACTTCTTGTCGTCGTCCACGACTTCGAAGTCGGCGTCGACCACGTTCGGGTCGGAGGACTTGGAAGACTCCTGGGCGGGCGGGGGCGTGCCGGCACCGGCGGTGGCGTTCGGGTCCATGCCCTGAGCACCGGTCTGGCCGTAGATGTCCTGGGCCACCTTGGAGAATTCCTCGGTGATCTTGGTCGCGGCGGCCTTGAGCTCGTCGGAGGAGGCGGACTGGTTTTCGAGAACCTTCTTGCCTTCGGCGACGGCGGCTTCGATCGGGGCCTTCTTGTCGGCCGGGAGCTTGTCACCGAGTTCGCCGAGCTGCTTTTCGGTCTGGAAGACCAGGCCGTCGAGCTGGTTACGGGCCTCGGCGGAGTCGCGCTTCTTGGCGTCCTCGGCGGCGTGGGCCTCGGCTTCCTTGCGGAGCTTTTCGACCTCGTCCTTGTCCAGACCGGAAGAGCCGGTGATGGCGATCTGCTGCTCCTTGCCCGTGCCCTTGTCCTTGGCCGTGACGTGGAGGATGCCGTTGGCGTCGATATCGAAGGTCACCTCGATCTGGGGCATGCCGCGCGGTGCGGGCGGGATGCCGTCCAGGCGGAAGTTGCCCAGGCGCTTGTTGTCCTGCGCCATCGGGCGCTCACCCTGCGTGATGACGATGTCCACGGCGCTCTGGTTGTCTCCGTAGGTGGAGAACACCTGGCTCTTCTTGGTCGGGATGCGGCTGTTGCGCTCGATCATCGGCGTGGCGACGCCACCGGCGGTTTCAATGGCCAGCGTGAGCGGGGTCACGTCGAGCAGGAGCACGTCGCGCACGGACGGGTCATTGGCCAGAACGGCACCCTGAATGGCGGCACCGATGGCGACGACTTCGTCCGGGTTCACGCCCTGGTGCGGGTCCTTACCGGCGAGTTCGCGGGCCACGTCAACGATGGCGGGCATGCGGGTCATGCCGCCGACGAGGACGAGTTCGTTGATTTGTCCGGCGTCGAGCCCGGCGTCCTTGAGGCACTTCTTAAAGGGTTCCTTCGTGCGGGCGTTGAGGTCGCCGGTGAGCTGCTCAAGCTTGGAGCGGGAGAGCTGCACGTTGAGGTGCTTGGGGCCGGAGGCGTCCGCGGTGATGAAGGGCAGGTTGATGTCGTAGCTCTGCGAAGAGGACAGGGCGATCTTGGCCTTTTCCGCTTCTTCCTTCAGGCGCTGCTTGGCCATCGGGTCGGCGAGCAGGTCGATGCCGTGCTCCTTCTGGAAGTCACCGGCCAGCCAGTTAATGATGGCCGTGTCCCAGTTGTCACCACCGAGGTGGGTGTCGCCGTTGGTGGCCTTGACCTCGAAGAGGCCGTCACCGATCTCGAGGATCGAAATATCGTAGGTGCCGCCGCCAAGGTCATAGACGGCGATGAACTCGTCGCTCTTCTTGTCCAGGCCATAGGCGAGGGAGGCGGCGGTCGGTTCGTTGATGATGCGCAGGACTTCAAGACCGGCGATGGCACCGGCGTCCTTGGTGGCCTGACGCTGGGCGTCGTTGAAGTAGGCCGGCACGGTGATGACAGCCTTGTCGATCTTTTCGCCGAGGTATTTTTCGGCGTCGGCCTTCAGCTTTTGCAGCACCATGGAGGAGATTTCCTCGGGGGCGCTGCGCTTGGTTTCGCCGTTGACGACGTACTCGATCCAGGCGTCGCCGTTCTTGCCTTCGACGACATTGTAGGGAAGGCCCTTCGCCTCTTCCTGGACTTCGTTAAACTTACGTCCGATGAGGCGCTTGGCCGAAAAGATGGTATTGGCGGGGTTGGTGATAGCCTGGCGCTTGGCCGCCTGCCCGACGAGGCGTTCGCCGTTCTTGGCAAAGGCCACCACGGACGGCGTGGTACGCGCGCCTTCCGAGTTCGGGATGACGACCGGCTCACCGGCTTCCATCACCGCCATGCACGAATTGGTCGTGCCCAAGTCGATTCCTAAAACTTTACTCATGCCGAGTCTATTGCAGGGATTGTGCCGGGTGGCTTTTGGTAATTGTTAATAGTTGATTGTTAAATGGTTAAATTGATTTTGTGGCGGGATAGACTCTTTCGGGAACGTCCCTGGGTGGCGCAGAATGTCTCACCTGTGTCACACTTGGCGCGACGGGTGTGACAGTGAAAGTCACTGCGGATGGCGCAGGCGTGGAGGCAACGGAGCCGGAAGCGCCGGGCTTGAAGGAGGATCGCGCCTTTGTCTCTTGACTCTTCGGGGAGGCGCGCCACCTGTTAGGACCACCCATGCCGCGGAAGAAAGAGAAGGAAACCGACTACGAGGCGCTGAGCTCGGCGTTCATGCGTGTGCCCAAGATGAAGGTCGATGCGGCGCGGGCGTTGCTCAGCCTAGGGCTCAAGCAGATTTACCAACTGGAGGGCCGCTCGGCCGAGACGCTGTTCTCCGATTACAAGAAGCGCAAACCCGACGCCGACACCGAGCTGCTGGCGTGCTTCCGGCTGGCCGTCTATTACGCGGAGAACCAGCCCCCCGATCCGGCCATGCTCGAGCTCTCCGTCTGGCGAAGCAGGGCATAGCCCTGCACCCGTGATGCTGACGCATCACTGATGCCTGCCCTTGGAGGTCAGGCATGGCGGCCCGAGCGTTTCCAGCGGATTTTCTCTTCTGGACCGCTCTCTTTTACAAAAGTTGAAAAAACCGTTCGCCTGCGCCCGGAATATGCTTATTGTTCAAGCATGAGCGTGCAGGTCGAGATTCCGTCCGAAATCCCGGTAATGACCTTGCCGGAGGTGGTGTTGTTTCCTCACGCGATGCTGCCACTGTATATTTTCGAGCCGCGCTACCGGCAGATGCTTCAGGATGTGCTGGAGAGCGACCGGCTGTTTGTCGTGGCTGGGCAGGACTTGGAAAAGGCGCGCGTCACGGGAGAGTTCGAGCCGCCCTTCGGGATTGCCTCGGTCGGGATCATCCGCGCCAGTCACCTGAACGACGACGAGACCTCGAACCTCATCATCCAGGGGCTGGCCCGCGTCCGCATCCGGCGCATCATTTCCGAGGAGCCGTACCGGCTCGTCCAGATCGAGGCCCTCTCGACCGAGCCCGGTGCCCAGGAGGAGACGCTGGAGGCCGACCGCGCGCGCCTGACCGACCTGCTCAAGGCCCACCGCAAGCTCGGGGGTGAGGTGCCGGAGGAGATCATGGACTTCCTCGGCTCGCTTCGGGACAACGACACCTTTCTCGATCTGGCGGCCTTCACGCTGTGTCCGGACGAACGCGAAAAACAGCGCCTGTTGGAGACCCTCAGCACAGCCGAGCGTTTCGAGCGGTTCTTCGGCGTGCTCCAGCGCGCCAACGAAAACCTCGTCATCGACAACAAGCTGCGCGGCGGCCTACCCGACGACCGTATCGAGCTGAACTAAGCGGAGTTAATACACGCTTTCTTCCCGCTTACGTTACTGCGGCGGGATCTTGATCTGCTGGCCCAGCCGGAGCGAGTGGGGACTGGCCATGATGTCGCGATTGGCGTTAAAAATGTCCTGCCAGCGAGCGGGGGTACCGTAAAACTTCGTGCTGATGCGTGAGAGCGTGTCGCCCTCCTGCACGGTGTACAGGCGCATGCCGTTGGCGGTAGTGGCGGCGGGGGCACTGGTTGAGGCCGCGGGACGTGTCGTTGTTGTCGTGGCCGGGCGCGTGGTGGCCGTAGAAGAGCTCGGAGTAGCGCTGCTGCGAGTGCTCGTCGAGGAGGCCGTGCCGCTGCTGGTGGAAAAACTGGGGGCCGAGACGGTGGCACCCTCCAACTGCTCGACACGGGTGCGGGAGGCGGCGAGCTGGCGCTTGAGCTCGAGGTTTTCGGCCCGCACGCTTTCGATGATCTCCAGCAGGTCGAGCCGCTCGATCTCGTCGTCGTAGGGTTGGCCGGGCAGTTGCCGGGCGAAGTCCTTCTTGGCCGACTCGATCATCTGGCGCACGAGGGGGGCCTGATCGCTGTTGGGCTCGTATTCGAGGTACTTGCGGTAGTGGTAGATGGCCGCGACGGGGTCGCCGAGATAGTCCTGATAGAGACGGCCCGCCTCCAGGTGGGACTCGGGGGCCTCCTTTCGCTTCTCGATGACCTTGAGGAAGGCATCCAGCGCCTCGTCGTAGCGCTGCTCGCCGAGCTTGATCTGCCCGCGGTTGAAGTGCTTTTCGTCGCGCTCGGGGACGATCTCCAGACTGTTGTCGTCAGAGCAGCCCGTCAGAGAGAGGAGGACCAGGGCCAGCGCAAACCAGATTTTTCCCATCGGCCAACTATCTGCCACCGCCCGGCCCGAATGCAAGAAAGTTTGGAATCTTCGTCCGGTCTCTTCTTGGCCCGAAAAAAAGCCCGTGACGCAGCGCCACGGGCTTTTGGGGAAAAGTGTCTGGCGGAGGCGGCCTTAGTCGCGGCGACGGCGGCGCACCCACCCGGCGATGACCAGCGCGAGGCCCATGGCCACAAAGGCGACCGTGCGCGGCTCGGGGACGGCGCTCACCGGGTCGAAAATGTCGATCTCCCACTTGTCAATGTCGTAGCCGTCATGCAGCACAGAGTCAACCAGCGGGCCTGTACCCAGGCGGTCGGAGTAGGGGATGCCGTAGGCGCCGTTGTCGGTGGCGTCATAGACGGCGGCGGCCCAGCGGTTGTAGAAATCGGGATCGGACTGGATCGCGTCAAAGGCTTCCAGCGGGATCATCTGCCACCACTCGTAGCTCTTCATGGTGTTGAGGTCGGTGCCGTTGACGTTCTTCTCGTTGCCGAGGAAGCCCAGCAGGATCGCGGTGGTGATTTCGCCCACGACCTGGTTCTGGAGAGTCTCCAGGGCGCTTGCTTCGACGTTGTTGTTAGCCAGATAGGTGGCTAGGTCGGCCCAGCCTGCGCCCCAGGTGGCGATGTCCGGATTTTGCCCCGTGGACTGGGCGTAGATGAGCTGGGTGATCTTGTCGAGGTCGGCGCCACTGAGGGTGAGCCCGGCATTGCTGGCCACGAGCTGGTCGGTTTCGACGATGACGCCGGTGGCGTTGTTTTTCTTCGTCACGACGATGTTCCCGGTCAAGACGATGTTCCCGTTTGCGTCGACGGTAGAGGTGAGCTGGAACTGGAAGTTGAAGTTGAAGCCGGTGGTGCCGCTCTCGCCGATCTGGTTAAAGGCGCTGTTGTTCCAGATCTGGTTGGTCACGCCGCTGGAGTGGACCGAGGTGAGGTAATTGTTGAAGTTCTGGTACGGGATCTGGCCGGTGGCGTAGGTGGAGGGGCCGACGTAGCGGACCAGGTTGTTGTTACCGTCGTAAACGGTGTTCGTGCCGGTCGAGCTGTTGGCCAGGTTGGTGGCGTACTGGGCGGTGCTGTACTTGTAGGAGACGGTCTGGAGCGGCTGTGTCCCGCTCTGGTAGTCACTGGAGTAGCTGCGGATCGCCATCGGCGCGGTAAAGTAGTTGATGTTGGTCATGTTCCCCTGGTCGCCGCTGCCGCCGGTGCGGGTGATCTCGAAGTTCTGGTACTGCACGTCCCAGCTCGCCCCGCCCGTGAGAAAGCCCGGCTGGTTCAGTGTATTGCTGAAGCCCTGACCGTAGCTGACGTAAACGGCGATCGAACTGCCCGAAAACGTAAAGGTGCCGTCCTGCACGTCCGAGAGCTTGACCGACGAAGCCAGGAAATCTCCGCTGTTGTGCGTGGGCGAGGTCGATTGGTGCGTCGTGGCGTCCGTGTAGGTCACCCCCAGCGTATTGTTCTGATTGCTGAAGGTGATGTAGATGTCGCTGGGATCGTAGCTGCTCGCCATATCATTGAAAACGAGCGAAAAATCCTGGGCAAGAGCTGTCAGGGAGGCCGCTGATAGCATCAGCGAGGAGAGAATAAATTTTTTCATAGGTGAGAGAGAAACGTCTATATTCAGCATGAACTATCGACCCCGAAAACTGAAGCCTAATAGCCGTAGTTTGTTAAAATAAGCTAATGGTTTCGATTAGATTTCGTATTATTAGTGCACCTTGAATTCACTGCTGATGGCATCGGGATGATGTCTCCAGAGAGAGTGTGGGAGACTGTACTTTATTATGCGTAAGGCTCATGTAAACAACGGCTTTGCCGCTGCCATTTGCGTCTCCAGGCTGGCGGTCCGCTCAGGCCTCGCCCTGAAAGCTCAGTACGATGCGCCGCGTGTGCGGGGCGTCGCGGTGCTCCCACAGAAAGACCCCCTGCCATGTGCCCAGGCACAATCCGCGGTTCACAAAAGGCACCACCTCGGCGGTGCGGGTCAGGGCCATCTTCAGGTGGCTGGTCATGTCGTCGGGCCCCTCCAGTGTGTGGGTGTAGTTGGGGTCGTCGGCGGGGACGAGCTTGTCCATAAAATAGTGCAGGTCGTGGCGGGCCGAGGGATCGGCATTTTCCATGATGACGAGGCTGCAACTGGTGTGCTGGCAAAAGACCGTGACCGTGCCTTCGCGCAGGCCGCTTTGGCCCAGCGCCTCGGCGATCGCGTCCGTGAACTCATACGTGCCCTGCCCATGCGTGCGCACCGTCAGCATTTTGGTAAAAACCGCCATGGGGCATGTTCTGCCCGCCCCGGCCCGCCAAGTCAATGCCCGCCGCCCGCTCGCTCGGCGCAAAGATGCGAATTCCCTGAGAAATTGCTTTGCGCGGGGCGGGGTTTTGGGGCAGTGTCTGGGACTGCGACGATGACCTACTTTGACAACAACGCGACGACTCCGCTGGACGCCGTGGCCGAAAAGGCCTGGCTCGAGGCCAGCCGTGAGTCCTGGCACAACCCGTCCAGCCCCTATAGCGCCGCCGCCCGCGCCCACAACAAGCTGGAGGCCGCGCGCGAGCGCCTGGCCCGGCTGATGGACGCCGACCCGAAGCAGATCGTCTTCAACTCCGGGGCGACCGAGGGGAACAACGCGCTCTTTCAGTTTTTCCAGCGCTTTGACCCGCAGGGCCGCGTGGTCGTTTCCGCCGTCGAGCACCCCTGCGTGCTGGCGAGCGCGCGCTACTGCTTCCCCAACCAGTGCGAGATCCTCCCGGTCAACGCGCAGGGCGTGGTGGACCTTTCCGGCCTGGAGGCCCTGCTCAAAAAGGGCGGCATCGCCCTGGTCTCCATCATGGCGGCCAACAACGAAACCGGCGTCGTCCAGCCCTGGCCCGAGGTGGTCAAGCTCTGCCGCAAGTGGGGCGTGCCCTCGCACCTGGACGCCGCGCAGTGGTTCGGCAAGCGCACCTGCGCGGGCATGGGCCGGGCGGACTTCGTCACCGGCTGCGCGCACAAGTTCGGCGGCCCCAAGGGCGTGGGCTTTATCAAGATTTCCGAGGCGTTCAACGACTTCCAGTGCTTCCACGGGGGCGGGCAGGAGGACGGCCACCGCGCCGGCACCGAGAACGTCCCCGGCATCCTGTCCATGGTCGCCCAGCTCGAAGAGCGCGAGCGCCACATGGAGGAGACCGCCACCGCCTGGGTCGTCGGGCGTCAGGTTTTTGAACACACGGTCAAGGACCTCGTGCCGGGCGTGCGCGTCGTCTGCGAAAAAGCCGACCGCCTCGGCAACACTTCGTGCCTGTTGATGCCGACCTTCCCGAATGCCCGCTGGGTCGCCCAGCTGGACCGCCTCGGCTTCGCCGTCGGGCGCGGCTCGGCCTGCGGCACCGGCAAGGCCGCCCCCTCGCATGTGCTGGCCGCTCTCGGCCTTTCGGGCGAGGAGGCCAAACGCGCCGTGCGCGTGAGCGCCGGGTGGGACACCACGCCGGACGACTGGCGCGGCCTCGCAGCCGCCTTTGCCACCGCCTTTAAAAAACTCCGCGCCGAACTCGACACCCCCACCACCGCCACGGTCATCTCGATCTGAGCGGGGATGCCGCGCCCGATGCTTATGAGGTTTCTCCCGCGAAGCCACGCGAAGGGGCGCGAAGGCAGCTCATGGTCGAGACTTTGTGTTCTTAGTGCCTTCTTGGTGTCCTTCGTGGCCGATTTTCTTTCCCCCGCATGAAACTGCTCAGGCTCAACGCGGAGAATTTCCGCAACATCGAGTTGGCGGCGCTGAGCTTTACCAAGGGCAGCACCTTCCTGCTCGGGCGCAACGGCCAGGGCAAGACGAACCTGCTGGAGGCCGCGGGCATGGTCACCGCGCTGCGCTCGTTCCGCACGACGGAGACGCGGGCGCTCATCCGGCACAACCAGCGCCAGGCGCGGCTCTTTCTGGTATGCGAGCGCGAGGGCGAGGGCACGGCGGAGATCACGCTGGGCTTTTCCAGCGCGGGCAAGCAGATCGCCTGCGACGGCGAGACGGTCACGCGGCTGGCGGACTTTATCGGGCGCTTTCCCACCGTCACGCTTTCGTCCGAGGACATCCAGCTCATCCGCGGCGGGCCCTCCCTGCGGCGGCGCTTTCTGGACATGACGCTTTCGGCCATGCGGCCCGACTACTTCGAGGCGCTGCGGCGCTACCACCGCGCCCTCAAGGACCGCAACAGCCTGCTCAAGGCCGGGCCGGGTGCCGCCAACGAGGCCGAACTGTCCGCCTTTGACAAGGCGCTCGCCCCCGCCGCCGTCACCGTCTGCCGCCTGCGCCGCGAGGGCATCGAAAACCTTTCCGCTCACCTGCGGGCCGCCTACGCGGTGATCAGCGACGGGGCCGAGGAGCCCGAGCTGCGCTACCGTCCAGAGTCCGCCATGGACGACCCCGAGGCCGCGCTGCGCCTGCTGCGTGAGAGCCGGGGCGTGGATCTGGCGTTCAAGTCCACCCAGCGCGGCCCGCACCGCGACGACCTCGACCTGCGCGTGGGTGGCCGTAAGGCCCGCGAATTCGCCTCCGAGGGCCAGCAGCGTTCGCTCGTGGTCAGCCTGCGCCTGGCGCAGATGGCGTGTTTCGAGGAGGCCGCGGGCGTGCGCCCGGTCATTCTGGCCGATGACGTGCTGGGCGAACTCGATCCGGTCCGGCGACAACGCTTCTGGCGTGCGGTCGGGGAGGACCGGCAGGTCATCGCCACCGGGACCGAGCCGCCCCCGGCGGGCGAGCGCGACTGGGAAATTCTCCATGTGGCCGACGGCACCTTTAAACGCGAAAACGACGCATGAGCATTTCCGACCTGACCGTTAACCAGTGGCTGCTGGGGATCATCGGGGCCTTTTGCATGGGCCTGGGAAAGGGCGGGCTGCCCGGCCTCGGCAACATCGCCATCTGGTTTTACGCGACCGCCTTCGGGGCCAAGCCCTCGGTCGGCATCCTGCTGCCGGTGCTCATCTGCGGCGACATGGTGGCGACCATCGCCTACCGCCGCCACGCGGACTTTAAGCAGGTGTGGCGGCTGATGCCTTGGAGCATGGTCGGCGTGGTCATCGGCACGCTGCTGTTCGGGTGGATCCCGGCGGAGATTTTCGCGGCGGTCATCGGCGGGCTGCTGCTGGCTATGACCGGGCTGCACTTTTTCCGCCAGTGGCTGATGCGTAAGCACGCCGAGGACCACGTGGACCCCGTTCCACACAAGCTTTGGTTCTTCGGCTCGGTTGGCACGCTGGGCGGGATCGCCACCATGCTGGCCAACGCCGCCGGGCCCATCGCCTCGTTTTACTTCATGGCGATCAAGCTGCCGAAGCTGTCCTTCATCGGGACGACCGCCTGGTACTTCATGCTGATCAATGTGTTCAAGCTGCCCTTCCAGGCTGCCGTCAACAATCTCAACCTCTCCTCGCTCAAGATCAGCCTGTGCTTTGGGGCCTTCGCGGTGGCGGGCGGGTTCATCGCCCCGCACATCGTCAAATACATCCCGCAGCGCGCCTACAACACCGTCATCTGGAGCCTTATCATTATCGCCTCCGTCTCGCTTATCGTGGGGTAGGGCTAGTCAACCCTGCCAACCGCTACCGCTATCTAAAATCCGGTAAAGAGATTGCCCGCAAAGCCACGCGAAGGAACGCGAAGTCATTATATTCGGTTTTTCTTCGCACCCCTTCGCGTGTCTTCGCGGGCAAATGCATTTTCCATTTCTGAAGATGTCGCTCCTCCCGGCGTTTTCTGCTTTGCGCCGGGGACGGGGATGAGGTTTAAAGGGCGCGTGAGACTTTTTCCTTATGGCGCGTAAATCCAACCGGAGCCTGTGGACGGCCAAGCTGACCGGCAAGCCCATGCCCGGTGCCCTGCCCGAGGAGGCGTTGATGCGCCCGCGTCGCCCCTTTGACGGGGTGGTGCTCGGGGTGGACCCGAGCCTGCGCGGCACGGGGTTGGCGCTGGTGGAGTTTCGCCCCGGTGGCGAGCCGCGTCTGCTGGCCAGCGAGACGGTCCGCAACCGCCCGAAGCTGTCCTTCACCGAGTGCCTGGGCGAGATCGCCCGGCGCGTCACGGTCATGCTCGACCACAGCACGCCACCTGACTGCCTGGCGTTGGAGCAGACCATCTACGTGCAGAACTTCCAGACCGCGCAGATACTCGGAGCGGCGCGGGGGGCGGCCATCGCTCCCGCGGCCATGCGGGGTGTAGCGATTTTTGAATACGCGCCTCTGCGCATCAAGCAGGCCGTGGTTGGCGCCGGTCGCGCCAGCAAGGAGCAGGTCGCCAGCACCATGCGCCATCATCTGCGCCTGTTGGCCGAGCTGCCCTCGGACGAGTCTGATGCTGCCGCTGCCGCCTGCTGCCACGCTTGGACTTGGCGCGGGTAAAATCAAGTCTCCCGGAGTAATGGGGGGAGGCGTTTGACGGATTGATGGGGCAGCAGTCGGAAAAAGACCCGTTGTCATCCTGAGCGAGCGTAGCGAGTCGAAGGATCTCCCGGCACAGATTTTTACGAACGTATTCAGCTGGCCGTGCGAGGAGATCCTTCTATGCGTCCGCAAGTGGACTTACTCAGGATGACAACGGAGAAAGTGAAGGCGCGCAGAAGGTTATTCTGCTTCCGGTCCGTCCCTTATACCGGGAAACGCCTGACGGGTATTCGCACAAAAAAGCCCGCCTCGGACGGGGCAGGCTTTGCGGTGAAAAAAGTCAGGTAAGCGTGTGTCGCGCTACTGGGCGGAGGGGCCGCCCGTGGTCTCGGCAATGTTGTGGTGCCCCTGGATGCTTAGCTCGATGGTGACGTCATCACCCACGATCGGAGCGCCCGCGTCCAGGCCCCAGTCGGAGCGCTTGATCTCGGCGGTGGCTTCCCAGCCGTTGATCAGCAGGCCTTGATAGGGGCCGACGCCTTCCTGCTGGCCGAGGTACTTGACCTTGAGCACGACAGGCTTGGTCACGCCGAGCATGGTCAGGTCGCCGGTGACGTCGTAGTTGTCGTTGCCAGTATGAACCCACTTGGTGCTCTGGAAGGTGATGGTGCCGTACTTGGCCTGGTCGAAGTAGTCGGCGGACTGGAGGTGGTCGTCGCGCTTGGTGTTGCCCGTGTCCACGCTCTTGACCTGGATGGTGGCGGAGACGGAGCTCTTGCTCATGTCGGCCTCGTTGACCTGAATCTCACCGGTGAAGTCGGTAAACTTGCCCGGGACGGAGTTGAGGAAGTGGCGCACTTTGAAGCCGACTTCCGAGTGGTTCGGGTCGATCTGGAAGATCGTGTTTTCGGCGGCTTGGGCAGGGAGAGCCAGGGCAGCGCCGACGCTGAACGCGAAGAGTGAGAGGATATTTTTGTGTGTCATGCGGATCAGTGTTAGTTAGATGAACGTCAAACTTAGCGTAAGTTGTTCATTTCTTCAACTGGTCCACGCACAATTAAAACACACAAATTTTGGGGGCCGACCCACGCCATCATGGCAAGGTCTTCCTGCTGGAAGATGACGGGGGTGCCGTCCTGGGGGAGGGCGTTACCGGCAAGGGATTTATCGAGCAGGTAGAGGCAGAAGGTCTGATTCCCCTGGCTCTCGACCACGTAGCTGATGGTCGTGCCCTTATAGGAAAAGCTGCCAAATCCGACCTCGGCCAGGGAGTCCACCTTCGGGGGGAGAGCACCGGGGGCTCGCAGGCCGGAGGCTCTGAGCTTGCCGCGGATGTCGTCCAGGTCGTTGGAGGTGCCGGTCAGTTTCGGGTTTTGCCGGAAATTATCCCCGAGTTGGTCGTAGAACTGGTTCAGCTCGGGCTCGGCCTCCAGCTTGCTGGGGTCCAGCAGGACGGCCCCGAAGCCCAGCAGCACGGCAACCGTGGCGGCGGCGGAAAGGATGGACGAGCGCTTCCACCAGGGGCGCTGGCCGGGGAGTTGGGGCTTGGGGGTGGAGGAGTCGCTCTCGGGTTGGGGAAAGGGGATGGTCTTCTTGTCGGGGTCGAGGGCGAGGAGCTTGTCCTTGAGGTCGGCGGGGGGCTGGATGTCGTGGAGCTTGCCCGCGAAGATTTCGTCAAAGTTCTGCTCGTCCTCGAACCACTGCGCCAGCTCCGGGTCGTGCCCGACCTGTTCGAGGGCCTCGGCAAAGGCGGCCTCGTCGGCGTCCGGCATGTCCGCGCGGTAGGCACTGAGAATGGCTTTGGCTTGGGTGGAGTCCATGGGTGGCTAGGCGAAAGGAGTCAGGAAGCGGCGCGGCTCAGGAGGATGGTTTTAAGCTGGGCTTTACCGCGCGAGAGCCGGGACATGACGGTCCCGATCGGGATGTCCAGGCTGGCGGCGATTTCTTTGTAGCTGAGGTCCTTGAGGTAGAACAGCGTAAGCGGGGCACGGTAGGCTTCATCGACCTGTTCAAGGGCTTCGAGGGCGCTTTGGCTGTCGAGGGCGCGGGCGATGCCGGGCTCGACGGGCGGGGCTTCGACTTCGAGAATTTCGTTTTCTTGAGGAGTAACATGAGCCGCTCGCCGGCGCAGGCGCAGGAACTCACGATAGAGCGTGGTGAACAGCCAGGACTTGATTTTGGAGGCGTCCCGCAGGCTGTCACCTTTCTGCGCGTAAATGACGAAAGTCTGCTGTGTGAGGTCGGAGGCTTCATGTTCGTTCTTCGCCAGACTGTAGGCGAACCGGTACAGGGGCGTGTAATACGACTCCACCAGCTCGCTGAAATCTAATTTGGCGTGATCGGACATGAGAGACAAAACAGCTCAGGGATATTCCCGAGATTGGCAAGGTTTTAGCAGTATTTGGTAGATTGTGAAAAAGGGGTAAAAACGATTTGGCCTTCCGGGGCTTACGACCGAGGGAAACCCCTCAACCCCGAATGAACATGGCATCTCCGTAGCTGTAAAAACGATAGCCCATGGCAATAGCTTCGGCGTAAATCTCTTTCAACCATTTAATGCCGTCCGTGCTGCCCGGCGTGAGAAATGCCGACACCAGGCACAGCAGCGTCGAGCGCGGGAGGTGAAAATTCGTGATCAGCCCCTCGGCGCTCCGGCACGTGTCCGGTGGGTAGATAAAGAGCCCCGCCTCGCCCACGTAAGTCTCGTCTGCGCCGGTCGTGCTTGCGTCCCTCTCCGCCGCCGCGCACTTACGATAAAAATCCTCACAGGCGCGCAGGCTGGTCGTGCCCACGGCGATGCGCGGCCCCGCGCCGGGCTCGGTCAGCGCCCGGCGGGCGTCGGCGGGGATTTCGTACAGCTCGCGGTGGATGAGGTGGTCCTCGATGCGGTCGGTCTTGATCGGTTGAAAGGTGTCCAGTCCCACGTGCAGGCGCACGTCGTAGAAGCTCGCCCCGTCGCCCTCCAGCTTGGCCAGCAGATCCGGGGTGAAGTGCAGCCCCGCCGTTGGCGCGGCGGCGGCGACCTTGTGCCGGGTGTCGGCATAGACGGTCTGGTAGCGCACCTCGTCGAGTTGGCGCAGCGCCGGGTCGGCTTCGCGGGTGCGTTCGATGTAGGGGGGCAGGGGAACCTCGCCGATACTGTCCGTCAACGCGATGACATTGTCCGCACTCTCCAGCTCAAAGCGGACCAGCCGCTCGCCGGTGGGCTTCACGTCGCGGACTTCGGCCCGGTAGCCGGAGCCGGTGAAGCTCCCGCCCACGGGGAGTTTCTTGCCCGGCTTGAGCAGGCACCAGAAGCTGTGCTTGTCGGTGTCGGGGTGAAGCAGCAGGCACTCGACCGCCCCGCCGGTGGCCCGCTGGCCGCGCAGCCGCGCCTTGAACACCGCAGCCGAGTTGCGGAAAAACCGCGCCCCTGTCGGCACCTGCCCCGGCAGCTCCCGGAACACCGTGTGCTCGATCTGCCCACTGCGGCGGTCCACCACCAGTAGGCGGGACTCGTCCCGGCGTTGGGCCGGGACCTGCGCGATCAGTTCCGGCGGCAGCGGATAGTCGAATTCGTCAGTGTTCATGGATCAGAGGTCATTTGTTATTTGTTATTGGTCACTGGTCAACGACTCATGGCGTGCCGGTCCATGAACCCATGCCGTGGTGTTCCCCTACGCCAAGTTCTTTACATAAGTGTTGGGTGCAACTCAGTTTAGATGCTCCTCAGCGTTTGCCGCTTTCAGCGTCGCTGAAAGCGGCAATCGCTGACGCGATGCGCAGCATCGAAAATGCAAGCTTGGCTTGCCGCAGGGCTTGGGGGCGCGTAGCCCCCAACATTTATATAAAGAACTTAGCCGCGCACGCGGCCTTTCCACTCGGCGCCGCGTCCTGCGTGGTGGGCGCGGGCGGAGTCGAGGGTGGCCTTGAGGTAGAACAGCGCGACCACCGGCAGGAGCGGGGCCTGGAGCAGGCTGGCCCCGTAAAAGCGCAGCATCGGCACGTAGGTGGCGCTCATCAGCACCCAAGCCGCCAGCGGAACGAGCCGCCAGACGCTCGGCAGCAGGATGGTCCCGAGGACCGGTACGAGAAAGACCAGTGCCATCCCCGCGAGACAACCGGCCAGCAGGGCGGGGGAGTGTTTGAGCTGGGTGTAGGCGGTGCGGCGGATCATTTTTAGAATCCCGTCGAGCCCATCGTAGCCGCGCAGGCTGTGCGAGTCCTTCGTCAGCTCCAGGCGGATGGGGCCGGTGCGCTTGAGCCGGGCGGCCAGCGAACAGTCGTCGATGATCGCGCCGCGGATCGACTCCATTCCCCCGGCGAGTTGGAGATTTTTGCGCCGCACGAGCATGCACCCGCCCGCGCCCCCGGCCAGGCGGTCGGAGGGCTTGTTCACCCGCTCGAAGGGGTAGAGCAGCCGGAAAAAGTGCACGAAGGCGGGGATGAGAAACCTTTCCCAAAAGGCG
>JAUTCS010000011.1 GCA_030673825.1 Verrucomicrobiota bacterium JB024 | reverse complement strand
ATTGAGGGAGTCCGGCTGGACCAGCAATCTGCCCCTACGCCGCCAACAAGGCGGCTACCCCGGATAACGGGCATTCGTAAAAAAGGTGGCGACCCAGTTTTGATGCTCCCTCAGCGTTTAGTGAAAGCGGCTAAGCCGCTTTCACTAAACGCTGATGCGATGCTGCAAGCATCGAAAGTGCAGGCAGTGCCTGCTGCGGGTCCGGGCTGCATAAGCCCAGAAAACAAACTCCCTCTCCTCTCTTCCTCCTCTACTCCCCTCACTGGCCCGCGTTCATGGCGTCGAGGCGGGCCTGGAGGTCGGCGCGGCGGAGGGCTTCGACGAGGTCGTCGAGGTCGCCTTCCATCACCTGCGGGAGGGAAAGGCTCAGGCCGATGCGGTGATCGGTCAGGCGGTTCTGGGGGAAATTATACGTCCGGATGCGCTCGGAACGGTCGCCGGTGCCGATCTGGCTGCGGCGGTGGGCGGCGTACTTTTCCTGTTCCTCGCGCTGCTTGGCCTCCAGCAGGCGCGAACGCAGCACCGTCAGCGCCTTGGCGCGGTTCTTGTGCTGGGAACGCTCGTCCGCGCAATAGACGGTGACGCCGGTGGGCTTGTGGGTCATCTGCACGGCTGAGTCGGTGGTGTTGACGTGCTGGCCACCCGCGCCGCTGGCGCGCGAAGTCGTGATTTCCAGGTCCTCGGGCTTGATCTCGATATCGACCTCCTCGGCCTCGGGGAGCACCGCCACCGTCGCAGTGGAGGTATGGATGCGCCCGCTGGCCTCGGTCACGGGCACGCGCTGCACGCGGTGCACGCCGGACTCGTACTTGAGCACCTTGTAAACGTCGTCGCCGGTGATGAGGAAGGAAATTTCCTTAAACCCGCCCGCATCGGACTCGCTCGCGCCCATGGGCTCGACCTTCCAGCCCTTGGTGTCGGCGTAGCGCTGGTACATGCGGGTCAGGTCACCGGCGAAAAGCGACGCCTCGTCGCCCCCGGCCCCGGCACGGATTTCCACAATCGTGTTGCGCGAATCGCTCGGGTCGGGCGGCAGCATGGCCAGCAGCAACTCGTCGCGCTTCTGGGCAACGGCCTCTTCCAGCCCGGCGATCTCTTCCTGGGCGAGTTCCTTGAGTTCCTCGTCGCCGTCGGGGTCGTCGATGAGGGCGCGGTTGCCCGCCAGGTCGGCTTCTAGCTTTTCGGTGGCGTCGTACAAGGCGATGATACCCGACAGGCGCGTGTGCTCGCGCCCCTGCTCGGCAGCCCGGCGCTGGTCGGAGAAAAAGTCCGACTCGGCCATCTTGGCGTCGAGTTCTTCCTTGCGGGTGCGGAACGGAGCGATGTCGGGAATGCCTTCCATGGGTGTCTAAACTCCCCATCGCCGCAAAGCCCGCCCCCAAAGACAAGGCTAAATGTGGGGGGAGGTTCTTTGTTCTTCGTTCTTGGTGCTTGGTTCGGAACGTTTGTTTTTCGAGACCGGCTCCTCGTTCTTTGTTCTTGGTTATCCAGCCTCCCCCGGCTAAAAAAACAAAGAACCAAGCACCAAGAACAAAGAACCTAGCGCGAAGCGCCCCCATGACCTCGACGACGAACAAGCTGAACAACCGCAACGTGGTGGCGGTGATCTGGGACTTCGACAAGACCCTGACGCCCGGTTACATGCAGGCGCCGATCTTCGAACGCTACGGGATCGACGAAGAGCACTTCTGGAAAGAGGTCAACGAGCTGCCCGAGATCTACGCCAAGCGCGGCATCACCGTCTCGCGCGAGACCGTGTACCTCAACCACCTGCTCAGCTTCATCAAAAACGGCCCCCTCAAGGGCCTGCAAAACCGCCACCTGCACGAGCTCGGCGGCAAGGTCCCCTTCTTCCCCGGCCTGCCGGAGTTCTTCGGGCAACTGAAGGACTTCGCCACCTCCAAGCCGGATTATAAAAAGCACGAAATCCGCCTGGAGCACTACATCATCAGCACCGGCCTGGCCGAAATGATCCGCGGCAGCAAGATCGCCGGCGCGGTGGACGGGATTTTCGCCTGCGAGCTGATCGAGTGCCCGCTGCCCCCGTACTTCAGCCGCCAGGACGAGCTCCAGATCCAGACCGACTTCGAGATCAGCCAGATCGGCGTCATCGTGGACAACACGATCAAGACCCGCTACCTGTTCGAGATCAACAAGGGCTCGAACAAAAACCCCGCCATCAGCGTCAACGCCAAGATGGCCCAGGAAGACCGCCGCGTGCCCTTCACGAACATGATCTACATCGCCGACGGCCCCAGCGACGTGCCCTGCTTCGCCGTCGTGCGCAAGGCCGGGGGCAAGACCTTCGCCGTGTACAACCCGGCCAGCGAGGCGGAGTTCGCGCAGAACGACCGCCTCTGCGAGGACGGGCGCGTCCACAACTACGGCCCGGCGGACTACACCCCCGGTTCCCCCACCGCCCGCTGGCTGCGCCTGCAGGTGGAGAAAATCTGCGACCGCATCGTGGCCGAACAGGAAGACCTCCTCGCCCGCCGCGTCAAGCAGCCCCCCCGCCACCTCCACCGCGACGACGACGGCGACCCCAACCCCGAATCCCCCGAGCCCCAACCCGAGCTGCGCCTGGAGCAGTAGATGCGTTGATGTTTAAATTATTGGCCTGACCCTTTGGTTACCCTTCTCTGACCCTTTGGTTACCCTCCTTGGGTTACCCTTGGTTATGTCTGAGCGCGCTATACTAAGGCTTAGAGGGCTAATTATGTAACGGATTGATGATCGTGGATATTATTCATAAATTGCTTCGGTTATTTGGGCTAAGGGATCATGGAGAAGTTCGGCCAGGTGTTATTATCTCGTTGTCTGTTTTTAGTCCCATTTGCTATATGGAGATGATCAACGGTGAGGTCCATCGGGCGCATATTAATTCAGAGGTTATTTTTCCACCGGATAAAAAAAGTAGGCTTTACAAAATATGGGTTAATGATGTTGCTTGGGATAAGCCGCATGAAAAAGAGCATATAAACGATAATAAGAAAAATGAGATTATAAATGATATATGCCGTTATATCGTAAGCATTGACCATGACTATGTGATAATGAAATAACGTTGTCCCGTTAACCATTTAGAGAAGGCAAATAGGGGTCAGAGGGAGCCGAAGGGGCAGAGCCGAAGGGGTCAGGTCAATAATTTAAATATCGATTGATTCCGGTACTCCTCCACCTCGATCACCCCCATCGTCCAACAACCCCGCCAAAATCAAAAACCACAAAAGGCACAAAGCCACCGAGCCGGAAAGTCTCCGCCAACTCTGTGTTCTCTGTGCCCTCTGTGGTTAACTAAAATCCCGGCGGCAAGAGCCGCTCACCCTCGCGCTACTTGCACAGGGCGATGATCTCGCTCAGGCTGCCGGTGGCCAGGCCGATGCGGGTGTCCGCCGCGCCGTAGTAGATGCGCAGGCGGTCCTGGTCGTGGTCGGCGATGGCTCCGCAGGCGAAGACCACGTTGTCCGTGCGGCCGAAGATTTCGTAGTCCTCCTCGGGGGAGAGGATGGGCTCGGCGGTCTTGCCGATGATTTGGCGCGGGTCCTCCAGGTTCAGCAGAACGGCCCCGAGGTGGTACTTGTAGGGCCAGTTGAACTTGCCCTCGGAGTTGTCGATGTGCTCGACCCCGTGGATGATGACGAGCCAGCCCTTGTCGGTCTTGATCGGGGGCGTCGGCCCGAGCTTGTGGCTGTTCCACTGCGCGTAGGACTCCAGCAGGAAGCGGTGCTGCCCCCAGTGGATCAGGTCCGGCGAGTAGGATATCCACATGTGCCCGCGTGTCGGGATGTGCGCCACCTCCGCGGTCTGCTTAAAATTGTCGTAGCAGCGGTCCAGGCGGCAATACAGCCCGTTGATCTTCTCGGGGAAGAGGCAGGGGACGCGGTTGGACGGCAGGGCGACGATTTCGATCTCCTCGTAGGTCTTCCAGTCCTTGGTTTTGCCGAGGATGGAGATGGGCCCGGCCTTTTTCGTGCCGCCGCCCGGACGGATGATGTAGTAGCAGCCGTCCTCCTTAAAGTACGTCACGCGCGGGTCGATGGCGTGGATGTCCAGCCCCTGCATGTGCGGCTCGCTCGACTGCTCGATAAAGCGCTCGTCGCGGAGTGTGAAGTTGATCCCGTCCTTGCTCTCGGCCACGCGCATGTGCGGGCGCTCCCCCTCGTAAACCAGCGGCACCAGTAGGATCGTGGTGTCGCCGTGCATGATCTGGCCGCAGTTAAAGACCGCGTTGACCTCTCCGGGGAGGTTTTCCGGTGAAAAGATGGGGTTTCCTTCGTATCGTTTGAGCACACTCATGGTATTGGGATTCAGGTAAGTTCAGATCGGGTCATTACAAAAAAGAGCCCCCTTCCCCCTCCGGCACACCTCAGGCGAAAAAACAGATCCGCCAAGGCCCACGGACGAGAAAGAGAAACACAGCCGACCGGCGGCCTCCATTCTGTAAACGTTATAAAATTGAACCGGAGTGCATCCCTCTGGCAACCTCAAAAAGCGAGTTCCCCACCCCGAACCCAATCTGGCCCCGCGCGAGCTACTGGTCCGTCGGGTTGGCCGGAGGCGGGGACGCTCCAGCATTGCTGTCCCAGGTCAGCACCGGGGGGAAGGAGACCGCCCGCTGCTTGGCATCCGTGTAGTAGGAGAGCTGGTAATACAGCCAGGCGTCCACCATCTGGTGCAGCTCGGCGGAGAGCTGCGGGGCGGCGTAGGCGATGTTCCGCTCTTCCCCCGGGTCGAGATCAATCTGATAAAAGTAATCCGCACCGGTGATCTCGTCGGTGAAAAACTTCACGCCTCGGAAAAGCACCCCGTACTGGCGGCAGAGGGGGCTCTGCACGACCAGAAAGATCAGCCGGTCGGGGTCGTAGTGCTCCCGGTCCATCGCATCCATCCCCTGGAACCCCGGATACGGCGGCAGCCCGAGCTGCCCGAGGATGGTCGGAGCCACGTCCAGGTGGCTGTAACGCTGCGTGACGACTTCGGGCTCAATGCCCGGCCCATGAATGATCAGTGGCGTCCGTAGGGTCTCGTCGAAAAGCATGGTCGCGTGGCCGGAGAAGCCGTGCTCGCCAAAGGCCTGCGCGGTGTCCCCCGTGACGATCACCAGCGTATCATCCCAGCGACCGGCATCCTTGAGCGACTGGATGAGGCGGCCGATCTGGCTATCGATATAGTGGAGGCTGTCGTAGTAGCGCCGCCGGACGAGGTCCATGTACTGGGGCGGCACGCTGTTGAGAGCCAGCCGGGGCATCTCGGGCTCGGGCGCATACGGACGGGGGAATCCCTCCGGCACGCTGTAAGGGAAATGGCTGTTCTGGAAGTTCGAGTAGATGTAGAACGGGGTCTGGCGGTCCTGCTTGATCCAGTGAATGGCCTCGTTAACGGTATAGCGGTCATCGACCTTGCCGAAGCGCAGCTCGTTGAGCCCCACGCCAATGTCAATCGGATCGCCGTTGTCGTCCTTGGGCTCGTAGCCTTCCGTACGCAAAGCGGGGGCATGAAAGAAATAATCCAGGGACGGGCTGGAAAGGTAGTTGATCATGCCTCCCCAGGACTCGTTCTGCGAGGAAATGATGGCCGTCCGGTAGCCCTGGGTCTTGAGCAGATCGTAGATGCGTGGCGTCGGATAGCCCGGCTGCTCCGGATACACGTGCGTCCGGACCGACCGCAGGGGGTACTGTGAGGAGATCGGCACGATGTCCGCGTAGTTCGAGTGGGTCGCCAGGGTGTAGTAGTCCGTAAAGAACGCTCCCTCCCGGGCCAGTTGCGCGACATTGGGCATGATCTCGCGAAATTTCCCCTCCTCATAGATGACATCGCAGCGCAAAGACTCCACCACCAGAAAAAGGACGTTCAGCCGCCGGCCAGACGGAGCGCCCCGCGCCCATTCCTCCGGAGTCGTCAGCGGCGGGTGCTCGGCCCGGATTTTGGGATGGGGAGAGAGGGAGGACAGAAGTTCCCGCTGGTTTGCCCAGTCGCAGTAGAGCGTGGTGAGCGGCCCCGTGCGCGACTCGTAGCACTGCTCCAGAAAGTCCTGAATGACAGTGACCCGCCCGAAACTGGTGGACTGGAACGTGCGCGTATCCTCTACCCCCACCCGGGAACCGGAAAAGGTAAACCAGTCCGCAACCACCGCCGACAGGAACAACAGCAGCGCGCAGGAGCGGGCCAACGACTTGTTTTTGATGTCCTCGCTGCGGACCACATACCACACGCCCACGGCCAGGATCAGCGCCAGCACCACCAGGCTGACGGACACGAGCATCGGCTGAAAGTGAAAGGCGTGCAGGGCCACCAGTACCGGGTTGGTCAGGGCCATCTCATAGGAGCTGACCGTGGCAAAGATACCGGCGGTATTATACTGCCCCCAGCTGCCTCCGACCAGGATGCCCCCGACAAGAACCGCGACGATGCTCATGCCGACCGCCGCCCGGGACTTTCCGCCCCGCCACTGCGCCACGGCGGCGACCGGCAGGGCGAGCACGAGCGCAACGATGTTGGTCAGGAAGAACTCCTTCAGGACGAACAGGACGATAAACCCGTCCATCAGGTCCGACATGTAAAACAGGCTGGTCGGGACGAACAGGTAGCCGCATGCTTGAACAATCAGCAGAAAAAGCGCAAGGGCGAGATAGCGGGTAAGAAATCGGTAGAAAAAACTCATGGGCTGCGATTGGGTGGTTTTTCAGATATATCCCTACCCTTCAAGCCCCCTTCGCTCCCCGTGGTCAGACAAACCCGTCTCCCCCGATTGCAATCGACAGAAAAGCTAATGCGTCAGGCAAAGATCACGGTGCCATGTTTATAGCCCCGGCCCGCCTGGACAAGGCAAACTTCACCCCGGCAGCCAAACTCCTCCCGCCCCTGGCCAGAAATCGCCCCTGGAGCCCCCAACTGAGAGCTATAGCCAGCCTGTGGGAGGCAAAGAGCACGCCGACGGACGGTTTTCGGCATGATTTTTGCGCGGGGGCGGCCCGATTCACCCGTAAAAGGGCGATTTCAGCCCCGTCCGCATGGATCTAACTCCTTGGCATAGCGGGTGCTTAACAACCCCATAAATAAAAAATTTGCATTTCCGCCCCCGACGTCCAATTTTACTCCGCTCGCGAGGGAAAGGAGTCCGGCTTCCCCATTCCAGGGATGGCGGGCAATGGCTTGTACTCCTACGCCCGCGCGCTCAGCATTTCTCACCCTTTCCCTGCCCCGGCGGGGGATGACCCATTGATTAACCAGTATTACACACCAGAGACGCGTATGGCAAATCGTCCGAATACGGAATTTGGCTGGCCCGAAAAGCAGGGCCTGTTCGACCCTTCGCGGGAAAAAGACTCTTGTGGCGTCGGCTTCGTCTGCCACCTCAAGGGGCAGCGTTCTCATCAGATCATTGAGGACGCCATCGAGATGAACAACCATATGATCCATCGCGGCGCTTGCGGCTGCGAGCCGGACACCGGCGACGGTGCCGGGATCTTTGTTCAGATGCCCGATAAGTTCCTGCGCCGCGAGATGGCCGCCAAGGGCGTGAAGCTGCCCGGGGAGGGCCAGTATGGCGCGGGTATCGTCTTCATGTCCCCCGAGACTCCCGAACGCAGCGCCGCCAAGGAAGTCTGCGAGCAGATCGTCAACGCCGAGGGCCAGAAGCTGCTCGGCTGGCGCCGCGTGCCGGTGGACAGCTCCATCCTGGGCAAGACCTCCAAGAGCTACGAGCCGGTCATGGAGCAGATCTTTATCAAGCGCTCGCCCGAGATCACCGACGACATGGCCTGGGAGCGTAAGCTCTACATCATCCGTCGCCGCATCCACTACGCGATCCGCCATAACGACGTTTCCGTCGCCTCCAAGCACCACAACGCCGTGCTCTCGGACGCGCAGGTCGCCTTCCCCGGTGCCGAGTTCTTCTTCATGGTCAGCCTGTCGGCCCGCACCATGATCTACAAGGGCATGCTCACCCCCGAGCAGATCAGCCCCTATTTCCACGACCTGCACGACGCCGATTTCGAGTCGGCCCTGGCCATCGTGCACTCGCGCTTCTCGACGAACACCTTCCCGAGCTGGCCGCGTGCCCACCCGAACCGCTACATGTCGCACAACGGCGAGATCAACACGGTCATGGGCAACGTCAACTTCATGAAGGCCCGCCAGGCCCAGTGCGAGAGCGACATCTTCGGCAAAGAGTTGAAGAAGGTCTTCCCCGTCATCAACGAGGACGGCTCCGACTCGGCCCGCTTCGACAACGTGCTGGAGTTCCTCCACATGACCGGCCGCAGCCTGCCGCACGCCGTCATGATGATGATCCCCGAGCCCTGGGAAAAGCACGAGTCCATGTCTCCGGAAAAGAAGGCGTTCTATGAATACCACGCCTGCCTGATGGAGCCGTGGGACGGCCCGGCCTCGATCACCTTCTCCGACGGCACCATGGTCGGCGCCATCCTCGACCGTAACGGCCTGCGCCCCTCGCGCTTCTACGTCACCAGCGATGACCGCGTCATCATGGCCTCCGAAGTGGGCACCGTCCACCTCGACCCCAAGCTCGTGATCAAGAAGGGCCGCCTGCAACCGGGCCGCATGTTCATGGTGGACACGCGCCAGGGCCGCATCATCGGCGACGAGGAGCTCAAGCAGCAGATCGCCACCGCTCAGCCCTACGCCGAGTGGTTGAAGGACAACCGCCTCTTCCTCGAAGACCTGCCCGTCCCCGCGGAGGTCCCCGGCGTCGAGCACGAGACCGTGCTGGAGCGTCAGCGCGCCTTCGGCTACACCTACGAAGACCTGCGCTTCATCCTCGGGCCCATGGCCACCAGCGGCGTTCAGCCGATCGGCTCCATGGGCACGGACATCCCGCTGGCCGTCCTTTCGAACAAGTCCAAGCTTCTTTACGATTACTTTAAGCAGATCTTCGCCCAGGTGACGAACCCGGCGCTGGACTGTATCCGCGAGGAGCTGATCACCGCGACCGAGACCTTCATCGGCTCGGAGGGCAACCTGCTCGATCCCCAGCCCGAGAGCTGCCGCATGATCCGCATGCACAGCCCGCTGATCGACAACAAGCAGCTCGAAACCCTCCGCCAGATCGACCGCGAAGGCTTCAAGGCCGAGACGATCGAGATGACCTTCAAGGCCAAGAGCGGCGGCGCGGGCCTCGAAAAGGCCCTCGAAAAGCTCTTCGCCCGCGCCGACAAGGCCGTCAAGCAGGGGGTCAACATCCTCGTCCTGTCGGACCGCACGATCAGCGCGGACGCCGCTCCGATTCCGGCCCTGCTGGCCGTCGGCGGCCTCCACCACCACCTGGTCAAGCAAGGCACGCGCACGAAGGTCTCGATCATCCTCGAGTCCGGCGAGCCGCGCGAGGTGCACCACTTCGCAGTCCTGCTGGGCTACGGCGTGGACGCCATTTGCCCGTACATGGCCTTCGAGACGCTCTACGACATGATCGCGCAGAACATGCTCGACATGGACTTCGACAAGGCGGTCTACAACTACCTGAAGGGCGCCATCAAGGGCGTGGTCAAGACCATGGCCAAGATGGGCATCTCCACCGTGGCCAGCTACCGCGGCGCACAGATCTTCGAAGCGGTCGGGCTGAACAGCTCCATCATTCAGAAGTACTTCCGCGGCACCGCCAGCCGGATCGAGGGTATCAACATCGACGTCATCGCCGAGGAGGTCTCCCAGCGCCATGTGGCCGCTTACCCGGACCGCCACATCGAGGACGCCGAGGCCGCGCTCGACCCCGGTGGCAAGTACCAGTGGCGCCGCAACGGGGAGTACCACCTCTTCAACCCGCGCACCATCCACACGCTCCAGAAGGCCGTCCGCACGGGCGACTTCAAGACCTTCCAGGAGTACACCGCGCTGGTCAACGACCAGACCGAAAACATGGCCACCCTGCGCGGCCTCATGAAATTCAAGCTCGACGAGCGCACCCCGGTACCGATCGAGGAAGTCGAACCGGTCGAGGCCATCCTCAAGCGCTTCAAGACCGGCGCCATGTCCTTCGGGTCCATCTCGAAGGAGGCGCACGAGACGCTCGCCGTCGCCATGAACCGCATCGGCGGCAAGTCCAACACCGGTGAAGGCGGCGAAGACCCCGAGCGCTTCAAGCCCCTGCCCAACGGCGACAGCAAGCGCTCCGCCATCAAGCAGGTCGCCTCGGGCCGCTTCGGCGTGACCAGCGAGTACCTCGTCAACTCCGACGAGCTCCAGATCAAGGTTTCCCAGGGGGCCAAGCCCGGCGAGGGCGGCGAGCTGCCCGGCTCCAAGGTGTACCCATGGGTCGCCAAGGTCCGCCACTCGACCCCCGGCGTGGGCCTCGTCTCGCCTCCGCCGCACCACGACATTTACTCCATCGAAGACCTCGCGGAGCTCATCCACGACCTCAAGAACGCCAACGTCGGCGCACGGGTCAATGTGAAGCTCGTGGCCGAGGTCGGCGTGGGTACGATCGCCGCTGGCGTGGCCAAGGGCCATGCCGACGTCATCCTCATTTCCGGCCATGACGGCGGCACGGGCGCCTCGCCCCTGTCCTCCATCTACAACGCCGGGGTGCCGTGGGAGCTCGGCCTGGCCGAAACCAACCAGATCCTGCTGCTGAACAACCTGCGCAGCCGCGTCGTCCTTGAGACCGACGGCCAGATGAAGACCGGTCGCGACATCGTCGTGGGCGCGCTTCTGGGCGCGGAAGAGTTCGGCTTCGCCACGGCTCCGCTTGTGACCATGGGCTGCCTGATGATGCGTGTGTGTCAGAAGAACACCTGCCCGGTCGGCGTCGCCACCCAGAACCCGAAGCTGCGCGAAAAGTTCCAGGGCAAGCCCGAGCATGTGGTCAACTTCATGACCTTCATCGCCGAGGAAATCCGCGAGATCATGGCGCAGCTGGGCTTCCGCACGTTTAACGAGATGATCGGCCGCGTCGATCTGCTCGACACCCGCGAGGCCATCAGCCACTGGAAGGCCAAGGGCATCGACCTGACTTCCATCTTCCACACGCCCGACGTCGGGCCGGAAGTGGGCCACTTCTGCCAGATGCCGCAGGACCACGGGCTGGATGTCGCTCTCGACAACACCCACCTGCTGGAGCTGTGCCAGCCCGCCCTCGAAAAGGGCCAGAAGGTCAAGTTCGAGCTGCCCATCATCAACATCAATCGCGTCGTCGGCACCATCACCGGCAGCGAGTTGACGCGCCGTTGGGGTGCCGAGGGCCTGCCCGAAGACACCATCTGGATGCACTTCAAGGGCAGCGCCGGGCAGAGCTTGGCGGCCTTCACGCCGCCGGGGATGACCTTCGAGCTCGAAGGCGACACCAACGACTACCTGGGCAAGGGCCTCTCCGGCTCCAAGGTGATCGTGTACCCGCCCAAGGGTTCCGCCTTCAAGGCGCACGAGAACATCATCACCGGTAACGTCGCCTTCTACGGCGCGACTCTCGGCACCGCCTACATCAGCGGAATGGCCGGCGAACGCTTCTGCGTGCGCAACTCCGGGGTCAAGGCTGTGATCGAAGGCGTGGGCGACCACGCTTGCGAATACATGACCGGCGGCCAGGTGATTTGCCTCGGCACGACGGGCCGCAACTTCGCTGCGGGCATGTCCGGCGGCGTGGCTTACGTGCTCGACGAGGACGGCGGCTTCACGAACCGGCTCAACCACGACATGGTCAACCTGTACCGCCTCGTCGAGTGCGAGGACAGCGAGATCGCCGCGGTCAAGGCCGAGATCGAGAAGCACGTGCAGTACACCGGCAGCGAGCGGGGCAAGGACATCCTGGCCAACTGGGACAAGTTCCTACCCCTCTTCACCAAGGTCATGCCGCGCGACTACGAGCGCATGCTCAACTGCTTCAAGAAAGTCGAGGAGCAGGGCCTTTCCGGCGACGAGGCAGCCATGGCCGCCTTCGAAGAAAACCTCAAGGACCTCTCCCGCGTCGGCGGCAACTAAAACCCAGTTTAGTTTGAGAGTTTGAAAGTTTGAGAGTTTGAAAGTTAGCGAAATGCCAAACGGATTTCTCACTGATGCTCAGACTCTCAAACTTGCGGACATAAACGCCTAGCAACTCTCAAACGCTCAAACCTTCAAACTCTCAAACTTTCACCATGGGCAAACCTACCGGATTCCTCGAAATTCAACGGCAGACCATTCCCGAGCTGCCGCCGCTGGAGCGGATCAAGAACTGGGACGAGTTCAAGGAACATCCTTCCGACGAGCACCTGAACAAGCAGGGGTCGCGCTGCATGGACTGCGGCACTCCCTTCTGCCACACCGGCCTGCTCGTCAGCGGGATGGCCTCGGGCTGCCCGGTTAACAACCTGATCCCCGAGTGGAACGACCTGGTGTACCGCAACCGTTGGCGCGAGGCCCTCGACCGGCTGCACAAGACCAACAACTTCCCGGAGTTCACCGGACGCGTCTGCCCCGCCCCGTGCGAAGGCTCCTGCGTGCTCGGCTTCATCGAGCCCCCCGTCACGATCAAGAACATCGAAAACTCGATCGTGGACAAGGGCTGGGACGAAGGCTGGATCACCCCGCGCCCGCCCAAGAAGCGCACGGGCAAGAGCGTCGCCGTCGTCGGCTCCGGCCCCGCCGGGCTCGCCTGCGCCGACCAGTTGAACCAGGCCGGGCACGACGTCACCGTCTATGAACGCGCCGACCGCGTCGGCGGCCTGCTCATGTACGGCATCCCGAACATGAAGCTCGATAAGCGCAACGTCGTCCTGCGCCGCGCCAAGCTGCTCGAGGACGAGGGCGTGAAGTTCGTCACCGGCACCGAGATCGGCAAGGACCTGCCCGCCAAGAAGCTCATGAAGGACTTTGACGCCGTCGTGCTGTGCACCGGCGCGACCAAGCCGCGCGACCTGCCCATCCCCGGCCGCGAATTGAAGGGCGTGCACTTCGCGATGGAGTTCCTCACCGGCAACACCAAGCACCTGCTCGACTCGGACTTCGACGGCTCGCTGCCCGAGATCAACGCCAAGGGCAAGGACGTCGTCGTCATCGGCGGCGGCGACACCGGCACCGACTGCGTGGGGACCTCCATCCGCCACGGCTGCAAGAGCGTCGTGCAGTTGGAGATCCTCCCCCGCCCGCCGGACGAGCGCCAGGCCAACAACCCCTGGCCCGAATGGCCCAAGGTTTACAAGATGGACTACGGCCAGGAGGAAGCCGCCGCGCTCCAGGGTGAAGACCCGCGCAAGTACCTCGTCATGTCCGAGCGTTTCCTCGACGACGGCCAGGGCAACCTGACCGGCATCGAGATCGTGGACATCGAGTGGGGCAAGGACGACCAGGGCCGCTTTGTGCCGAAGAAGATCGACGGCACCCGCCGCGTCATCCCCGCCCAGCTCGCCACGCTCGCCATGGGCTTCCTCGGGCCGGAACAGACCATCGTGGAGGAACTCGGGCTCGACACCGACCCGCGCTCCAACTACCAGGCCGAACACGGCAAGCACACGACCTCGGTCAAGGGCGTCTTCGCCGCCGGGGACTGCCGCCGCGGCCAGAGCCTCGTCGTCTGGGCCATCAACGAAGGCCGCGCCGCCGCCCGCGAGTGCGACAAGTTCCTCATGGGCGTCAGCCAGCTCCCGTAAGCAGGCTACACCCGAGACATTCTTTTCAAAGCCGCGGCGCGTTCATCGCCCGCGGCTTTTTTTGTGTAGGAAAGCTGGTCACAGAGCACACAGAGGAGGTACAGAGCGCACAGAGTTTTTACTAAAAGCTCTGGTGTTACCGGGAGGTTTGGCGCAACCCTCAGCTTTTTCATCCGAGGCTGTAGCGAGAACACCTTGCCCCACCCAAATATACTCTCTGCGCGCTCTGTGCCTCCTCTGTGTGCTCTGTGACCAGCTCCCGGCCCTGCCCTCACAAAAACACCGGGTGCACCGTCTCGACGGCGCGGCGGGGCGGATAGACGAAGCTTTCCTGCGCGGCGCGGGAGTTGCGCGAGAGGAACAGGAAGAGCGCCTTCATTGGGTACCACAGGGTGCGGGCGCGGGTGAGGAAGACACGCTCGCGGTTGAAGTGGAAAAGCACGTCGTCGATGTCGATCGTCGCCCCCACCTCGTCCCGCGCGTAGCGCAGCAGCGCCAGCAGGTCGGGCCGCTCGCGGTAGCCGTAGCGGAAGGTAATCCGGAAAAACCCTTCGTCGAGCTTTTCCATCTCCACGATTCGCCCGTGCTTGACCTTGGGCTTCACGTCGGGGATGGCGGTTAGGAGGATGTTCTGTTCGCGCAGCACGTTAAAGAACTCCAGCTGGTCTTGCAGGGCGACGGGCACGTAGGTGTTGTCTGCGGTCAGGAAAATCCCCGTCCCCTTCAGCGGCGTGAAGGTCTTCTTCGGCAGCGCTTTTAAAAAGCTGTCCAGCGGCTCCTGGCGCTCGAAGAAGGAGTGCAGGATCGCCTTGCGGCCCATGCGCCAGGTCAGCATGACGACAAAGAGCCCGGCGGCGATGACCAGCGGGTAGTACGCGCCCTTGAAGAGTTTGAGGGCGTTGGAGGCGAGGAAGGACAGATCCACCAGCAGGAACAGCGCAAGCAGTGCCAGGCTCAGGAGCACGTTCTTGTTCCACACCTTCACGCGCACGTAGAAATACGCGAACGAGGTGATCGCCATAGCGCCCGTCACCGCCATCCCGTAGGCCGCCGCGAGGTTTTCCGAGCTCTTGAACATCACCACCGTGACCACGCAGGCCACACACAGCAACAGGTTAACGATGGGCACGTAGATCTGGCCCTCGACCTCGTTGGAGGTGTGGACGATGGGCAGGTTCGGGCAGTAGCGCAGCTGGATCGCCTGCCGGGTCAGCGTAAAGACCCCCGAGATCACCGCCTGAGAGGCGATGACCGTCGCCACCGTGGCCAGCGCCACGAGCGCGTACGTCATCCAGCCCTGCGGCACCATGCTGAAAAAGAGATTCTCCGGCATTTTCGGACTGGCCAGCGCGAGCGCGCCCTGGCCGAAGTAGTTCAGCAGCAGCCCCGGCATGGCGACGAAGAGCCAGCCGCGCTGGATCGCCTTGCGGCCGAAGTGGCCCATGTCCGCGTAAAGCGCCTCCACCCCGGTCACGCACAGCACGACCCCGCCGAGCACCATCAGCGCCTGCGCCCGCTCGTGCCAGAGGAACTCCAGCGCGTACACCGGGTTGACCGCCATCAGCACCTGCGGGCCGTGCTGGAAAAGCTGCACCGCCCCGAGTGCCCCGAGCACGGCGAACCACACCAGCATGACCGGCCCGAAGGCCCGCCCGATGCCCCCGGTGCCCAGCCGCTGGATGGCGAAAAGCGTAACCAGAATGACCAGCGAAAGCGGCACGATCAGGTGCCCCATGTCGGGCCCGGCTACCTCCAGCCCCTCAATCGCGCTGAGCACGGAGATCGACGGGGTGATGACGCCGTCGCCCACCAGTAGCGCCGCCCCGAAAGCCAGCAGCAGAAAAATCACCGGTGTGCGCTTGCGCGCGTCCATCTTCTCCTCCAGCAGCGCGTGCATGGAAAAGTCGCCGCCCTCCCCTTCGTTGTCGGCCTTCATGATGAAGATGAGGTACTTCACCGTGACCACGAGCATGAGGCTCCAGAAAAACAGGGAAACGATCCCGAGGATCGAGCCCTTTAGCCGCCCGGGGTCGGCAAAGGCCATGGTGGCGTTCATCGCGTAGAGGGGGCTCGTCCCGATGTCCCCGAAGACCACCCCGAGCGCCGCCAGCGTGATCCCGGCCCGGAAGCCGTTCTCGCCCTCGGGCTTATGCGGCGGAGCCGCCGCCTCCAGTGCGCCGTTGTCGGCAGGTTCAGCCGTTGCCCCCTCGTTCTCCGCCATGTATTTTTAGACAAGCCCACCGCGCCCGCCAAGTCGAGCTTTCGTTGACGGGCGGCACGGGCATAAGACCCGGCAGGTTCGCGCAGACTGCCGGGTCGGGTCGCGATGCTCTTCCGCAAATCCTGGCCATGCCCATGCAATGCCACCCGCCCCCTCACAAAAAAGCCGCCCGGCATGGACCGGACGGCTTTTTTACGGGAGGGTAAAGTTTTGTTAGAAGAACCGGATGGTCTTGGAGGCCATGCGCTCGTGTTCCTCGTCGGTACAGGGGGCGTCGATCGGCACGCCGACGGCCTTGTCGCTGGGTTGGACGAGCTGATTGGAAAGCATGTAGTTCTCGACTTCCTCGCCACTGACGTCCGCCAGCATCACACCGTCGATCTCGACGCACGGAGACAGCGTCTGCCCTGATTTCTCCACCATCTCGGCATAGTTTTCGGGGAAATTGATGATATCGATGTCTTCGTAGTCGATCCCGTACTTGCTGAAGATTGCGCGGACGCCATTGCTCCATCCGCAGTGAGGTTTCAGGTATGCTTTTACTTTCATGGATCAGATCAGGTTGTTGCTGTTGTTTGGAGTGAGAATCTTTCTAACATTTATGGTGCAATTGCCGGAAAAGATCAACCGGCACGGCACAAAAAATTAACACCGCTGTCACTCATAAGTCCAGCTAACATCTGGCTTTGGCGTCATGAAGGGGCCCCGGAGCGCTTCCTCACGTGAGAATGTTAAGCGAAACTGCCCCGTTTCCGCGCTGTGCCCCCGGCCAATGGGGAAAATCCGGCTTGGAACAGGATGGGTATTCCCGCATGCTGCCGCGGATATGGTCACCGCAAGCCTGAGCGAAACCGGCCCCATGGGGCGTCTGCGCTGGTGGCAGTGGCCGAATATCCTCGCCCTCGACGCCGTACTCATCGCCGTCGTCTGGCAGCACTGGCTGGGCTATCCCGGCCTCGCCGGCTCGCTCGTACTCGCGCTCTCGGTCTGGCTCACCTACACCGGGGACCGCTGGCTGGACGTACGCGGGCTGCCCGACGAGCACATCGTAACCGACCGCCACCGCTTCGCCCGCCGCTGGGAAAAGGAACTGGCCGTCATCTGGGTAGCCGTGCTGGTTGCGGACATCGTCCTCTCACTAACCGGCCTGACGCATCAGCAGTTTGTCACCGGACTCTTCATGCTGGGAGGGTGCATCGCCTACTCGGTGGCCGTGCACCGGCACCTGCGCGTGCCCAAGGAGTACCTTGTGGCCTTGATCTTCACCCTCGGCACCGCCCTTTACGCCGCCGGGCAGACGCCACCGCTGCCGCTCATTCCGGCCACCTCCAGCCTGTTCCTGCTCGCCTTCGCCAACTGCTCGCTGATCGCCTTCCGCGAAATGTCCATCGACGTGGAAATGGGCCGCACCTCGCTCGCCCGGCAACATCCCGGCAGCCGCCCCTGGGCCTTTTACGCGTTGGCGGCAGCCGGGGCTATCAGCCTCTACCTGGGCCTGACTGTCGCCGCCCAACACCTGCTGGTCTGCGTGTGCGCGGCAGGGCTGTTCGCGCTCGGGCTGGCTGCCGAACGCCTGCCGATGGAGCTTTTCCGCGTGCTGGCCGACACGATCCTGCTGCTCCCGGGGCTAGCGTTTTTCATCCCCGGGCTGCACCCCGCCAGCGAGGCCTGGCTGATCAACGTACCCGGACTCTGACCCCGTCGTCTCCCCACCCGTCATGCCAGCCACGCCGCCAAGCAAACACCCCGGCTTTGACCGTGTGGCCCGCCTCTACCCCCGGTTGGAACGCCTCGCCTACGGCCAGCGGCTCGAACGCGGGCGCCGGGCCTTTCTGCCCGAGCTGGCCGCCTGCCGGAACCTTCTCCTGCTCGGCGAGGGCAACGGCCGTTTCCTCCAGGCACTCCTCACCGCCAACCCAAGCTGTACCACCACCGTGGTCGAAATCAGCCCACGCATGATTGCCTGTGCCCGAGCGAGGCTGGCGCCTAAACAGCGGACGCGCGTCTCCTGGATCGAGGGCTCGGCCTTGAACGCCGGGCTGCCCGACGCGGCCTTTGACGCCGTGGTAACCCATTACCTCTTCGACCTGTTCGAGCCCGCCGACCAGGCCCGGCTCCTCCAGCGCGGCTTAAAAGCGCTCGCCCCCGGCGGGCTCTGGCAGGACACGGAGTTCCAGACCGACGGGCCGACGCGGCTCGCCCGCCTGCGCAACCGCCTCCTGCTCACCGCCAGCTACCGCTTTCTGGGGGCGCTGTGCGACTTCCCGGCCCGTCGTCTCGCCGACCACCTCCCGCTCATGCTCGCCGCCGGGCTGACTCTGGAGCGCGAGCAGGGTTTCGGACACCACTTCACCGCCCGCCTGTGGAGGCTTTCCGGCACGTTGAATCATGAATAGCCCAACGCATCCGGCTGTACGATGACGCATTACGGGCTCGCCAAAGTCCGTCACGTTATTAAGACTTCATGTATGCACATGTTCCGCCATCCCGCCTGGCTGCTTCTGTGCCTGCTGTCGCTCCCGCTTCAGGCTCAGGACCTTCCACTGTTCCCCAGCAAGTCCGACATCGTTCCTCTACGTAATACCGAGGGTGTCGAACTGTCCGCCGTCATCCATGATGTCTGGCCCGAACGGCAGAGCGTCCGTATTTTTGTCGAGGAAAAGGGCGACTCCTTCATCCTGCCGATGGACACCTTTGACGAAGATTCGCAGACACTGATCAAGGACTGGTATTATAAACGCCTCATCAGCGAACGCCTGAACGTCAAGTGTGAGCGCGAGCTTATGAAGTCCGAAGACAGCAATGCCCCCGACTCCCGATTCCCGCGGAATTCCAGCTCGGATGGGTTGCCCAATGCGCCTTACGACGCACGCGATGTCAAGATCGACCACAATGTCCGACAACAGCGCATTAATACGGAGATGTATAACAGCGCCGCCTTCCCGATGAATGACCTGGAGTTGCACTACGGGCTGCTGGTCGTGCGAACCATCTCGGGGGCCGGCAAGAGCGACAGGGAGACCATGCACACCAGCATCATCCCGTCGGTAACGGTTCCCGGACGCAGTACGGCCACGCCGGCGAGCGAGCCGGTCAGTCTCGTCACACACCGTTTACGCTATGAGACGGTCACTGACGGCACCGACGGCTACGGCCGTCCGGTGCAGTATGTCAACCGCACCACGATTAAAACCGAAGACCGGGTTTCAGCGTTTTACCTGCTTGTGTACTATAAGGGAGAGCTCGTTGCCGGAATGACCACCCAGGGTAAACTCATCGACGACAGCGTCAAATACCTCTCAAAGGATGATTCCAATGGCCCGGCGAAAGCCCTCCCTGACAGGGACACCGACCGGGACCTTCCCAATAAACTCCCCTTCCCCTATTAGTTGGGGGAAGTTCGGCGTCGGCCCCTGTATTTGTCGCTGAGACTTGGCCGCTCCGCGCCACGGGTAATTTAACCTGCTACGCCTAAAGCCTTGACTGAACGGGGTCGGGCCGGGAGCATCCGCGGCTATGAAATTGGTCTGTCTTGACCTCGAAGGGGTACTGATTCCGGAAATCTGGATGGCGGTCGCGGAGAAAACCGGGGTCGAGGGCCTGCGTCGCACCACCCGCGACGAGCCCGACTACGATGTCCTCATGAACTACCGCCTCGGGCTCCTGGCCGAGCACGACATCCGTCTGCCCCTGATTCAGGAAGTCATCGGCACCCTCAGCCCCCTGCCCGGAGCGAACGACTTCATCGAGTGGCTCAAGAGCGTCGGCCAGGTCATCATCCTCTCGGACACCTTCGCCCAATTCGCCGCGCCGCTCATGCGCCAGCTCGGCTACCCTACCCTGTTCTGCCACGAGCTCGTGGTGGACCCGGAAGGGCGCATCACCGGCTACGCCCTGCGCCAGAACGACCAGAAACGCAAGGCCATCGAGGCCTTCCGCAGCCTGAACTTTGAGATCATCGCCTCGGGCGACTCCTACAACGACCTGAGCATGCTCCAGAGCGCCGACCACGGCATCCTCTTCCGCCCCTCGGACGCCTTCGCCGCCGAGTACCCGATGTTCCCCGTCACCCGCGAGCACGCCGAGCTGCGCGCCGAGATCGAGAAGCGCCTCTGAGCCGTTTCCTTTTGATAAAGCTATTTGTATCAACCACAAAGGCACAAAGACACCAAGGATAGAGGAAATATCCCGGCTCACAGCCCAGCCTTCGCGTGACTTCGCGGGCCATTCATTCCATCCTTTATTATCTTGCTAAAAAAAACGGCCTGACGCGCCGCCCCGATTCCTTTAAATAAATTTACCGTGGCAGAACACACACCAGATTCAGGCCGTTACGCCGCCCGCGGCGTTTCCGCGACCAAGGGCGAAGTCCATGCCGCCGTGGACAAACTCGACCAGGGGCTCTTCCCCGGGGCCTTCTGCAAGATCGTCCCCGACGTGCTCACCGGCGACCCGGCCAAGTGCAACCTCATTCACGCCGACGGCTCCGGCACCAAGTCGCTCATCGCCTACCTACACTTCCGCGAGACGGGCGACGCGTCGATCTTCCGCGGCATCGCCCAGGACAGCATCGTCATGAATATCGACGATTTGCTCTGCGTCGGCGCGACCGGCCCCATCCTCATCAACAGCACCGTCAACCGCAACGCCCGCGCCTTCCCCGGCCACGCGCTCGCGGAGCTGATTAACGGGACCGAAGACTTTCTGACCACCCTGCGCGACCACGGCGTCAACATCGTCTCCGGCGGCGGCGAAACCGCCGACGTGGGCGACTGCACCGGCACCGTCACCGTGGACAGCTGCGCCGTGGCCGTGATGGACCGCGACAAGGTCATCACCGGGGAGCAGATCGTCCCCGGCCTGGCCATCATTGGCATCAGCTCCGCCGGGCAGGCCAACTACGAGTCGTTCGTCAACAGCGGCATCGGCAGCAACGGCCTGACCAGCGCCCGCCACGAGATGCTCTCCAGCTACTACCGCGAGAAGTACCCCGAGACCTACGACAAGGCCACCCCGGCGGACCTCGTTTACTGCGGCCCGTACCAGCTCGACGACAAGCTGCCCGAGGGCAACGGCATGACCGTGGGCGAGGCCATTCTCAGCCCCACCCGCACCTATGCCCCCATCGTCACCAAGCTCCTCGCCGACCACCGCGCCAGCGTGCGCGGCCTCGTCCACTGCTCCGGCGGCGGCCAGGGCAAGTGCCTGCGCTTCGGCAAAAACGTCCACTTCATCAAGAACCAGCTCCTGCCCATCCCGCCCGTCTTCAAGGCCATCCAACAGGCCAGCAAGACCCCCTGGAAGGAGATGTACCAGGTCTTCAACATGGGGCACCGCCTGGAGGTCTATTGCCCCCCCGAGGACGCCGACAAGCTTCTCGACACCATCCGCGCCTTCGGCGTCGAAGCCGATGTCGTCGGCCGCACCGAAAAAAGCCAACACGACAACGGCGCCAACCACCTCACCCTCTTCCACGGCGAAGACATGCTCACCTACGCCCTGTAGGGAAGGGGAGAGAGCCGTGGGGGCTCCGCGCCCCCACACCCTGCGCCGGGCTTGTGCAGCCCGGACCCGCAGCAGGCACAGCCTGCAGTTTCGATGCTGCGCATCGTATCAGCGATTGCGTGAACCAGCTTCACTGGTTCACGCAATCGCTGAGGCCCAACATCAAAACTGGGTCGCCACCTTGTTTACTCCACATGGCTCAGAACCTATCTGGGCGGGCCGTGCGTCAGGAGAAGACTTCAAAGTCGGTCCAGCGTTTGTGCGCAGCACGGACGCTGGACCGAGGGTGCAGGCTTTGCCTGCCGCAGGGTCTGGGGGCGC
>JAUTCS010000010.1 GCA_030673825.1 Verrucomicrobiota bacterium JB024 | reverse complement strand
CATGGGGGCGGGGTGTTGGGCCCCCCCCGGCCCCCGGCCCGGGGGGGCCCCCCCGGGGGGGGGGGGGGGTGGGGGGGGGGGCCCCCCCCCCGATCCCCCTCCCGCTAAGCTTTCTTCGCTTCGTGGATGGCGACGATGCCGCCGGTGAGGGCGACGGCACGGACATCGGCGAAGCCGGCCTCGCGCAGTTGCGCGGCGAAGGCGGGGCGGGCGGGAAATTTTTCGATGGAGTCGCCGAGGTACTCGTAGGCGTCGCGGTTGCCGGTGGCGAGGCGGGCCATCAGCGGGAGCAGGCCTTTGAGGTAAGCGTAGTAAAAGGGCTTCATCCAGGCGCTGGGCTGGGAAAACTCGAGGATGTAGGCGGCCCCGCCGGGGCGTAGGACGCGGAGCATCTCACGCATGCCGCGCTGGCGGTCCTCGAAGTTGCGCAGCCCAAAGGAAATCGTGACCGCGTCCACCGAGTTCTCGTCGAGCGGCAGGTCCATACAGTCCCCGAAGGCGAAACGGAGGTTTTCCATGTTGGGGCGCTGCTGTTTTTTTTCCTCGGCCTGATCGAGCATGGGCTGGCAGAAGTCCAGCCCGGTGATGGCCACGCGGGGCCCGAGCGTCTCGCGCAGGGTAAAGGCGACATCCCCGCTGCCGGTGGCGAGGTCCACCACATCGCGCGGGTCGCGGGCCTTGACCATGGCAGCCAGCTTGCGCCGCCAGCGGTAGTCCTGCCCGAAGCTGAGCAGGTGGTTGGCGGTGTCGTAGCGTCCGGCGATTCCGGCGAACATCCGGCTGATGGCGGCTCCTTCTGGCATAAGGCGTGTCTTGACGGTCAATCTCTTCGGGTGAATGAACCCCGGAGCATACCCAACCGCCCCACTTTGAACAGTTTGTTTTTTAACTGAAAGGCTCAGCCACTCGCCCCAACAGATCGAACAGGCGCTTATTTGTCGCCCTCGGCCTTGAGCGCGGCCTCGGCGATGAGTTTTTTCAGCCCCTCGGGCAAGACGTCAGACTGGCGCGACAGATAGGCCCGCACAGGGATTTTGTACGTGAAGGCGCCCTCGTAGCGGTCGTTGCCGTAATCGACGAGCACGTAGAGGTACGGCAGGAAGGATTCCTCGATCTCGAAGCTGGTGTAGTAGAGGTCGTCGGTCCACTCCTGATGCCACATGCGGGCGGTCAACTCGGCGTCCGTGGCGCGGGGTTTCTGAATCATGATGCGGAAGCCGTCGAAGCTCTTGCGGCGGCTCTTTTTTTGCGCGTCCATCCCGATGACGTACACCTGATGGCCATGGCGCATTTTCAGGGGCTCGATCCCCAAGCGGATGCCCTCCTCAACCGCCTGGTCCGGGGTCAGGGAAATCTCCTCGCGCCCCTCGGCGTGGGCGAAATGGGCGGCAAATAATCCGATCAGGGCAACAACGAGAACGCGCATCATGCCCTCGACGTTATCACCCGCCCCGCCGCTGCCAATCCCGTTTTTCGGGACAGCCCAAAGATACGCGCCGCCCAACGGTCATTCCTCCGCCCACAAAAAAAGCCTCCCCGCCACAAAGGACGGGAAGGCCACCATCTAGAATAAAAGGGGCTCCCGGTCTCAAACCGTTAAATGACTCCGGGAGCTGTGTTGTTAGCTGCTAGCTGAAACTCTTGCCGCAACCGCAGGTGTGGGTCGCGTTCGGATTGAAAATGTCGAAGCCCTTGCCGGTGAGGCCGTCGTCGAAGTTGATCACGCAGCCATCGAGGTACGGCAGGCTGGCGGCGTCCACGAGGAAGGTCACCCCGTTGTTTTCCATTTTCGAGTCGCCCTCCTTCTCCTCGCCAAAGGACATGCCGTACTCGAAGCCCGAGCAGCCGCCCGGCTCGACGAACAGGCGCAGGAACTTCGCGTCGTCGTTGAGCTTGGACTTGAGGGAGGTGATGCGCTCGGCAGCGCTGTCAGTCAAAGTAATCATGGCTATAAGTGTATATGGAGTTCCCGGCGGGTGTCAACCGGGTGGAAGCAGGTTTCGTGCACAGTTGGGAAAAAACCGCTTGCGCGGGAGAAATCGGCCCGTAAACTACGCGGCATTGTGGTAGCCCATAAACGACTCATCGACAACATGCAGTACGAGCTTGTCCGCAAGATCGCGGAGGGCGGCATGGGCATGGTTTACGAGGCCCGCCAGCACGGGACCGACGAGTTCCGCAAGGTGGTCGCGATCAAGGTCATTCGCGAGGAGTTCTCCGCCATCGACGAGTTTCGGGCGAACTTCATCGGGGAGGCGCGGCTGGTGGCCGACCTCATCCACACCAACATCGTCCAGACCTACCACCTCGGGGCCATCGACGGGCAGTACTTCATGGTCATGGAGTACGTCAACGGCATCAACACCGAGGAGTTCATCAACCGTCACATGGAGACCAACCAGCTCATCCCGGTGGAGCTGGCGGTGTTCATCGTCTCGCGCATCTGCCGCGGACTGGCCTACGCCCACAACAAGCGCGACATGTACGGCCGGCCGCTGGGCATCGTCCACCGCGACGTGGGCCCGAAAAACATCATGCTCGCCTACGAGGGCGACGTGAAGCTGACGGACTTCGGCATCGCGAAGGCCCTCGACCTGATGTACAACGACGAGGGCGAGGTCATCGCGGGTAAGGACGAGTACCTCTCCCCCGAGCAGGCGCGCAAGGAAGTCACCGACGAGCGCGCGGACCTGTTCCCCTGCGGCATCGTCCTGGCCGAGCTGCTGCTGGGCTACAACATTTTCGAAGGCGAGCTGCCCGAGCAGACCCGCCATAAAATCCAGTACCTGGAGCTGCCCGACTTCACCCGCATGCGGGAGGGCATCGACAGCAAACTTAACGACATCCTCCACCGCTGCCTCGCCCGACCCCGCGAGGAGCGCTACCAGACCGCCGGCGAGATGCTCACCGCGCTCGAGGTTTACCTCTACAGCGACGGCTACGGCCCCACCAACGAGAAACTCGCCGTGTACCTCAAGGACCTCTACAGCGAGGAGGGCGGCTCCGCCAGTACCCGCTGGTTCCGCGGACGGGCCTGAGTGCGGCGGTAATCCTTTCAACCCTGGCGAGCCCCACGCCACATGAAGACGACACTCCCAGATGGCCAACCAAGGGTTTCAGCAGGTTCAGAAACAGACGCAGTCGCTGGTGCTCGCGCCCCAGCTGCGCCAGTCGCTGAAGATTCTCCAGGCCCCCGCCCTGGAGCTGCGCAACACCATTCTTGAAGAGCTCCAGGCGAACCCGACCCTGGAGGAGCTCCCCATGGACGGCGTCAGCCTTGAGCAGCAGTCCGCCGACAGCGACAGTTCTCCCGACGGTGACGATGACAATCCCCGCGAGCTCGAGATGGGCGATGACGACTACTCCGTCCTCAGCAACCTCAACGAGGAGTTTCGCGAATACTTTGCCCAGGAAAACTCCGCCGGGTCCTACACCCGCGACGACGAGGAGCGCCGCCAGCACTTTTTCGACTCGCTCACCTCGGAGACCTCCCTGCAGGAGCACCTGCTCAGCCAGGCCGACCTCTCCGAGCTCGACGAGCTCGAGCGCGCCGCCATGGACTACCTGGTGGGCAGCCTTGACGACCGGGGCTTCCTCACGGCCAGCCTCTCGGACCTCGCCCTCATGGCCAACCTGCCGCTCTCCAGCGTGCAGAGCGCGGCCGAGATGCTGAAGACGTTCGACCCCGCCGGGATCGGCGCGAAGGATTTACAGGACTGCCTGCTGACCCAGCTCAAGCTCCAGGGGCGCGTCAAGTCCCTGCCCGCCCGCATCATCAAGGACCACTACGACCTGCTGCTGCGCCGACGCATCCCCGAGATCGCCCGCAAGGTTTCCGCCCCCATCGAGGACGTGCAGGAGGCGATGGAGGAGATCGCCATGCTCGACCCGGCACCGGGGCGCAAGTTCGGGGACGACTCCAACCGCGTCATCGTGCCCGATGTGCGGGTGGAAAAGGACGGGGACGAGTGGCTCATCCACCTCAACAACGATTACATCCCGCGCCTGCGCATCTCCAGTGCGTACAAGGAGATGATCGCCCGTGGCATCGTCAACGGCAAGGACCGCGAGTACCTGCGCGAAAAGATCCGCTCCGGCAAGTTCCTCATCAACTCCATCGAGCAGCGCCAGCAGACCATCGAGCGCATCACCCGCGAGATCCTGCGGCTCCAGCGCGACTTTTTCGAGGAAGGCGTCTCCAAGCTGCGCCCCCTGACCATGAACCAGGTGGCCGAGCTGGTCGGCGTCCATGAGACGACCGTCTCACGCGCCATCGCCAACAAGTTCATCGAGACCCCGCACGGCGTTTTCGAGTTCAAGTACTTCTTCACGCCCGGCTACCAGGGCCAGGACGGCGAGACCTTTTCCAACAAGAGCGTCAAAGACCTCATCGCCCACATCATCGAGGACGAGGACCCGGCCAAGCCCTTCAGCGACCAGGGCATCGTCGGCATTTTAGCCGAAAAGGACATCAAGATCGCCCGCCGCACCGTGGCCAAATACCGCGAGGAGTTGGGCATCCTCCCGACCAACCTGCGCCGCCGCTACCGCTAAAATGTACCACACGACCAGCCGCGAGGGCATCACCGAGATCAATCCGCCGGACGAGCACCTGAAAGAACTCCTGCTCTCGGTCGGCGACGACGAGGACGACGACGGCTCGAACCCGGACGTATGGCTTACCCACCTGGAGACCGGCTGGACGATCTCGGTCTTTCCCGGCGGCTACATTACCCTGGAGAACAACATTCGACCCGTGCCTGAGTGGGAGATGGAAGACCTCAAGCCTCCGCGTATTTTCGCGCTGTGGAAGATGCTTGCCGCTGGCGACATCGAAAAGCTCATGGACCAGCCCTGGCGGAAGCGGTGAATAGATTAGTAGATTTGTAAATTCGTAGATTCGTAAAATAGAAAAACAGGCGGGCGTATCAGGCGAAGCTGCAATGAGCGACGGGGCGCGACACTTTTGTCATGGCGGGCGCGAGCGGGCATTGCCATCCGATCCTGACCTCCATTAATTTTCAAATTTACAAATCTTCAAATTTACGAATCTCCCTCCCATGTCCGCCCGCCTCACCCTCTTTCTCGACGCCAGCTCGGTCACCGTGCAGGCCGGGCTCTGGCGCGATAACCGCTGGCTGGCCCACCGGGCCGAGGAATGCCCGGCGCTGGAGAGCATTTTTTCGCTCGTGGAGGGCTGCCTGAATGACGCCGGGGAAACGCTGGAGGCGGTCGGGCGCTTCGTCCACTGCGAGGGGCCGGGCTCGGTCCTGGGCATCCGGCTCGCGGCCATGGCCATCCGCACCTGGCGGGCGCTTCCGGCCTGGGAGCACACGGAGCTGTTGACCTGCCGCAGCCTGCCGCTGGCCGCCGCGTTGATCGCCCGCACCGAACGCGCCGACGGGGCGACGTTTCACGTCATCGCCGAGGCCCGGCAGACGCGCTGGAATGTGCTTCCCTGCCCCGGTGGCACCATCGCCGAAGTCGAGCCCGACGCCATCGACGCGCTGACCGGCGCGATTTACCACCTGAGCCAGCGCAAGTCCTGGCACACCCCGCCCGCGCACGCCGTCCCCGTCTCGAACAACCTTTCCGCGCACCCGGAGCTGCTCAGCGTGCCCGGCCTGCTCGCCCCCGCCGACGCGCCCGGCCTGTTCATGGTTAGCGAGGCGACTTACCGCACCTGGACCCCGGAACGCCACCGCGCGGGTTGAATATTTTTTAACCACAGAGGACACAGAGCGCACAGAGAGTATCTTTTTTGTGCCGCTGAGCCTTGGTAGTGTTACCAGGTCTGGGTTGAAATGAGGAATTCTGTTTAACCACGGATAGCGCGGATGGCCCGGATATTTCTTTTTATCGGTGTTATCCGTGGCATCCGTGGTTAAAACAAAAAATGATCAACGCTGTGGGTCCGGCATTCCTCTGTGTCTCCGTGGTGAAGAGGAAAAAGCGGGGCTTAACGATTTGCTGCATTGCACGGGGGGGCGGGTCGTGATTGGCTTGACCGAATCGATGAAAGCATATCGTTGCTGGGCGGAAATTGACCTGGGGGCGCTGGAGCGCAACTTGGGACGGATACGGGCGGCGCTGCCGCCGCACATGCAGTACGTGGCTGTCGTCAAGGCCGACGCCTACGGGCACGGGATGCCGCGCATGGTCGCCCGGCTTATGCAGAGCGGGGCCAGCATGTTTGCCGTGGCCAACGTGTACGAGGGCGCCGAGCTGCGCGAAGTCGGCCGGGGCTGGCCGATCCTGGTTCTCGGTCCCGTCCTGCCCGAAGAGGAGCGTTGCCTGGCCGAGTACGAGCTGACCGCCACCGTTTCCACCCCCGAAGAAGTCGAGCGCCTCGCCGCCGCCGCGCAGCGGGCCAATACCATCCTCCCCGTCCACCTCAAGATCGACACCGGGATGGGCCGCCTCGGCGTCTGGCACGAGGAGGCCGCCGGGCTTTACCGGAAAATCATGGCCACGCCCGCGCTCAAGCTGGCGGGCATCTTTACCCATTTTTCCAGCGCGGACGCCGACCCGGACTTCACCAACGAGCAGCGCAACCGCTTCCTGCGCGTGCTGGAGTCCCTGCCCGAGCCCGCCCCGCGCGACCTGCTCATCCACGCCGACAACAGCGCGGGCCTGGAAACGCTCAGCCCCGAGTCGCCCTTCAACGCCGTGCGCGTGGGCCTGCTCCAGTTCGGCTGCCTGCCCTACCCGGACTCTTTCCTCGCCGAGCTCAAGCCCGAGCCCGTTCTGAGCTTCCACACCCGCGTCGGCATCACCAAGCACCTGCCCGCGGGCACCGGAATCAGCTACGGACAGACCCGCCACCTGGAGCGGGATTCGCGGCTGGGTGTGCTCACCGCCGGGTACGGCGACGGTATCCCCACCACCGCCAGCAACCGGGCCCAGGTACTCATCCGGGGGCGGCGCTGCCCGGTACTGGGCCGCGTGACCATGGACCAGACCATCGTGGACCTGACAGACGTACCCGAAGCCCAGGCCGGGGACAATGTCACCATTATCGGTCGCCAGGGCGCAGAAGAGATCGGCGTGCAGGAGTTCAGCCGCTGGGCCGACTGCATCCCCTGGGAAGCCTTCTGCTCGATCACCAAGCGCGTCCCCCGGCTCTACACGACCCCGCGCGAGCTGTGACGCCACTTCCCCAAGAAGTTTGATCAAGAGATTTCCCGCGAAGGCACGCGAAGAAGCGCAAAGTTGAGCAAAAGTGGTTTCCCTTCGCGTGCCTTCGCGTTTCTTCGCGGGGAAATGATTCTTTCAGCTTCGTTTTTGTGCACAAAAAACCTCCGCCCGATGACCGGAGCGGAGGTTTTGAAAAAAGAACGGGCCGTTGGCCGCGTGCGCCCGGATCAGGACTCAGCGTCGCCGGTCGGGGTGGCCTGGACGGTGGTGTCAGTGGCTTCAGGCTTGGCTTCGGGGAAACCCGCCAGCGCCTGTTGGGCAGCGTTGGCAAAGTCCTGAGTCGTACTCACCGCCGAGGGGAAGCCCCAGTTGCTCGAAGAGCTCCACAGGACCTGCCCGCTGCCACCAAGGATCTGAAGGCCCATACGGGCCATCTTGGTCGTACCAGCCTGATAGAGGGACTGCTCGTAGCTGACAGCCCCGGCATTTTGCAGCGCCGGGCTGCGCTCCTCGTAGAAGCTCCAGCTCGGGATGACGGTCATGTCGGCCTGTTCCGAGGCGGACACCTCGCGGTACCCGAGGGACTCCAGCTGGCGGGCCACCATTTCCTGCGTCAGCACGATCGCGTCCTGCTGGTTACGCGAGGAGAACTGACTAAGGCTGCCGTGAACATCCCCCATCTGGAAGGTCTTCATGGAGGAGATCAGGGCGAGGTTTTCAGGCGTATCGAAAGTTTCGCAGCCACTGAAGCCGACCAGGCTGATCAGGGCGCAGGAAATGAGTACGAAAGCGCGGCGGACGAGGTGTCGCATAGGGTGGTTTTGGTTTTGCGTTTGAGGGATGTTTGGATAGGTTAAAGTTAAATTGTTCGGAACTTTAACTGGTTGTGGAGGTTAACATTAATCAGCGGTGACGACGAGCATAAAAAACCTCACGCCGCGCCAGGCCTGGCAGGCGATCCCCCATGAACAGTGGGGTGAAGAAGAGACGCGGCACTTGCTGCGGCGGGCCGGTTTTGCCGCCACCGAGGATCAAGTCAAGCGCGTGCGGGCGCTCGGGCTCGACGCCAGCCTGAATGCCTGGTTCAAGACCGCCGGGCCGATGCCCATGCCGGAGGAAACCCGTGAGCTCGACGAAAACGCCGAGCAGATGCGGCTCACGATCCGTGAGACCAAGGACCCCGAGATGCGGCGCGAGCTCCAGCGCGAACTACGCCAGCAGCGTAGCCAGGCGTATCAGGACTACGGCATCCGCTGGCTCCAGCGGGGACGCCAGCCGGAGTTTTCCGCCCAGGAGAAGTACGTACTTTTCCTGCAAAACATTTTCGTCGTGGACCGCCAGACCGTGCAGGACACAGAGATCCTCTTCGAGCACCAGAACCTGCTGCGCACCAAGGGCCTGGGAACCTACCCCGAGCTGGCCAAGGCCGTCAGCCGCTCCCCCGCCATGATCCGGTACCTCAATCTGGACCGCAGCTCGAAAAAGGCCCCGAACGAGAATTTCGCCCGCGAGCTGTTCGAGCTGTTCACGCTCGGCGAGGGCAACTACAGCGAAAAGGACATCAAGGAGGCCGCCCGGGCCTTCACCGGCTACCGGGCCAATGACAAGGGCTTCTATTTCTCCGCCAAAGACCACGACGACGGCCCCAAGACCGTCTTCGGACAAACCGGTAATTTCGGCGGAGACGAGGTCATCGACCTGGTTTACCAGCAGCCGGCGGCGGAGACCTTTGTCCCGAAGGAATTGGTGACCTTCTACTTGTGCGAACAGCCGCTGCCGGAGCCCTTCGTCAGCGAGTTGGGCCGCCACTGGCGCGCCAACGGCTATGACATGAGCCTGCTGCTGCGCACCTTTTTCTCCAGCCGCCTCTTTTACGCCCCCGAATACCGGGCCAACCTGATCAAGTGCCCCGTCCAGTTCTACGTCGGCACTTGCCAGAATCTGGACCTGGACGTCGCCCCCCTCCCCGGTCGCGTGCTCGGCCAGCTCCGGGCCATGGGGCAGGAGTTCTACAACCCGCCCAACGTGCGCGGCTGGGTCGGCGGAAAGCACTGGATCAACGCCACCACGCTGGATGCCCGCCGCCAGTTGACAAAGAGCCTCTTCTGGGGAATCAATCTGGACAAACTCAACGACGACGAGCGCCGGGATGTCGAAGCCGCCCGCGAGGCCGGACACGGTCATTTCGCCCTCACCAAGGAGGACGTGGAGTTTGTCTTTAACCAGCCGCCGCAATTCGGCGTCAGACACTTTTGCAACAAGCTCCTGCCCGCTCAGCCGAGCGAAGATTACCGCGAAAAACTCGAAGATCACCTCGCCCGCGCCGAAGGCGGCAAATACCGCAGTACCCGCGAAATTATCCAGGCCATTCTCCAGTCCCCCCAATACCAGCTTTGTTAACCCCATCGCACCAGCCATGAACGAACCGCACCCGAGCCTTCCCCTGACCCGCCGCGAATTCATCCGCAGTTCGGCGGGGGGCATCGGCCTGCTCGCCTTCAGCGGACTCGTCCCGGCCTTCATCACCCGGGCCGCCGCCGCGCAGGTGCCCGCCGCCGAGCGCGATCGGAGCATCCTCGTGCTCGTGCAGCTCGCCGGCGGTAACGACGGGCTCAACACCGTCATCCCCTTCGCCGACGACCGCTATTACAACCTGCGGCCCAAGCTCGCTATCTCGGCCCAGAAGGTCATCCGACTAAATGAGCAGACCGGTCTGCACCCGGCCATGGGCGACATGGCCGAGCTCTGGAAAAGCGGAAAGCTCTCCATCGTCCAGAACGTGGGCTATCCCAATCCCAACCGCAGCCATTTCCGCTCGACCGAGATCTGGGAAACCGCCGTGGACAGCAACAAGACGCTCAGCACAGGCTGGATCGGGCGCTACTTCGACGCCGAGTGCGCCGGGCAGCCCGTCACCCCGGACCCCGATGCCATCCACATCGGTAACGAGATGCCGCAGGCCTGCCAGTCTCAGAGCCCGCACAATATTTTCGGCATGCCCGCCCGGGGCAACGTCGGCAAGTCCGCCGAGAGCGAGGTTAACCTGCTCGAAGGCGTCGCCGAGACCGCCGCCAGCGAGGGCAACGCCGGGTACCTCCAGCACACGCTGATGGACGCCATCGTGACCGAGCGCCGAGTGGGCGACGTTTTGGACAAATACAAGCCCATGGCCAAGTATCCCGGGGACAGCCTCTCGCAGTCCCTCAAGCGTGTGGCCGGGCTCATCGCCGCCGGGCTGGGGACCCGCGTGTACTTCGTCAAGCAGGGCGGCTACGACACCCACTCCGGGCAGGCCGACAAGCACGCCCGGCTGCTGGGCGAGCTCTCCGCCGCGCTGGCAGCCTTTCAATTCGACCTGGAGCGGCACCGCCTCAACGACCAGGTGTTGACCATGACCTTTTCCGAGTTCGGACGTCGCCCGAGCGAGAACGCCAGCGGGGGCACCGACCACGGCACCGCTGCGCCGCTCTTTGTCATGGGCACGGGTATCCAGAAAAACCTTGTAGGCCAGGCTCCCGACCTCGGTGTGAAGAAAAATCAGGACCTGACCTTCTCGACCGATTTCCGCCAAGTCTATTCCACCGTCCTGAGCAAGTGGTTCCAGGCCCAGCCCACCGCCGTCATCGGACGCGATTTCAAGCCGATGCCGTTTGTTTAAAAACGACCGGTTGCCTCCCTTCCGCTCATCCAGTTCACTCGCCGTCATGCTCCTGAAACTCACCCGCCGCGAAGCCGCCGCTCTCAGCCTGTTGGCCATTCTGCTCGGCGTGGGCCTGCTGGCCGTGACCGTATTTTAGGCAGGAAGGATATTTTGCCCGTGAAGACACGCGAAGGGGCGCGAAGGTTTTTTGGGAACCCCAAACAGCGCCTCAAGCCCGCGTTGTCATCCAGAGCGAGCGTAGCGAGTCGAAAGATGACAACGACGAGTACCGGCCCTTCTTTCCATAGATCGCGTCGCGAGAGAAAGACCCCGAGTAACGTTCAGCATGATCCAAATCCTGCGCACAACCTTCGCGCCCCTTCGCGTGTCTTCGCGGGCAACTCCTTAATTCGGCGCAGTCCGCTTAGAGTTCGTCGTACTTGTCGGCGCGGCCACGGGCTTTTTCCACGGGGTACTTCTCGGCGTTGCGGGCCATCTTGCGAGCAATGGCCTCGGCCAGGCCGATACCGGTGACGTTGGCAAACTCCAGCGCGTAGATGACGACGTCGGCCAGCTCTTCCTCGATTTTGGCGCGCTTGACGGGGTCCTCCCCCAGGGCATGCGAGGCGGGACCGTCCAGCCACAGGTAGTGCTCCATCAGCTCGGCGGCCTCGGCGGCCAGGGCCATGCTCAGGTTCTTGGGCGAGTGAAACTGCTCCCAGTCACGCTCCCGGGCAAATGCCTGAACGCGCTCCTTGAGCTGGGCGAGCGTGGTATCCTCGTCGGCCATGGCTGGGGAGTATCCCCGCCCCACTCGCGCTTGCCAACGGCAAAGTTTCGCGTATCCTTGTAAACCTTATGCTGACCCGATTGACCGTCGCCGCGCTGGCGTGCCTGTGCGCCCTCTCCCCTCTCCAAGCCCAGACCGACACCACCAAGGCCGCTCCTGAGCTTGCCTCCGACGAGCGCACCGCCGCCCTCAACGCCGTGCTCGACCGCTATGTCGGTCGCTGGGTCGGCAAGTTCGAAATCCGCAGCATGGCCCGTGTGCTCCAGAGCATCGAGGTCGAGCAGCAATACTGGTGGGACGAGGTCGATGGTATCCACGTGCTCAAGGGGCAGGCCGTGATGGCTGCCCATGGCGAACTCTCCACCTCCCTCTCGCGCACGTACATCCAGTCTGGCAGGATTTACTCGGAAACCGATCAGGAGGGCCGCGAACACTTCTTCGTGGCCAAACTCAGCGACGACGGCAACACCCTCAGCTGGCTCCCGGCCGATGACGCCAATCCCCTCGGCCGCAAGCTCACAGACACCTTCGTCGAGACGCCCGAGGGCACGATGCTCGTGATCGAGAGCTACGAGGAGATCCCCATCGATAACGCGGGTAACCGCGCCATGCTGACCATGCGCGGGGAGCTTAAGCGTGTCGGCGACGCCAGCCCGCTTCAGATGCCTACCCCAAATTAAAGAAGGCGCGCGCGTTGGCCGTGGTCTGCGCGGCCAGCTCTTCCAGCGACACCCCCAGCTCCTGCGCGACAAAGCTCGCGGTATCCCGCAGCATGGCCGGTTCGCAGGGCTTGCCCCGATTCGGCACCGGCGCCAGGTAAGGCGCGTCCGTCTCGATCATGAGCTTGTCCAAGCCCTGCTCACGGCAGGCTTCGCGGACCTCGGGCGCGCTTTTATAAGTGACAATCCCGGTAAAGGAGGCACGCCCGCCGCGGGCCCGGAGCTGGCGCAGTGCCTCGGGCCCGTCCACGAAGCAGTGGAAAACCACCCGCTCCCACGGAAAGCCACACAGATCGATCATGGACAGGCAGGCCTCGAAGGCGTGGCGCGAGTGCACCACCACGGGCATGTCCAGTTCCTTCGCCAGCTCCAGCTGCGCCTGAAAGGCTTTCTCCTGCCGGACCATGAGGGTGGCCGCCTCGGTGGTGTCCCGGGGCAGGCGGAAACGATCCAGCCCGATCTCGCCCACGGCCACCGGGCGCGGGCCGCTCTGCCAATACTGGGCCAGTTGCCCCACCTGAGACTCCCAATCCTCGCCCACATCGCACGGATGAAGCCCCGCCGTCCACGACAGGCGGTCGGAGTGCTCCTGCACGAGCCGCTGGTACAGCGGCCAGTCATCGACGCTGGTGCCGATCGTGATCAACCGCCCGACCCCGGCCTCGGCGGCACGGGCCAGGACGGCGTCCAGCTCCCCCTGTTGGGCGAAACGTTCCAGATGGCAGTGGCTGTCGATCAATTCCATGCCTCTGAGCCTTGGAGCAGGACGCGCCCATTCCAAGCCTCGAATCGTCCGGGGTACCGTCGCTTATTCGCTCACACCACCAGCTAATAATAACCGATAACGATGTTAAATACGCTTTACCCAATAACACCGAGTTCACTAGGCTAAGCTTGCAGCGATTTTTTACCGCCATGAAAACTCTGTTCTTCACCCCTTTCCTGATCTGCCTGCTCACCGCGGGCGGCTATTACGCCGATGCCCAGCTTGCCAAGTCCGGTGACAGTGCTTTGAGCAAACACGCCCATATTGCACAGCTCAGTGACGATACCCCACCCTGGCTCGATTCCAACGATGGGTACGGCCCGCACGTCACTTATGGCCCGCGCCCCGGTCCGAGTGCGAACTCTACCCCGTCGGCGGAAGGCGACCCCAAACCCGGCTCCATGGAGTGGTTGAAAATCCACTACCCGGAGGCATACGCCGCCGCCCTGCAAGACGAGAAAGAGAAGGAAAAAAAAGCGGAGGTGGAAAAGACGACCGCCGCGGCAAATGAGGCGAGGTACCAGTACGACAGCAGCAGCTTTCAGCCCGCCCTGGTCTTGCTGGAGGGGGACAACGGCTCCGGCACGGCCTTCATTTGCAAGATGCGCGGCATCCCCTTTCTCGTGACCAACATCCATATGCTCGGCTGTGCCGACGCCGCCGAGAGCTACGGCAACGGCCTCGACAGGATACGCGCCAAGACCCTTGACGGCCAACAGCTCACCCTGCTCTCCATCTACGGGGCCGAGGACCACGACCTGTGCATCGTGCGCTTCGCCGAGGAGGCCGACTACACCGACATCGCCCTGGAGTTCGAGCCGAACACCGGCAACACCATCCAGGTTGGCGACCCCATCGTCATCCCCGGCAACAGCAAAGGCGGCGGCACCATGATCTGGACCAAGGGCGACGTCGTCGGCATCGGCCCAACCAATATCGAGCACGACGCGCCCGTCTATGAGGGCAACAGCGGCAGTCCGATCATCCACATCCCCAGCGGCAAGGTCATCGGTGTGCTCAGCTACGCCGAGCAGGTGCCGATCGAGAGCTACTTCGACGAGGCGTCTTTCAAAAACAAGGGCTCCGCCATCAAGAGCAAGGTCCGCTACTACGGCTACCGGCTCGACTCGGCCACGAACTGGTATGCCATCGACCTGCCCAGATTCTGCAAGCAGAACGACGAGATTAACGCCTTCAGCCTCCAGCGCCAGAATGTCGCGGTCTTTCTCTACACCGACGACAATGACTGGCGCGAAGACCAGCATCTGATGGAGATCATTGACGACGCCAACGAGCAGGCCCGCCGCAAAGTCGTCAGCGGCGTGATCGGGCGCGACTCCCTGCGGCAGATTTACGCCACGCTTTTCCGTCAGCTCGACGGACTCATCCGCAACGACACTTACCACGCCTACCAGCGGCACCTGCGCGCGCTCAAGAGCACGGGCGGCCCCAAGCTTACACTCTACTACCCGTACTTCGACGAGATCATCGAGCGTGAAGTGAAAATCCGCGACTACCTCTCGAAAAACATCCGGGAATCCGAAAAGCGCGTACGTCAGTAGGCCTCAATCCGCACTCGGCACATAGAAGGGGGCGTTAAGCCGGGCGGCCTGAGGGCTCCACAGGCGCATGTCCCGCAGTTCCTCGCTGGTCAGGGTCTTGATGCTTCCGTCCAGAAAGGCACAAACGGCCTTGCCGTCGTGCCGGAAAGCGACATTGCCGTAACCGGTCGGGCTCTTGCCCTCGGACCATGACATTCCCGACCAGGTGAACGGCGCGGTCACCTCATGGTAGCCGCGGATATCCCCGTCTGAGTTCATCCCGACCGGCTCGTCCATCCCCGCTGAGACAAAGAGCACGACCGGCTCATGCATCTGCGACAGGCGGAAGAGCGTTTCGCTCTCCATGATCGGGTTCGTCCAGTTACCGGTCCGGGCGATCTTCCCGCCCACGAAGGTCATGTTCATGCCCATGGCGGGCCACAGGCTCACCATGTAATCGTAGATGTCACCCTGGCTGCCGTACATGTCCACGATCTGCTCCCTGTTGCCATTGACGAATATCGCCCCCTCCAACTCGTAGTTCAGATAAGGGGCCAGGCGAAACGGGTACCGGTGCGGGGCCTCCATGAACTTGACCAATCGGTCCCGGAACAGGATCGGCGGCGCCGTCTGGTCCAGCCCCGGCATGAACTTCCCGCCGTTGTCCTGCGAAGCCAGCAGATAGCCCGCGGTCAACCGCCGCGCGGCGGACACCTCGTTGGACATGGTCGCATAGGCCCGGGTCTTATGCACGACCGTGAACGTGATCGCGCTCAGCACGGCAATAATCGACAGGCAGATCAGCACTTCCATTAGGCTAAAACCGCGTTTTTTGAGACCCTGTTGAGAACTTTCAACGCTGCAACGGCTACCTCCGAAGAACGATCCGGCACCCCTGACGAATCGCATTCCATTATTTCTCAAGCACATAGCACTTACCTTTACTTTTTTTGTTCGTGAGTTGTTTTTTTATGTAATCGATATTGACACTCAATCTCAAATACATTTCACATTTGAGAGTCAATCTCAAAAACTAAATCCATCTCTATGAAGACAAGCAACACGACACTCCTCGCATGCTGCGCCCTGCTCCTCACCACAGGGGCAGCCAGCTTTGCTCAAACCACTCCGCAGGCGGTCAGCCTGGGGGGTAACACCAAGTTCGACGGCTGGACGGACTTTTCCGCAGCCAGCAATCCCGGCTACGGCTCCTTCCCGGGCAGCGGCACCTGGCCGGGCCCGATCTACGCGAACGACACGGACGGCGGCTCCAATCCCGCCGGGCTCGTCAAGGTCTCCAACGGCTCGGGTGGCGGCCCCTACCCCGCCAGCGGCTCCCTGTACTTCGGGGGCTTCAGCTCGGACACTAACGTGTACGGCGGCACGCTCGCCGTGCAGGAGGACTCGCCCCTGGCCAACCTCGCGACCCTCGTCTTCCAGGTCGAGATCGGCGAGGTCTACACCTACGACTACTACGACGACCCGGTCAACGGCCTGCTCGTGCCCAGCCTGACGCTCAACTACGGTGACAGCGAGACCATCACCCTCGTGGCCGACTACGACTCGCTCATCGCCTCAGTTCTCACCGGCACGGTGGAAATGCCGACCGGTCCGGGCGGCACCATGCAGGAGGAGCCCGTTTACCAGAACCTCTACGGGTACCAGTGGGACGTGAGCGGCTACGATAACATCACCTCGTTCGACATCGAGTTCTCCGGTGTGCAGCACGCCCAACTCTACAGCCTCCAGCTCAATCAGAGTGACCTCAGCTACGGCTCGTCCATGATTCCGGTGCCCGAGCCCGCCACCTGGGCCGGTCTTTTCGGGGTCGCCGCCCTGGCGTTCTCCGTGCTGCGCCGCCGCCGCGCCTCCCGCTTCTCTGTGGCCAGAGATCAACGATAACCATCGCACTCGCCGTCTCGCGACGCGCAAGGCAGGCCTCCCCCGTACGGGGGAGGCCTGTTCTCTTTTATCCTCCTCGCTCGCCTGCCAGCTACCCTCCCAACCGGCACGGCACGTGCTCCCAATAGGGGTTCCTTGGGTTTATTCAACTATAGGCGTTGCCTATATCGACGATAGATTCTTAGAATGACCATAATACTGCCCCCGGCTTGACAGGTCGTCGAAGCCGGGTTGGATGTACCCCGCGCAAGCTACGCTTGCCGGTTAACCAACCGCCAACGCAACACAACAATGTCAGTTCTAGTAGGAAAAAAAGCTCCGAATTTTAACGCCGCCGCCTGTGTCAAGGGGCAGATCGTGGAGAACTTCACGCTCGATCAGTACCTGGGCGACAAGTACGTCGTGCTGTTCTTCTACCCGAAGGACTTCACCTTCGTGTGCCCGACGGAGCTCATCGCTTTTCAGGATGCCCTCGGCCAGTTCGAGGAGCGTAACGTGCAGGTCATCGGTTGCTCGACCGACACCGAGCAGTGCCACTGGGCCTGGGTCAACACCCCGCGCAAGCAGGGCGGCATCGAAGGGGTCGAGTACCCGATCGTGGCCGACACGAACAAGACCATCGCCTCCGCCTATGACGTGCTCACCGGCGACTACGACATCGACGTGGAGGGCAACCTCGTGGCCAGCGGCGAACTCGTCGCCTACCGCGGCCTCTTCCTCATCGACAAGGAGGGCACCGTGCGCCACCAGATCGTCAACGACCTGCCGCTGGGCCGCAGCATCGCCGAGGCCCTGCGCATGGTGGACGCGCTCCAGCACTTCGAGCAGGTCGGCGAAGTCTGCCCGATGAACTGGCAGAAGGGCGAAAAGGCCATGAACGCCACCCACGAGGGCGTGGCCGAGTACCTGAGCAAATAACCGTTTCGCAGCCCACCCATACGCGGAGCTAATGCTCCGCGGGGGTGGGTTGTTTTTACTTTCAAATTCTTCCCCCAAAGCCCTTAAATTCGCACCATGGAAAACGTCATCATCATCGGGACCGGCTGCGCCGGCCTGACCGCCGCCATTTACGCCGCCCGCGCCAACCTCGAACCGCTCGTGATCGAGGGCACCCAGCCCGGCGGCCAGCTCACCACCACCTCGGAGGTGGAGAACTTCCCCGGCTTCCCCGAAGGGATCGACGGCTATACCCTGACCGATAACATCCGCAAGCAGGCCGCCCGCTTCGGGGCGAAGTTCGCCAGCGACGTGATCGAGTCCGTGGACCTCAAGGGCGACGTCAAGGTCCTCAAGTCCTCCTCCAAGACCTACGAAACCCGCACCCTCATCATCGCCACCGGCGCGCGCCCGCGTCTGCTCGGCATCCCCGGCGAGAAGGAGATGTTCGGCGGCAAGGGCGTGACCACCTGCGCCACCTGCGACGGCGCCTTTTACCGCGGCATGGAGGTGATCGTGGTTGGCGGCGGCGACTCCGCCTGTGAGGAGGCGGTCTTCCTGACCCGCTTCGCCAGCAAGGTCACCGTGCTGCACCGCCGCGACGAGTTCCGCGCCTCCAAGATCATGGCCGACCGCGTCATCAACCACGACAAAATCGACGTGCGCTGGAACACCGTGCCGGAAGAAGTCCTCGCCGACGACACCGGCAACATGCGCGGCGTACGCATCAAGGACATCGTCACCGGCGAGGTCTCCGAGATCGAGGCCAAGGGCTTTTTCATCGCCATCGGGCACATCCCCAACACGCACTTCCTCGGGGATGAGATCGCCACCGACGCGGAGGGCTACATCGTCTCCAACCACGCCAGCGGCGTACACACCGAGGTCGAGGGCGTTTATGTCGCCGGCGACTGCTCGGACCATGTTTACCGCCAGGCGATCACCGCCGCGGGCATGGGCTGCCGCGCCGCCATCTCCGCCGAGCGCCACCTCGCCGAGGCCCACGGCGTCGGCGTGTAAACGCAACCCGCCAACCTTTCACCGAGCCCGCCGAATCCCGGCGGGCTTTTTTATTCGACGCAGGACGTCCGATGGGACTTAACAAGGGATATCATTTCGACGCCATGAAACATTCCGGATTAGGTATCGCCTCCTTTTGTGTCAGCCTGTTTTGCGGCCTACTGGCCGTGATGCTGGTCGCAGTCTCAGGTTTTCTGGTCGCGTCCGGTCAGAACGAGGAATCGATCGGCCTCATTCTGGCGGGACTGGGAATCATCGGTGACATCCTCCTCATGCTGATCGCCCTCGGGCTGGGCATCGCCGGTGCCTGCATGAAAGACCGGCGCAAGATTTTCGCCATTCTCGGGATTATCTTCTCTTCGCTGGGCCTGGTCTGCATCGGGGGCCTCATGGTGCTGGGCACCATCGCCGAGTAAGCCCGCCCCGCGCCGCCGCCAAGATTAACATCGACTTGCGCGGGAAAATGCGCACGGTGAGTCCCCTTCCCTGCTAGGAAATTCCCAGGGACTGCACGGCAATGACGCCGTCCGCACACTGAATTTCACCATGAAAGCGATAGTTGTTTATTCCGGCGGGCTGGACTCGACCGTCCTGCTCTACGATCTGGTCCAAACCGGCCACACCGTCCGCGCCCTCTCCGTCAACTACGGCCAGCGCCACAGTAAGGAGCTCACCTGCGCCGCCAAGGTCTGCGCCGGACTCGGGCTCGACCACCGGGTGGCCGATCTCTCCGCCGTCACCGGCCTGCTCGGGCACAGCAGCCTGACCGACCCGGCGGTGGCCGTCCCCGAGGGCCATTATGCCGAGGACTCGATGAAGCAGACCGTGGTGCCCAACCGCAACATGCTCCTGCTCTCCCTGGCCGCCGCCTGGGCCATCTCCGAAAAGGCCGACTGCGTCGCCTATGCCGCTCACGCCGGGGACCATACCATTTACCCGGACTGCCGGGAGGAGTTCACCGACGCGCTCGACCGGGCCATCCGCCTGGCCGACTGGCACGAGGTTTTCCTGCACCGCCCCTACGTCCAGATGACCAAGGCCGACATCGTCGCCCGGGGCGCGGAGCTCGGTGTGCCCTTCGCCGACACCTGGTCCTGCTATCAGGGCGGCGAAAAGCACTGTGGCCGTTGCGGCACCTGCATTGAGCGCCGCGAAGCGTTCCACCTGGCCGGGGTCGAGGACCCGACCCCCTACGCCGCCGACGCCCCGTCCCTCGCCGACCTCATCGCCCACGACTGGAGGCTCCCGTCATGCTGACCTGCCGCAAAACCTTTGCCGACATCCCCTTCGCTCACCGCCAGCACTGCCACGACGGCCACTGCGCCCTCTTGCACGGGCACAACTGGACGATCCATGTGACCTTCGCCTGCCGCGAACCCGACGCCAACGGCTTCGTGGTCGATTTCGGCAAGCTCAAGTACCTGCGCAAGTGGATCGACCAGAACCTCGACCACGCCTGCGTGCTCAACGCGGACGACCCGCTGCGCGAACGCCTCGTCTCCGGCTGTCCGGAGGCCTTCAAGGTGTACCTCATTGAGAGCTGCTCGTGCGAAGGGATTGCCCAGCACCTGCATGGGGTCTTCGACCAGCTCGTGCGGGCCGACTCTGGCGGCCGCGCCTGGGTCACCGCCGTCACCGTGGACGAGGACTCGAAAAACTCCGCCACCTACACAGCAGCAGCAGGGCATAGCCCTGCACCCTAGATGCTTAGCATCTGGATGGCATTTCCTGAAGAAATGCCATGGGCAACACCCACATCGCCCCCGGTAAAAGGTTCGCGTCAAATCGGGCGGCGCGGCTCATTTCAGTCAGCGTCCTTGCCGCACGAGGAGATGCTTCGACGCGTCCGCAAGCGGGCTTGCTCAGGATGACAACAGCGGGAGGATCGGCTCCGCAGCCCATCCTCCCCCGCACACCATTAATTGCGCAAGCCATGCACTCCCCTCGGCCAGCGCTTTAGGTTTGTAAACCCTCGGCCAGCACCCATGCTCCGGCCCATGCGACTGAAATCTCTCCTTTGTCTGCTCCCCTTCGTGTTCCTTGCCGCCTGCGCCCAGTATGAGCGCAATGTGCAGGCCGACGAAAACGCGACCTCGATCCAGAGCATCGACGCCAAGCAAACCGACCAGCTCGACGACATGGCCGCCAACGGCCAGATCAACAGCTACGAACAGCAGCAGATGCAGGAAGCCATCGACGGCCAGTAGGCCCGGCGGCTCGCCGTTCACTTTCCAGCGGCAGTTTTATCCGAAATACGGCGGCGTCGGCCCGTCGAAGTCCTCGGCGGCCTGCTCAATGCGCACGACGGAGCGGATGCCCCCGCGGCCCTTCCAGATCGTCTCGATGCGCAGCCAGCGCGGCTTGAGCTCGGCGGTGAGGTCGTCCATGATCTTGTTGGTCACGGCTTCGAAGAAGATACCCTTGTTGCGGTAGCTGTGCAGGTAGAGCTTGTAGTCCTTGAGCTCGACGCAGAGCTGGTCGGGGATGTAGGTCAGCACCACCGTGCCGAAGTCCGGATGCCCCGTCTTCGGGCAGACCGAGGTGAACTCTTCGGCGATGTGCTGGATGAGGTAGTCGCGACCGGGATGCGGGTTTTCAAAAGTTTCCATGCACCAGACCAATACTGGCTCTGCCTCACTGCACAATCCCGTTTCTTGGAAAAAGACCCCCCAAGGGGGCCAATTTCGGGGAACTTGTCAGGTTTTTCCCGAAAAAGAGACTATATTAATACCATGTTTACAGTAGCACTGATAACCATAGCGGTGTGCGTGGCCGCCACGATGCTGTTCTCCTGCTGCCAGGGAAGGATTCCGCAGTAATTGATCGTGCCTACGTAAACCCCGCTTCCACATAATAATCCGCACTCAAAGCCCGGGCTTCCCTCCCCGGGCTTTTTTGTGCCCCGAGGCCGCCCCTCACTTATCCCGCACGCCAACGAGGCAACAGGAACGTCCCTGAACACCGTTGTCATCCTGAGCGAGTGAAACGAGTCGAAGGATCTCTCGGTACAGATTTTCACCTGCCCGCCCAGCAAGCCGCACGAGGAGATCCTTCGACGCGTCCGCAAGCGGACTTGCTCAGGATGACAACCCCCAAAGCCCATGCTCCATTGACACCAACGCCGCCTTATTAAGGAGCGGGTTAACCACGCAATTCCGTGAGAAATTTTCTGCACCACCGCACGATCTGGCAGCGGGTGTGCTTATTTAGAATGATAATCGTTATTTGTTTAACGAGCCCATTAGAAAATCTTTTCTAATTTTAATGAAAATAATTCTCAATTTCGTTTGAATTCTGGAATCATTCCAATTTAGTTGAGGGCGATTTCATCCATGAAGCTATCCACAAACGCCAAACACGAACTGGAGGAGGCGCTGGTCACAAACGGACTCCGCGCCACCCGCCAGCGTGAGCACGTCTACGGGGTGCTGCTGACTCAGCGCGACCACCCGACCGCGGACGAGGTCTACGCACGCGCCAAGCAGGCCATGCCCTCCATCTCGCTCGCCACCGTCTACAACTGCCTGGAAACCCTCGTCGAGTGCGAACTGGTCAAGAAGCTCAACTACGAGCGCGAGCCCAGCCGCTTCTGTCCTAACGACGGCGAACATGCACATTTTCTGGACGAAGCGACCGGACGCGTGTTCGATATCGATTTGCCCGAAAACTTCATGCGCGAGATCACCAACGTGCTCCCGCAGGGCTTCGAGGCGAAAAAGTTCAAGCTCAGCTTCAGCGGCTACGCCCCCAAGGACCTCGCAGGCGACCACTGCGTCTGAGTCGCATCCACATTTTCACCCAAAACACACGAACCACTTCACATCATGTCACTGGAAATCCGCAACCTGTCCGTCAGCATCGGCGAAAAACCGATCCTCAAGGAGTTCAACCTCACCGTCCCCAAGGGCGAAGTCCATGCCATCATGGGCCCCAACGGCACCGGTAAAAGCACCCTCGCCAAGGCCCTCGCCGGTCATGAGGACTACGACATCATCGGCGGCGAAGCCCTCCTCGACGGCACCAACATCGTCGGCATGGAGCCGGACGCAATCGCCCGCGCCGGCCTTTTTCTGGCCTTCCAGTACCCGGCGGAAATCCCCGGCGTGAGCATCGCCAACTTTATCCGCGCCGCCGTCCAGGCCCGCCTGCCCGAGGGTGAGAACATTGTCGCCACGAAGTACTACAAGGAGCTCTACGCGGCCATGGACCAGCTCAAGATGGACCGCGCCTTCACCTCGCGCTCGGTCAACGACGGCTTCTCCGGCGGCGAAAAGAAGCGCTGCGAAATCCTTCAGATGATGATGCTCAAGCCCGAGTACGCCATCATGGACGAGACCGACTCCGGCCTCGACATCGACGCCCTGCGCATCGTCGCCGAGGGGGTCAACTCCATGCGCGGCCCCGAGCGCGGTTTCCTCGTCATCACCCACTACCAGCGCCTGCTCGACTACATCGTGCCGGATGTCGTCCACGTCATGTACGACGGCAAGATCGTCAAGAGCGGCGACAAAACCCTCGCCCTCGAACTCGAGGACAAGGGCTACGACTGGGTCAAGGAAGAGCTCGCCCCGGCCAGCGCCTAAGCGGCGCGGAGTTTGAGAGTTTTGGGTTTGAGAGTTTGAGAGTTCAGCAGATGGCAAGCATCCGGACATTTGAGGAGATTCAGGCCTGGCAGAAAGCCCGCGAGCTTTCCCGCTTCGTCTATGCCCTCACGGCCACACTGCCTGCCGCGCGCGACTTCGCTCTGTGCGACCAGATACGGCGCAGCAGCATCTCGGCCATGTCCAACATCGCCGAAGGCTTCGGCCGCAGTGGCAACCGCGAGTTCTTGCAGTTTCTGTATGTCGCCCGCGGCTCCCTGGCCGAGGTCAAGAGCCAGCTCTACGTCATGATCGACGCCGATTACATCAACCAGGTGCAGTTCGATGCCGTCTATGCGGTTGCCACCGAAGCCGAGGCGCTGCTCAGCGGTTTCATCGCCTACCTCTCGAAATCGGACCTCAAAGGCATGAAGTTCAAACCCGCCGAACTGCGCGAACCCGAAACCGCCTTCACCCTCCCCTCCGACTAACCCAACTTTCAAACTTTCAAACTCTCGAACTCTCAAACTCTCAAACTTCAACATGAGCACGACGATTAAAGCCTACGCCGCCAACGCGCCCAAAGCCGCCTTCGAACCCTTCGAGTACAAGGCGGGCGACCTGCGCGCGGACGAGGTGCTGATCGCGGTCGAGCACTGCGGCATCTGCCACAGCGACCTGTCCATGTTGGACAACGACTGGGGCCGCTCGGCCTATCCTTTCGTCGGCGGGCATGAGGTCGTCGGGACGATTCTGTGGAAGGGCGAGCACGTCTCGCACCTTCAGCTCGGCCAAAAGGTCGGCGTCGGCTGGTTCTCCGGCTCGTGCATGCACTGCCGCGAATGTATGAGCGGCCACCACAACCGCTGTTCGCATGCCGAGGAGACCATCGTGGGTCGCCACGGCGGCTTCGCCAGCCACCTCGTGGCCAAGAGCGAATGGGCCATCCCGCTGCCCGCCGCGCTCGACGCCACCAAGGCCGGCCCGCTCTTCTGCGGCGGCATCACGGTGTTCAATCCCTTCTTCATCAATCGCGTCCTGCCCACGCATCGCGTGGGCGTGGTCGGCATCGGCGGGCTCGGGCACCACGCCCTCCAGTTTGCCAAGGCCTGGGGCTGCGAAGTGACGGCCTTTTCCTCCAGCGCGGACAAGGAAGAGGAAGCCCGCTCAATGGGCGCGCACCACTTCGTCAACTCGCGCGAGCCGGACGCGTTCAAGCGCCTGCGCGGGTCGCTCGATATGATCCTCGTAACGGTCAATGTCGGCCTGGACTGGAGTGCGTACCTGAACCTCCTGCGCCCCGGCGGCAAGCTGCACTTCGTCGGCGCAGCCCCGCCAGCCGAGTTCGTCCCGTTCCAGCTACTCGAAGCTCAGCGCTCGATCGGCGGCTCCCCCATGGGCAGCCCCGCCACTTGCGCCGACATGCTGGAGTTCTGCGCCCGCCACAGCATCGCCCCCGTGACCGAACATTTTCCCATGGACAAAATCAACGACGCCTTCGAGCACCTGCGCTCGGGTCAGGCCCGCTACCGCATCGTCCTCGACCGCCAGTAGTTCCTCCTTTCACCATCACCATGACCACCACCCGCCACATGCATCCGCAAAGCAGACCCGGCCTGACCGCGCTGAGTCTGCTCGCCGTGCTGGCGCTGGCGGGTTGCGGGACGGCGCCCGCGCCACAGTTCCGGCTGGCGGGGGTGACCATGTCGCCCGAACAGCCCTCGGTCGTGGTGAGCGAGCAGTTGCGCTACACCGTCAAGTACGAGGCCTCGCTCATCAAGACCAACGTCGATGTCATCGTCTTGCCGGGCGTGTTCTACCCCGGCTTCACCAACGAAGCGGGCGCGTTTTACCTGCCCAAGGACAACCTCGTGCAGATCGTCAACGCCTTCGGCAGCCCCTCGGTCAGCCTGAACACCTGCCTGGTCAAGCCGCCGCAAACCGGCTCCTCCTGGGAACTGTGGAGCGACGAGCCGATCCGCGTGGTGGAGACACCCAGCCCCGGCTGGTACGTCAACGAAACGACCTACTACGAGCCTCCGCCCACGATCACCACCCTCGGCGGCACCTGGAACAAAGTCGCCACCCTGCCCGACTCGTTTGCGCAGGACATCACGATGAAGGTCGTTCCCCAGGGCCCGGCCCCGACGCCCCCGCAGGTACCGCCCGAGGTGGACGTCGAAATCCTCTAACCCTCCCCCGCATCAACTCTCAAACTTTCAAACTCTCAAACTCTTAAACTATCATGAGCGACACCGCTACACCCGAACTCGAAATCGATCGCAGCAAAGGGAACTTCCACTTTGCCGAAGACTATGCCTTCGACGCCGGCATCGGCCTGAAGGAAAACACCATCGACTACATTTCCGACGCCAAGGGCGAGGACGCCTGGGTGCGCGAATTCCGGAAAAAGGCGCTGAAAATCTTCGAGGACAAGCCCCTGCCCACCGGCTGGGCCACCAAGGACCTCGAAAACATCGCCTTTAACGACGTGCGCTACTACTTGGCCAAGAGCCAGAAGGCCAGCCGCTCGTGGGACGAGGTGCCCGACGACGTGAAGCAGACCTTCGAGCGCCTCGGCATCCCCGAGAGCGAGCGCAAGTTCCTCGCCGGGGTGGAGGCGCAGTTCGACTCCGAGGCCGTCTATTCGCGCATGAAGGAAGATCTCGAAAAGCAGGGGGTCATCTTCGTCGGCCCGCACGAGGGCCTGCACGAGCACCCCGAGATTTTCAAGAAGTGGTTCGGTAAGGTCATCCCCAGTGGTGACAACAAGTTCTCCGCGCTCAACAGCGCGTGCTTCTCGGGCGGCAGCTTCATCTACGTGCCCCCAGGCGTGAAGGTTTCCCAGCCGCTCCAGGCCTACTTCCGCATCAACGCCGAGAACTTCGGCCAGTTCGAACGCACCCTCATCATCGCCGACGAGGGCAGCGAAATGACGTACATGGAGGGCTGCACCGCCCCGCAATTTGACACCGCCGCCCTACACTCGGCCGTGGTCGAGTTGGTCGCCCTGCCCGGCGCGAAGATCCAGTACATCACCGTGCAAAACTGGTCCAACAACGTCTTCAACCTCGTGACCAAGCGCGCCATGGCCATGGAAGAGGCAGAGGTTCGCTGGATCGACTGCAACATCGGCTCGCGCCTGACCATGAAGTACCCCGGCGTCGTCCTCAAGGGCCGCAAGGCCCGCGGCGAGGTGCTCTCCATCGCCCTGGCCAACGACGGCCAGCACCAGGACACCGGCGCGAAGATGGTCCACGCCGCCGACGAGACCACCTCCAACATCATCTCCAAGTCCATCAGTGTAGGCAAGGGCCGCTCCAGCTACCGCGGGCTCGTCCAGATCCCCAAGCACTTGAAGGGCTGCAAGAACAACACCGAGTGCGACGCGCTGCTGATCAACACCAACAGCCGCACCGACACCTACCCGGCCATCAACGTGCGCGGCGACCACAACAGCGTCCAGCACGAGGCCAGCGTTTCCAAGGTCAGCGCCGAGCAGATCTTCTACATGCAGCAGCGCGGCATGAGCGAGGGCGAGGCCATGAGCCTGGCCGTCAACGGCTTCGTCAACGACCTCGTGCGCGAGTTCCCCATGGAGTACTCCGTCGAGCTCAAGCGCCTCATCGACCTGGAAATGGAGGGCTCCGTCGGCTAGCGCCGACGAAGCGGTTTGAGAGTTTCTGGTTTGAGAGTTTGAGAGTTCAACCGCTGAACGATCGATGAACTCCCAAACCTGCCAACTCTCAAACTTTCAAACTCTCAAACTCTCAAACTTCTTAGCAATGCCAACCTTAGACAAACCCGCTTTTGACGCCGCCACTTTCGAGGCGCACGTGGCCGAATGGGCCGCGCTGCCGTGGCTGCAGCAGATCAAACGCAGCAACTGGGACGCCTTCGGCACGCTGCCCATGCCCTCGCGCAAGGACGAGCGCTGGCGCTTCTCCGGCATCAAGGACCTCGATCTGGACAGCTTCCGCCCGGCCAGTGAGCCCGCGCCCGCCCAGCAGGAGGCCCTCCTGGAGCGCTCCAAGCTCGTCGAAAAGCCCGCCGGTCGGCTCGTCTTCGCGGACAACCGACTCATCGCCTTTGACGCGGCCTCGCAGGAGCTGATCGACCAGGGAGTCGTCTGGATGCCACTGAGCCAGGCCTTTCAGGAGTGCCCGGACCTCGTCCGCCAGTACTTTCTCGAAGAGGACCAGAAGCTTGGCTCGGACAAGCTCCTGGCCCTGCACAACGCCTTCTTCCACGACGGCGCGTTCCTCTACGTGCCCAAGGGCGTCGAGGTGAAGCAGCCCTTCATCGCCTACTACTGGAGCAGCGACTGCGGCGAGACGATCTTCCCGCACACCCTGCTCGTCACCGGTGACAACGCCAAGGTGGACTTCGTGGACTACTACGGCTCGGGCAAGGCCACCGGCTGCTGCCCCACCCTGTCCGTCGCCACCGGCACCATCCACGCCGGCGCGGGCTCCCAGGTCTTCCGTAAGGTCGTGCAGAATCTCTCACCCGCCGCGCAGTCCTTCCAGGTCGAAGCCAACGCCGCCGACCGCGACGCGCAGGTCAAGACCATCGCCGTCAACCTTGGCGGCAAGTACGCCCGCCTGGAAAACCAGACCCGTGTGGCCGGAGCCGGTGCGGATGTAAAGATGTACTCCCTCACCGTCGCCACGGGCGAGCAGGAGTTCGACCAGCGCACGCTCCAGACCCACGTCGGCGACCACGCCACCAGCGACCTGCTTTACAAGAACGCCCTTCTGGACGACGCCCGCACGATCTTCTCGGGGATGATCCTTGTCGAGCCCACCGCCCAGCAGACCGACGCCTACCAGACCAACCGCAACCTGCTCCTCTCGCCCACCGCCGAGGCCTGCTCGCTGCCCGGTCTGGAGATCGAGGCCAACGACGTGAAGTGCTCCCACGGGGCGACCACCGGCCAGATCGACGCCGACCAACTCTACTACCTGCGCGCCCGCGGCATCCCGAAGAAAGACGCCGAACACCTGCTGGTCTTCGGCTTTTTCGAGGAGATCATCGAAAAGATCGACAACGAGGAGCTGAAGGATAATCTCCGGAACCTCGTTCAGTCAAAATTTCAGGAAGCCGAATAACCGCCGCCATGCCCGCCGATAATCACCGCACCCTCACCCGCGAAGTCGAGGCCACCGTCATTCCCGCCGGTGACAAGATCAACCTGCCCGAAGGCATGGAGGTGGACATCACCCACCGCCTCGGGGGCAACTTCACCATCGTCTGCGACTACGGGATGTTCCGCATCCTGGGCAAGGACGCCGACGCCCTCGGCGAGGACCAGCCTGACGCCTCCGCCACCACCGAGGCTCCCGCCCCCGCCACCGGCGATCCCTCGGGCCCGCCCGAAGAGGGCTCCCTCTGGGAGGCGCTCAAGACCGTTTACGACCCGGAAATCCCGGTCAATATCGTGGACCTCGGCCTGGTGTACTCACTCGACATCGCCCCGCGCGAGGAAGGCGGCTACAAGGTCGGCGTGCAGATGACTCTGACCGCGCCCGGCTGCGGCATGGGCCCGGCCATCGCCGAGGATGCCCGCATCCGCTGCGAGTCCGTCCCCGGCGTCAGCGAAGCCCAGGTGGACATCGTCTGGGACCCGCCCTGGAATCAGGACATGATCTCCGAAGACGGCAAGATGGAGCTCGGGCTGATCTAGTTCTGATCAGCCAGACCCTTTCACCGAGAGGCCGGGAAGCGCAGAAAAACTGCCACCGGCCTTTCTTTATGCCCCTTGCCACTCTCCCCGCACACAGTCTGCGTTCATACGTCGCGTAGCGACGATTGATCATTAGCCGTGGGTTTTAACCCACGGTTTGAGGTTAAGGAAAAAATGACGTCGCGTAGCGACGTTTCCCCGGAACCGGATGATGCACACAGCACAAATCTCCCGCGTCCTAACAAAGCAAAGTCACTTTATTCCTGGCTACAACCGCACGTAAATATTGTAGAGGCGCGACTGCCCTTCGCCCCAGTGGGCCTCGATCGGCAGAATGCCCGAACCGCTTTTCTCGCCGTCGAGCGGAGTCAGCGTCAGGTGGTAGCCGGGCTTGCCGTCGAGGTCGGCCTTTTCCAGCTTCACCGCGACGGGTAGCGGGCGCTTGGGCGGGAGCAGTTGCAGGCTAACGCCCGCCTCCACCGGGATGAGGAGCGTCTTGGGCTCGCGTGCGTCCGCGGCGCTCCACTTCACCGCCCTCGTCGGCAGGCTCGCCGCCGGGGGGATATCCGTGCGGAAACTCAGCACAGTCTCGCGGTGGTCCTTTTCATCCGTCAGCACAGTGATCGTTGAATGCTGCGGCCCCTCGCGCCCCTCGGTTTCGAAAAACGCGGCCACCTCTGCCGATTCGCCGGGCTTGACCAGCTCCTGACTGGCGGCGGCGTAAGTGCACCCGCAGGAGGTTTTCACCTCGACGACGCGCACGGGGACAGTCCCGGTGTTTTTAAAAGAATAGACCGCCTCCAGCGAGGGCTGGCCGAAAGCCGCCTCCACCGTCACCTGCTTCGCTTCCCAGGTCAGCTCCGCGTGCAGGGACGCCACCGCCCCCAGACAACCAGCCAACGCCAGGGCAAATCGCTTCGAGATAACCATACCTGTCAGCAAAACCGCTCCCCACCGGGGGTCAAGCAGGCTCGCAGAAAAGCCGTCGATTCAGGCCATCCTGACGTCATTCACTAATCCACGCACACGCGGATCTTGTACAGCTTTTCGCGTCCGCCGGGCAGCGTTGCCAGCAGCGATATCTGGTCCTCGCAGAACTCCCGTGTCGTGCGCGGCCAAACCTTGAGCTGGTAGTACCCGCGTTCGTTCAAGTGGCTGAGCTCGGCCTGGAAACGCGCCCGCTCGTTGTCCTCCTCTTCCAGCAGGTCCAGCCGGACGCCGGGACGGACCCGGATGAGCTGCTTTTGCGAATGCACGCCTTCGCCCTCTTCCCAGCTCATGATGCTGCGCTCGGGGCGCACCCAGGGCTTGAACCAGTCGAGCAGGCCCGCACGGGCGGGGCACTCCTCGACCTCTTCGGAGGTCAGGGCTGAGGTGGACGTAACAGGCATGGGAGTTGTATCGGAGCTTAGGCCGGTGTCTTAATCCGTCAACATGCCCCGGGCAACTCTATAAGCAAGCATCATAACACTCCTCATCTACACTGCCTACGCGCCCGGTCTGCGCCGTCTCGTGAGCATTTCGCATTTTTGATTGGTAAATCCGCGCGTCATACCTACATTGCCAAACACAGCTATGAGCATACTCAACAAAGACACGGTCCGCCTCGACTGCGGGTGCGATGACAAGGGCAAGGAAGAACCCAAGGGTACCTTCCGCATGCTGGCCGAGAAAAAATTCCTCGAACAGCGTAAGATTTTCCTCTGGGGCGAAGTGAACGACGAATCCATGCAGGAGGTGATGGAAAAACTCCTCTACCTGGATTGCGACAAGCCCGGCGAGCCCATCGACTTTTACCTCAACACGCCCGGCGGCTCCATCACGGCCGGGATGGCCGTCTATGACACGATGAAGCTCCTGAGCTCGCCCATCCGCGTCACCGTGACCGGCATGGCCGCCAGCATGGGCTCGATCCTGCTCTGCGGGGCCGACAAGGGCAACCGCTTCATCTTCCCGCACGCGCGGGTCCTCATTCACCAGCCCCTGATCATGGGCCGCATCGTCGCTCCGGCGGTGGACATCAACATCCAGGCCGAGGAAATGGAAAAGCTCCGCATCGAGCTCAACAACATCCTCGCCGCCTCCTCCGGTCAGCCCCTGGAAAAGATCGCCAAGGACACCGACCGCGACTTTTACCTGACCGCCCCCCAGGCCATCGAATACGGCTTGGTGGACAAGATCGTGGAAAAGATCTGAGGTTCCCAGCCTTCTTCCCTTTACAGCCTGCCGGTCCCGCACCGGCAGGCTTTTTTTGAGCCCCGACGCCCGCCCCACGTTATTGTGCAACTGCATGAAGTCCGGCGGCATCCGCAAAAAGCTAACGTTTACTTGAAGCGCTAATCCTTCCGCAACTGTCTTCTTTAAGAGGAATTACGGGCGGGAATCTCCATGTTAAGATTAGGTGACGGCCCCGGATAAGGATTGCGGGAAAAGCCCAGAATCGCTGCTAATGGCGCTCGCTGTTATGTCCGAGAATCCAGCCACTCGCCTCCAGCCGGACCCAGGTCAGCCCGCGCGCGCCCGGACCGTACAAGAGTACATCGACGAGTGCCCGATCTGGGCCGACGGGACCCGCGCCCCCAATACGCCCATGACCCACATGCAGTGGCGCATCTGGTCGCTGGCCTGCGCGGGGAAGTTTTTCGAGGGAATGGTCGTGTTTATGACCGGGGTGGCGCTGCCGCTGATCTCCCGGCAGTTCGGGCTCGCCCCCTCCTCGGAGGGTTTCGTCACCGCCGCCACCCTGGCGGGTATCCTCATAGGGGCGACCGCCTTGGGCGGCCTGGCCGACGTCTTCGGCCGCAAGCGCATGTTCATCGCGGAGATGATCATCTTCACCGTCTTCCTCATTGCGGTGTCGCTGGCCCCGAGCTTTCTGTGGATCGTGGTTTTCCTGCTGGGCATCGGGATCGCCCTGGGCTGCGACTACCCAACAGCCCACATGGTCATCTCCGAAAGCATCCCGACCAGCGCCCGCGGGCGGCTCGTGCTCAGCGCCTTTGCCTTTCAGGCGGTCGGCGCGCTTACCGGCACCGTCGTCGGCTATGTCATTTTAGCTGAAAATCCCACCGCAGGCGCGTGGCGGTGGATGTACGCCAGCGCCGTCATCCCGGCCATTCTGGTCATCGCGGGGCGGTTTTTCGTCACCGACAGCGGACACTGGCTGGTCTCGCGGGGGCGGATCAAGGAGGCCGAAAAGGCCACCCACCGGCTGCTGCGCCGCCGCCCGCAGTACCCGCGCGAGATCCGTCTGTCCAATCCCCTCGCCAACGGCGCCAAGCCCCCCGCCGACCACTACGGGATGCTCTTCAGCAAGCAGCACCGCAAGGCCACCATTCTCGCCTCCATCCCGTGGTTTCTCCAGGACCTGGGCACCTACGGGATCGGCATTTTTACCCCGACCATCCTGGCCACGCTCATCGGCCAGAAATCCGTCACAGACACCCTCTCCGAAGTCATCCACAACGACATGCTCGCCGCCAAGGGTTCGGCGGTGATGGACCTGCTCTTCGTCGTGGGGATCATGTTTGCCATCCTGCTGGTGGACAAACTGGGCCGCATCAAGCTCCAGATCATCGGCTTTATCGGGTGCGCGGTCGGCCTCCTGCTGGCTGCCCTCTCCATGCAGGCCGGCGGCGGCAATAACATGCCCGTCCTCTTCGTCGGGTTCATGCTCTTTTTCTTCATGACCAACCTCGGCCCCAACGCCATGACCTACCTCATCGCCGGGGAGGTTTTCCCCACGCACATCCGGGGCAAGGGCGCGGGCTTCGCCGCCTCCTTCGCCAAGATCGGGGCCGTCCTGACCGCCTTCCTCTTCCCCATCCTGCTCAAGTCCATCGGCGACAAGGCCCTGCTCTTCATCCTCGTCGGGGCCTTCATCCTTGGCGCCATCGTCACCACGATCTTCGCCATCGAGACCAAGGGCATCAGCCTCGACAAGATCGGCCGACGCCCCACCGACCAGGAGCTTAGCGAAGAGGAAGCAGCCGACGCCGACCTGGTGTAGGCGCTGTCTTTGATTTGCCCGCGAAGCCACGCGAAGAAGCGCGAAGGCAACGCCCCGAGGCAGGGGATTTCTCACGGTTGATAACGCTTGTTATCTAACCACGGATGATACGAATGGCACAGATAAAGAACAATCCGAGCTATCCGTGTCATCCGTGGTTAAAAGTATTCTCACGTTTAAGCTCAGTGAACCGCATAAACGTGCCCGCTGCTCCTCAAAACAAAAAACCTCCGCCCGAAATCGGACGGAGGTTTTGAATGAAAGGATTTTTCGGTTACTCCATGGCTTTGCTCAGCAAAGCCATCCGTGATCCGAAGGATCACAGGTGCAGGACTTAGTCCTGCTTGGGGGCCTCTTCGGCGGCGGCTTCCTCGGTTTCTTCGATCGGGTTCTCGGAGACGACTTCCCACTCGAACTCGACGGCGACTTCCGGGTGAAGCTTCACCTTGGTGGTGTGCTTGCCGAGGCTCTTGACCGGGCTGTAGAGGTTGATCTGCTTCTTGTCCAGTTCGACGCCTTCTTCCTTCAGGCGGTCGATCAGGTCCTGGGCGGTCACCGAGCCGAACATCTTGCCGCCTTCGCCGGTCTTGACGGCGATGGCGATGCTGATCTTTTCGATCTTGGCGGCCAGCTCCTGGGCGTGGCCGAGCTCCTTGGCTTCGCGCTCGGCGCGACGCTTCTGGAGGGCATCAATGTACTTCTGGTTCGCGCGGTTGACGGGCAGGGCCAGCTTGCGCGGGAGCAGGAAATTACGGGCGTAGCCAGCCTTGACGCTGACCTGGTCGCCTTCGCCACCGAGGCCGGTGACGGGCTCGAGAAGGAGGATGTCTTTCGTTGCCATTGGGAAAATAGAATCTCGGGTTGTGGGCGTGAGGGCGCCGGCTTAGCCGCGCTGGGCCTCGACGAGGCGCTTTTCCTTCACCTTGTTGGCCTGCTTGCCGATACGGCTGCGCAGGTAGTACATGCGGGCGCGCATGGTCACGGACTCGCGGTCCACCTCGATCTTTTCGATGTTGGGGGAGTTCACGGGGAAAACGCGCTCGACGCCTTCGCCGTAGGAGATACGGCGGACGGTGAAGCTCTCGGAGATGCCACGGCCCTTGCGGCAGATCACGATGCCAGCGAAGATCTGGATACGTTCCTTGTCGCCTTCGCGCACTTTGGTGTGCACGCGCACGCCGTCGCCGACCTTGAACTTCACGAGGTCGGTCTTGAGTTGGTCTTTGGTGATGTTTTCGAGAATCGCTTGCATGGCGAAAGGTGTTTGGTGCGGTGTATCCGGATGGATACTAAAATTAAGGGTTTAGATCGGGCCGTCTGAGGCGGGTCTGTCTCCTTCTTTCTTCCTCTCTCCAGCGCTCGATGGCTGCGTGGTCGCCGCTGAGCAGGACCTCCGGAACCTTCATCCCGCGGAACTCCGCCGGACGCGTGAATTGAGGAAAAGTGAGGAAATTGTCGTTGAAGCTGTCCTGCGTCAAGGATTTTTCTTCACCTAAAACACCGGGAATTTGCCGCACCACGCAGTCGATCAGGACCGCCGCCGGGAGCGTGCCGTTGGTCAGGACGTAGTCGCCGATGGACACCTCGCGGTCGATGAGGACGTCGCGCACACGCTGGTCCACCCCCTCGTAGTGCCCGCTGAGCAGCAACAGGTGCGGTTTTTCGGCCAGCTCGCGGGCCATCGGTGTGGACAGCGGCTCGCCGTCCGGACACAGGTAAATCGTTGTCGTCTCGGGCCTTTTGAGCTGCTCAATCGCGGCGAAAAGCGGTTCGGGCATCAGGAGCATCCCCGCCCCGCCGCCAAAGGGCCGGTCGTCCACGCGGTGATGCTTGTCCGTGGACCAGTCGCGCAGATTGTGCACCCCGATCTCCAACAGCCCGTGCGCCACCGCCCGCCCGAGGATACTCTCGGTCAGGAAGCCCTCCGCCATCTTCGGGAAGAGCGTCAGCAGGTCGATACGGTTCAGCATGGGAGATCGGTCTGGAAATTTGCCCGCGAAGACACGCGAAGCGGCGCGAAGAAAAAACAAAACATCCGCTTCGCGTTCCTTCGCGTGTCTTCGCGGGCGGAAATTAATAAACAAAAAACGGCTCCTCGTCGAGAGAAGCCGTTCGGTGCTAAAGGGGTCGAAGCTTAGGCTTCGGTCTTTTCTTCGGCGGCGGGAGCGCCGGCTTCGCGGCGGGCGCGGTTGATCAGCGAACGGGCGGTTTCGCTCGGCTGGGCACCGACGCCCATCCAGTAGTCCGCGCGTTCGAGGTTGAGCTTGAGCTCGACGTCCTGGCCACGGGCCTTCGGGTTGTAGTGACCGAGCACTTCGGCATGACGGCCGTCGCGGCGGTGGGTGGATTCGGTGACAACCACGCGATAAACCGGCGCGTGGGAAGCGCCGTGACGCTGCAATCTGATTCGGAGTGCCATGTAAAAAGTATCCTCTTGTCTGCGGGTTCTTTTGGGAAAAGCAGGAGAAAAAAGGCTTTTTACCCCCTCCTGTCAACCTTTCTTATGCAGGTTTTTCTCCGGCGGGGCTTCCGGGGGCATAAAGTGTTGCCAGCGGGAGGCTTCGCCCTATGCGTATTAATAATGGCTGAGAAAAGCGAAACTGCGGCGAAACCCAAGCCCAAACTGCATCCGCTGGTGGCCAAACTGCTGTGGCCGCTTGTCATCGTCGGAGCCGCCGGCTTCGTCTGGTTCGCCTACGTGGAGATCCAAAAGGAGCGCACCCGCGTCACCACCGATAACGCCGAGGTCAAGAGCCTCGTGGTCAAAATCTTCTCCCCCGAGCAGGGCTACGTCACCGGCGTCAAGGCGCAGGAAAACGATCTCGTCAAGACCGACCAGACCCTCGTCCAGCTCGACAACAGCTTCTACCAGTGGGAAGTCGAGCGCGCCCAGGCGAACTTCAACCTCGTCCAGTCCAAGCTCGGGACGAACAGCCAGCCCGGCCTCAACGCCGCCCAGCTCCAGAGCGCTGAGGCGAACGTGCAGCTGATCAATGCGCAGCTCTCCGAGGCCCAGACCCAGCTCTCCGACGCGCAGGAGGCCGTCAAGAACCTCGAATCGCAGAAGGACAAGCCCGGCTTCGTCCAATCCCAGCTGACCAAGGCACAAAACAGCGTCGATGCCTGGCAGGCCAGCGTCAACACCTTGGAAAAGCAGTCCCTCTTCGCCCAGAAGCAGCTCTCCGAGGAGCAGGCCAACCAGCGCCTGAGCGGCTACAACCTCGACCAGGCCAAGGCCGAACTCGAGCAGGCCCGCCTGCGCCTGGAAAATACCGCCATCCGCAGCCCCATCGAGGGCTACGTCGCCCAGAGCAACATCAGCCCCGGCGTCCTCGTCCAGTCCAACCAGTACCTCATGGCCGTCGTCTCCAAGTCCGACACCTGGATCACCGCCAACATCAAGGAGAGCAAGATCGAGCGCGTGAACGTCGATTACCCGGTCATCATCTCGCTCGACGCCTTTCCCGGCGAAACCTTTTACGGCGAGGTCGAGAGCATCAGCCCCGCCGCCGGGTCCGAGTTCGCCCTCATCCCGCGCAACAACGCCTCGGGCAACTTCATCAAGACCGAGGCGCTCATCCCCGTGCGCATCCGCATCCTCGACCCCGAGCAGAAGGCCCGCATGCTCCCCGGCATGAGCGCCACCGTCATCATCATGACCGACCCGCTCAGTGAAAACGACAAGCAGGTCGTCGCCTATCGCAAGGCCAAGGCCGCCATCGACGCCCGCCTGAAAAAGCAGGCCGCCTCGTCCGCCGACAGCCCCCAGGGCAGCCACTCGCCCACTTCGCAGGCCGCCGGGACCGCCCCGGCTCCCACCGGCACCAAAATCCCCGCCACGGCATCCACGGACGACTCCGGCACCACGGACTCCAAGCCCGCCGCCCAGCCGGACGCCACTTCGACGGACAACTCCACCAGCGCTAAGGACGCTACGCCATCCCCCGCGACCTCGGGCACTGCTCCGGCGAGCGGCAGCGCTCCCGCTACCCCCGCCTCAGGATCGGACGCTTCCGCCCCGGCTGCCCCCTCCCCCGCGAGCGGCGCAGATTCTTCTTCACCATCTTCCAGCGCCACCCCCGCGCCCGCCACCCCCGCGCCGGAGGCCCCCGGCACCGGCGCGGATAACCAGTCTCCCGCCGACACCAGCGCCGCCGCCCCGCAGGCGGATGCTCCGGCCACGGTCGCCACCGCTACCGCCGCCAACAGCCAGCTTTCTCAGGCCGAGCAAGTCGCCAACCGGAACAACCCCGGTTCCGTCGGCACCGACGGTCGCTAAGCTTTTTCGAATAAAACCATTCCGGGGGCATGGAGGCGAAGCAGCAGCAGAACATTTACGGCGAAGACGGGCACCCGCTGCGGTACCTGATCGTCGCGGTGGTCACGCTGGCCTCGTTTCTGGAGGGGCTGGACGCGAGCATCATCACCGTTTCTCTGCCCGACATGATGGGCAGCCTCGACGCCTCGCTGGAGCAGATCAGCTGGGTGTCCAACGGCTACCTGCTCGCGAACGTCATCATCATCCCCATGACCGGGTGGCTGGCTCAGCTCTTTGGCCGCAAGCGCTACTTCAACGGCTCGCTCATCCTTTTCACCGTCTCCAGTCTGATGTGCGGGATGTCCGGCTCGCTGACCGAGATCATCATCTGGCGCGTGCTCCAGGGGATGGGCGGCGGCGCGCTCGTCGCCACCGCCCAGGCGATCATCTACGAGGTCTTCCCGCCCCGCGAACACGCCCGCGCCATGTCCCTGTGGGGGCTGGGGCTGATGGTCGGCCCCGCCATGGGCCCGGCCATCGGTGGCTATATTACTGGCATCCTGTCGTGGCCGTGGATTTTTTACGTCACCGTGCCCTTTGGGGCGCTGGCCGTGGTCATGGTCTCGCTCATCGTGCCCGACTCCGCCTACCGCGAAAAGGTCAAGAAGATCGACATCCAGGGCCTGCTCCTGCTGACCTTCGCCATCGGCTCGCTCCAGTACATTCTGGTGGAGGAAGGCTCGCTCGACTGGGGCTTCATGGGCAACGGCAGCAACCTCGCCGTCCTGTGTGCGGCCAGCTTCATCATGTTCGTCGTGCGCGAGCTGAACATCCCCTACCCGATCGTGGACCTGCGCATTTTAAAGAACGTGCAGTTCACGGCCTGCTGCCTGTTCAGCTTCATGCAGGCGCTGTGCACGCTGGCCATCGTCTTTGTCACGCCGATGCTGCTGATCGACCTGATGGGCTTCTCCGCGCTGGAGACGGGGCTGATCATGTTCCCAGTGGCGGCGGGGACTGGCCTGAGCATGTACATCGCGGGCAAGGTCGCCCACCGCATCAACCCCTACGTGCTCATCCTGGCCGGATTGGGGATTTTCTTTTTCGCCATGTTCAAGTACAGCACCTTCAGCTTCGACACGCCGAAGGCCGACCTGTACATGCCCTTCCTGCTACGCGGGATCGGCCTGGGGATTATCTTCGTCCCGCTCAACGCCCTCGCCGTGGCCGACCTGCGCCCCGAGCAGCAGGCCAACGCCTGCGGCCTGCTCAACCTCACCCGCCAGTTCGGCAGCGGGGTCGGCATCGTCATCGCCGCCACCATTCTCGGCAAGGTCAAGGCGAACTTCGCGCTCCTGCTGGCCAACGCCGTGGTCCCGACCGACCCGACCTCGATCATCACGATGAGCAACCTCCAGCGCTATTTCCTCGACCAGGGCGTCAGCGCGGACACCGCCCGCCTCTACGCCCTCAAGGTCATCGAATACGTCAACAACGCCCTCGCCAGCAGCCTCGCCTTCGACCGCATCTTCGCCATTTTCGGGATCAGCCTGGCCTGCGTCATCCCGCTGCTGCTGTTCATGCGTAAGCGCCCCGACCCCGGCAAACGCGCCGCCGCCGGACATTGATTTGAAAAGGGCCACGCCTCCTGGTATCTATTTTAACCACAAAGACACAAAGTGGACAAGGTGCGTGAAAATGCTTTCAAATGGCCCTTGCACCAGCAGCCTATCAGCAAAGTCGCTGCGCCGGTCATCTCCTTTCTATTAAAATCCTTTGTGCCTTTGTGGTTAAAAAGCACCCAGCAGAGACGCCAAGGAGAAGAGAAAAGAACGACAACGCCACACCCTCTGGTAATCCACCTTAACCGCAAACCGACATGAGATTCTACAGCAGAAAATGGATCCGCCCGGCGGACCTGAACTCCCACGGCAGCCTCTTCGGCGGGCAATTGCTCCAATGGATCGACGAGGAAGCGGCGATCTTCGCCATGTGCCAGCTCAAGAACAATCCGCACATCGTCACGAAGTTCATCTCGGAGATCGACTTCAAGTCCTCCGCCAAGCCCGGCGACATCATCGAGCTGGGGATGGATGTTATTTCCTTCGGGAAGAGCTCGATCACGCTGTGCTGCGAGGTCCGCAACAAGGTGACCAAGGACTCCATCATCACCATCGACAAGATCGTCTTCGTCGCCGTCGATGAGAATGGCCTGCCCAAGCCCCACGGCTGCTCGCAGGAAGTCCAGTAGCCGCAGCCCTCGCGCGGGCACACCGGGCGACAGGCCGGACGTGATCAGCGGCAGGCGCTATCAGCTCCCCTGATTCGTGCATTTTCCTCATATTAGCCATGACAATCCGGCACGAGGCGCTATAACGGGGAAAAGACCTTCGCCATCCGCCCTTCCATGAAAGCCCTCCGCCTCTGCTGCCTCTTCCTCCTCCCCCTGCTGGCCTGCGCCGCCGCGCGGGCCGAGTCCTACGTCGCGCTGCCCAACGCCAGCTTCGCTGTGCGCTACCCGCTCAGCTACGACAAGTGCAAGCTCTACCCCACCCAGAGCTTCGAGATCGCCAGCGAGAACGACGACGCGTTTTTCATCTACTACGACTTCGGGGATGCCGTCCACATCGTTGAGCTGCCCAAGAAAAAGAACGGCCGCACCGTCGGCTACCGCGAGGGCAAGGTTGCCTCGGTCAGCGGCATGGTCGTGATGAGCTTCGACAAGGGCGTCATCCTGATCGAAAAGGGCACCGCCTACCCCGTCACCGCCGCCAGCGGCGACAAGGTCGAGATCATCGTCCCCGTCGGCGACAGCAAGCGCCGCGTCCCCTTCCCCGCTAACCTCTTCCGCCTCGTCGAGCAGGAGCGCTACCGCCAGGCCATCGAGGCTTCCCGCGCCGCCAACTCCCATTCCGTGGCCGCCGACACTGGTTCCTCCTCTTCCGGCCTCAGCGCCGCCGAGCTGGAAACGCTCGCCCAGACCGAGAACGAAAAGGCCGCCCGCGTCCACGCCGCCCAGCGCCACGGCAAGTTCATGCCCGTCTCGCGCACGGCGGACGCCGTCGGCCTCGTGACCAACGCCGAGGGCTCCGGCACGGGCTTCCTCTGCCAGATGGATGGCGTCGTGTACTTTTTCACCAACAGCCACGTCGTCGGCTCCGGTCAGGACCTGAAAATCCGCATGCGCGACGGCACCGCGCTCGAGCCCACCCTGATCGAACTCGCCGGGGACCGCGACCTGGCCCGTATCAGCATTGACGGACGCCCGCCGAGCCTGACCTTCACCACCGACGCCGACATCGGCGAGGACGTCACCGTCTATGGCAACAGCGCCGGGGCGGGCGTCATCACCGAAATCAAGGGCAAGGTCAAGGGCGACGCCTTCGACCGCATTGAGACCAGCGCGAAGTTCGTCCCCGGCAACAGCGGAAGCCCCATCGTCAACGACAAAGGCGTGGTCGTCGCCGTCGCCACCTACGCCACCTTCAACCCCGGAGACGGGGACAACTGGGTCATGGCCGGGACCGGCTTCGACAAGGTCCGCCGCTTCGGCGTCAAACTCGACGATAGCATCACCTGGGTCCCCTTCCACCCCGACGCCCTCGCCATGATCAACCACAACATCATCGCGGCTGAAGACGCCCTGGAGCAGTCCAGCGCTATCATGGAAGTGTACTATTCCAACCCCTTTGCTCCCGTCGTCATTCCCGGCATCGAGAACCCGCGCCTGTCCCAGTGGATCACCGCCCACAACGCCGTGGTCAAAGAGTACGCCGCCCTCGACGGCAAACGCTACACCATGAGCGAACGCAACAAGGTCATCGAGATCATCCGTAACCGTGGCCGGGCCAAGGGCCGCTCCCTGACCGACTTTTTCCGCGAGCAGGCCGAATCTTTGGAAAAGCTCCCCCTCATCCCCCGCACCGGCTTCCACGCCGAGCGCGTGGACAAGCTCAAGGAGGGCTTCACTCAGCTGGCCGAGATCAACTCCACTCTCAACGAAGGCATGTGGTAAGCAGGCGGGGTACCCCCGCTGGCATTGAGGGGACAAGTCCCCTACGCCGCCAGACAGGCGGCTACCCCCTGAGGCACACGCCCGCGGCGGCCACCATCTGGTCTTGCCGTCCGCCCGCCAGACCAGATACGCCAACTCGCATGTCTCTCTTGTAACCCCAACGGGGTTACGCACCCCAGCCCGGGGTTGGGACGAGCCTCGCGAGGACCTACCCCGGGAATCCAACTAGGCCGGAACCTCCTCAACCCCAACGGGGTTGCGCATCCCCACATCGGAGCATCCGCGCCGCCTAGACCTCCGGCACGCCGTCGAAAAACTCCACCAGCCCGGTTTCGAGGGAATACTCCGCCCCGACCACCAGGAGCCCGTCCTTGAGGATCAGGCGTTCCAGCAGCTCCGAGCCGCTACGCAGGGTCTGAGCCGCCATGCGGACATTCGCCCGGGTCGCGCGGTGCTTGAGCGTGGCCTCGTCGTCGCCCTCGTGGATGATCTCCTCGACTGCCGGGCGGATGCGGTTGACGATGGAGAGCAGCCCGCGAGAGTTCTTGTTCCCGGGGTTCTGGATCGCATCCAGCGTCGCGCCGACAGCCCCACAACGGCTGTGGCCCATGACCACCACCAGGCGCGTTCCAAAGCTCTCCGCCGCAAACTCGACGCTCCCGATCTGCGAGGAGGCCACGACGTTGCCCGCCACGCGGATAACAAACAGGTCCCCCAGCCCCTGATCGAACACGATCTCCACCGGCACCCGCGAGTCCGAGCACCCGAGGATGACCGCGAACGGCGCCTGCCCGGCCACGAGGTCCGGCTTGTGCGCCTGACTTAACATCGTATCGAGACTCCGCACTCCGGTGGCAAAACGCTTATTGCCTTCCTGCAGGCGGGCCAGGGCTTCCAATGCATCTATCATTGGCGCTTAAGATGCGAGGAGTATCCCTTATGGCAAGGCGTGATGCGCATTTTTTACGTGATACCGATGCATACGGCAAAAAACCTCACACCACCCGGGCAATACTTCCGTCCGCACCGTTGGGGAGCTTGAACTTCGCTCCGGCGGCCTTGCCGGTGATGGCCGCACCGATGGGAGACTGGGCGGTGATGACGGTTACCTCCGTCCCGTCGATGTCGAGCGTCTCCCCGCCGCCGACCGGCGAGAGGTAAAACCACTCCCGGTGCCGCCCGAGGTTGCACTGGACCAGCGCCCCGCGCAGGACACTCTCCCGGGGTGCTGTCAGTTCTGCCCGCAGCGCCTCCAGCGTGGTAACCGCATCCGCCAGCGAGCGAGCCAGCGAGGCCTGGCCAGCCGCCAGATAGGACGCCTCAAGCCCCTGCGTATCGTACTTGGACTCTGCCCGCGACTCCTCGTCGGTAGCATAGTCCGCCGCGTCGCGCGAGGCGCCAACGGCGGCTTCCAGCTCGCGGCGGAGCTTTTCACGGAGAGCGTCGAAGACCAGGGGCTTGTCCATTCCTTCAGTCCAAAGTGAAAATGCCCCCGGCGGAAGCCAAAAAAACGCCGAAAAAAACCTTACCGCCCATTCATTTTACAATCGCATCGACGCGGTTTAACGCTTGGCGAGCGGCGGCATTTCCCTTTAGTGCTTGGGGTTTCGTCAAAACACCTTTCCACACCATCATGCTCCAAGCCGGTATCGTCGGACTGCCCAATGTGGGCAAAAGCACCCTCTTTAACGCCCTCACGCGCACCCGCAAGGCCGAGGCCGCTAACTATCCCTTCTGCACCATCGAGCCGAACGTCGGCGTCGTCGAGGTGCCGGACGACCGCCTCGCCCCCCTGGCCAAGATCGGCGGGACCCACACCATCATCCCCGCCGCCATCGAGTTCGTGGACATCGCCGGGCTCGTCGCCGGGGCCAGCAAGGGTGAAGGCCTGGGTAACAAGTTCCTCGCCAACATCCGCGAGGTGGACGCCATCGTCCACGTCGTGCGCTGCTTCGAGGACGATGACATCATCCACAACATGGGCGGCGTCGATCCGGTCCGCGACATCGAGATTATCAACACCGAGCTCGTCCTCGCCGACCTCGAAAGCGTCGAGCGGCAGGTCAACACCTGGGCCAAGAAGGCCAAGAGCGGCGACAAGGAAGCCCAGGCCCACACCGCCCTGCTCACGCGCATCATCGCCCACACCGGCGAGGGCAAGCCCGTCATCACCATGGACCTGAGCGACGAGGAGCGCGCCCTTTTAAAGTTCTATAATCTCCTGAGCGCGAAAAAAGTCCTCTACGCCTGCAACGTAAAGGAAGACGAGCTGGCCGACGCCGATAACCTCCCCCTCGTCCAGAAGGTCGCCGCCTGGGCCGCCGAACACCACGGCGCCGGGTATTGCCCGATCTGCGCCCGCGTCGAGGAGGAGCTCGGCGAACTCGCCCCCGCCGAAGCCAAGGAGTACCTCCAGAGCCTCGGCATCGAGGACAGCGGCTGCAACCGCCTCATCCGCGAGGCCTACCGCCTGCTCGGCCTGGCCAGCTACTTCACCACCGGCGAAAAGGAGACCCGCGCCTGGACCTTCCACCTCGGCATGAAGGCCCCCCAGTGCGCCGCCGTCATCCACACCGACTTCGAGAAAAAGTTCATCAAAGCCGAAGTCGTCTCCTACGACGACCTCGTGGCCGCCGGCTCCATCGCCGCCGCCCGCGACATCGGCAAGTACCGCCTCGAAGGCAAGGAATACCTTTTCAAGGACGGCGACGTCGCCCTCTTCAAAGTCGGTGCGTAGGCAGGGCGCAGCCCTGCACCCTCGGTGCTGACGCACCGAGGGCTCCGCCCCATCGGCGCCAAACAGGGTGCGTGACCGCACAGGACACTGAGGGGCTGCGCCCCTACGCGGCCAGAAAGGCCGCTACCCCGGCAACGACAAGTCACACCCCGGGAGCCTCGGGCCCATTCGTTCCCTATAGGTGACGACCCAGTTTTGATACCCGGTCCTCTGCGATTGCGTGAACCAGTGAAACTGGTTCACGCAATCGCAGACACGATGCGCAGCATCGAAAGTGCAGGCTGAATGCTGGTCCAGCCGGACCTGCCGCGGGTCTGGGGCGCGGAGCCCCGGCGCAGGTCTGGGCTGCGCAAGCCCAGCTCTCCCTTCCCTTCTCCCTCAGAACAGGATCACGTTCTCGGGGCGCGCCTGCGGGCCGGGGGCGGTGCCGAGGACGTACTCGAGGACTTGGGCGGAGAGCTCGTTGATGGCGGCGTAACGTTCGGGCGGGGCGGCGAGCATCTCCTCCGCGCTCTGGACGTACTCGCCGGGAACGATCTCGTCGCGGCAGTTCTCGATTAGCAAGGCGGCGGTTTCGGGCGTGGTCTCCAGATGGAACTGCATCCCGATGACGTTCGCGCCGAGCTGGAAAGCCTGGTTACGGCAGGCCTTGG
>JAUTCS010000009.1 GCA_030673825.1 Verrucomicrobiota bacterium JB024 | reverse complement strand
TGGGCGGTGGAGCTGCTGGAGAGTGGCGCATTCATCGGCATCGCCGGCCTGAACATCCCGGATCCTGAGTTACCGTTCTCGCCCTGTGTCGAAGTCCTCTGGCGCCTGGCCCGGCCGTACTGGGGGCAGGGTTTTGCCACGGAAGCCGCCGAAGCTGCCCTTCGGGTGGGCTTCGACCAGCTTGAGCTGGACGAGATCGTGTCCTTCGCGGTTCTCGGCAATCGCCGTTCCCGCGCGGTGATGGAAAGAATCGGCATGGCGGATACAGGTCGGACTTTCGAACATCCACGGTTGCCCGAAGCCAGCCCTTTGCGGGAACACTGCTTATACACCATCTCACGGCCTTAAAAACCTGCCGCGCTCACAGCCCGCATTTGTCATGCGCCCGGGTTTCTGGTTCTATCTGCCCATACAAAAATGAAGAATTACCGGCCTCTTCGGGTGGTTTCGAGCCTGACTGCGGCTGCTCTTATAAGAGGGTAAAGCGGTGAGAGGTGTTCTGTTCGTGGGGCTTTTGCTGTCTTTTAGCGGGCTGGTTCACGGGTTGGAAGTAACCACATTAGAGTACGAGTCCAATTCCGGTGATATCTATAAGATGAAAGATGGCACCGTTTTCGAGAAGACTGGCTACGGGTATATCGGTTATTTCGGCTATAACCCGGATGTGATTTTTCTCGATGATCGGACGGTTTGCATGAGGGGTGAAATTTACTCCTACAGAATGCAGAAAGAAGGGGCGCGCTACCATTACTCCAGGAAACCTATTTCGGCCGGGACGCCTACGCCAAACTCAGGAAAGCGTGTGGCGACTGACACTTTGTTATCGGTATGGGGCGGATCTTGAAGAAGCGTCTGGTAGACCCCTCTTTGGTCACAGTGGTGGCCTGGGTACTCATTGGGCTGAGTGCGATTAGCGTCCTGATTACGGCTTTTCAAAGCGTTTTGTTCTTTTCTTTTTTTCCGTTGTCGGAGCTGCAGCAGGCTCTTCAGGAAAACTTGAAGGTCGAGAAGGCGACTGAGATGGCGTCCTTCATCGTTTCGAGTTTGCACTTCGTGCTTCCCGCATTTTTCGTGGCCTCCCTGGCCCTCTTCATCGGCGCGGTGGGCTTGCTCAGGCGTCAGGGTTGGGCTCGCATGATGTTGATCGGCATCTTTGTGCTTGGCATTGTTTGGAGCATCGCGATTTTCGTCTTTCAGCAGGTCCTGATCGGGCTTCTCTTCCCGTCGGGCGCGGCTCTGGATCCGCGCATAGACGCGGAGGCCATGCAACTTGTGGCGCGAGTTGCTAGCGGGCTCGTAATGCTCGTCTTGATCGGTATCCTGGGTGGATTGATCAGGTGCTTGCTCTCCGCTCGCGTAAAGGCCGAGTTCGAACCTGAATGTGAATGACTTGCCCCTCCAGCCACGGGCTGGGTTTTCAAGGAGGAATGATGATGTCTTTTCCCCGGCGTGCGGCTCGGCTTTCCTGCGCTTTGTCCGCCTGTGCTCTGGCCCTCACCCTGATGGCCGGGTGCTCGGACTCGTCCTCGGAGGCCGGCTCGGAGCCGGCGCCCGAGTCCTCGCCCAAGGCACCGGTCGATACGGCAACCCAGGAGCCGGCGGCCCCTTCCGGGGAAACCACCGGAGGTGACGGTTCGGCGATCACGCTCAATGCCCTGACGGCGGAAGATATGCGCCAGGCGGACCTTCCCGGCGAATTGGGGTGCCAGTTCACCACGGAGGACGGCGAGGTGCTGTTGATCGCCATGGGCAATGTGGCGTCGTCGGAACCGGCCCGGGGCGTGGTCAAGGTGGCCGGCTACGTGGAACCCGTGTCGGCGCCTGGCGGCTTCGACGGCCTCACGGACTCCCCGACGTTCAATGGCAAGGGCAAGACGGTTCGCATCCAGGTCACCGGCGAACCTACCGAGGGCGGCGAGTCTCCGCCACGGCCGGCCACCTTGACCTACGACCGGGCCGATGGCGCGCAGCGGGCCTGGCGGGGCGAGTGGCGGTGCGGGCCCTAGCGTGCCCAAGTCCGGGCGCGGTTTTTTCCGGGCAAAAGGGGCGTTTTAGCCCCACAGAGAGGCCTTTTGGGCGCAGCTAGGGGAACAAAATCAATGAGTTATGATGGTCCGACCCCGGGGACTCGGGCGGTTTACCGGATTTCCAGGCAAGACTACATCGCGGCGGGCCGGCTGTACGCCCGGCCCACCCGGAAACTGCTGGTCATTTCGGCCTCGATTCTCGGTGCCTTGGCGGTGGTGGCCTGCTTCGTGCCTCCCACGGTGGCCGGTGCCATTGTCGGCGGTATGGTCGGCTGGGTTTTGTTCTTTTCGGCCGTGCAGTTGTTTTTGACGCCGCTGATGCTGGGGCGCCATTACGACAACTATAAGTCGATGCAGGAAGAAGAGTTCACGGTGGAAATGAAGGACGAGGGGCTGCTGCTTTCTTCCGCGGACGGCGGCGGACTGACCCGCTGGGATACGATCTACAAATGGCGTAGGAACGACCAGTACATACTCATCCTTATTATGCCGAAACTCTTCTACGTGATTCCGACGTCCATCGGCGACCGTGGCTTCGATCTTCCCCGGCTCCTTGAGGCATTGCGGAGTAATGCGCCGGAGATCAAGTAGCCTCCCGCTGCCCGCCGCCGATCCCCGGACCCTGCCTGAACCCATCGCCCCTTTCGTTGGAGCTTGAGAAGAATGCACGTACGTCACTGTTCCAGACTCATGGTTCTGGACGAGCGGAATGCCTTGTTGCTGTTCCAGTATCAGGATGAACATACGTCGAGCCCTTTCTGGGCCACGGTAGGCGGCGAACTGAAGCCGGGGGAGTCCTATTTGGAAACGGCCAGCCGGGAGCTGTACGAAGAGACCGGTTTGCGTGAGGAGATCGGCCCGTTGGTGATGGAGCGCGAGGCGGTGTTCGCCGTGGC
>JAUTCS010000008.1 GCA_030673825.1 Verrucomicrobiota bacterium JB024 | reverse complement strand
ACGCTGGGCCTGGCGGGCGGCCTCGCGCTCGTCCTCGCGCTGCTGGCGGGCGGCATCCTCGGCGGCATCCTTCTCGCGACGCTCCTGCTCGATCTGGGCAGGGGTCTTCACGATGGCCGAGGGCGGAAGCTTCGGAACCGCGGGACCGGGCTTGACCGTCTCAACGGGAGCGGCGGGTTGGGCGACGGACTCTTCGGTTTCAGTGGCGGCCGAGCCGTTCCCGCTGAATTCTTCGATGAGCGCCTGCGCGGAGATGTTATCGACCGTGCTCGAGGCGCTTTTCACCTCGTGGCCACGTTCGCGGAGGAGTTGCATGACCTCCTTGTTTTCCATGTTCAGCTCTTTGGAGAGCTCGTATATGCGGACACTCATAAAATCTGTTTGCGGTAATCAGTCGGGATGATTCTCAGGCCTGGGATTGCAGTTCGTTAACTTTGGCGATGATGCCAGCGGCTTGCTCCGGCGTAAAGTCGCCGGACTCGACAAGGTCGTCAGCGGTGACACCAGCGGCGATCACCTCGACGGAGTTAATGCCCATGGCGACCAACTTTTCGGCCAGGGGCTCATCAATACCCAGGGATTGGGCGAGGTTGAGACCGGCGCGTTCGGCACGCTCCTCAAGGGTGGCGGCTTCGCGCTTTTCCTTGCCGATGTCGAGGCGCCAGCCCATCAGGCGGGAGGTGAGCTTGGCATTCTGCCCACGGCGGCCGATGGCCACCGCGAGGTCGTCCTCGCTGACTTCAAAGTAAATGCGCTTGGCGATCGGGTCGATGTGCAGGTTCTTCGGGACGGCCGGCTTGATGGCCTCCTCCAGCATCTGCTGCGGATCGGGGAAATAGCGGATGATGTCGATCTTTTCGCCACCGAGCTCGCGGACGATACTCTTGACGCGGGCGCCACGGGCACCGACGCAGGCGCCCACGGGGTCCACCTTCGGATCGTTGCTGTGGACGCAGATCTTCGTGCGGTAGCCGGGCTCGCGGGCCATGCCCTCAAGCGACACGGTACCGTCTGCGATTTCCGTCACCTCCAGTTCGAAGAGGCGGCGGACAAACTTGATGCTGGCGCGGCTGAGGACGAGCTCGGGCCCGCGCGGGGTGCTCTCGATGGCCAGCAGGAGGCAGCGAATGCGCTCGCCGGGGGCGTAGTCCTCGCCCGGAACGCGTTCGCGCGGGGGCAGGACGGCTTCGGCCTTGCCGAGGTCGACGATGAGGTCGCCGCGTTCGCGGCGGCGGACGATACCCGTGACGATGTCGCCCACGAGGTCCTTGTAGTCGTCGTAAATGCGTTCTTTCTCGAACTGGCGGACGCGCTGCATGATGGCCTGGCGGGCCGTCTGGGCGGCGATGCGGCCGAGGAAGGCCGGGTCGATGTCCTTGCGGACGGTATCGCCTACCTTGGCGTCCTTGTCATACAGGTGAGCCTTGTCGAGGGGGATTTCGGAGGAGGGATCGCTGAACGAGTCAACCACCCGGAGCAGGGTCCACGCCTTGAGAGCGCCGGTGCGCGGATCGATCTGCACATCGAGCTCGGCGCCGGCATTGACGCCTTTCTGAGCGGCACTTTTGATGGCAGCCGCGATGGTGGCGATCATGTCCTCTCGGCTGATCCCCTTCTCCTTCTCCATGTACTCGAGAACAGACAGGATTTCGTTACTCATCGATATGTTGTTAGAAAAAAAATAGCGGGTACATGCGACCCACTATCCTGAGGTATAGGATGGTTGGAAAACAAGGAACCTGCCAGCCGCGGCAGCCCTTGTCAAGCGAACGAATGCCCCGGGCGGCATTCGGGGGAAAAACTTCGTCCCCTGGCCCCGGTCACGCCGCCCGAAAAAACCTCACGCCCGTTCAGCCAGTCCGGCCCGCCTTCGCCGGAACGGGCTCGATGGTACCCTCGGCTCGTTCGGTCTGGAGGCGGAGCTGGCCGCAGGCGGCGTTGATATCGTGGCCCTTTTCGCGGCGGATGGTGACCGATACCCGCGCCTGGCGCAGGATGTTGGCGAAGGCGTCCTGACGGGGGACTTCCGGGCGCACCCAGGGCAAGCCCTCCACCGTGTTGTACGGGATGAGGTTGACGTGGGCGTGCAGGTCGCGGGCGATTTTCGCCAGGGCGCGGGCCTGGTCGAGGGTGTCGTTGACCTCGCGAATAAGGATAAACTCCAGCGTGATCATCCGCCCATGCTTGTCGGCGAAGGCTTGCGCCGCCGGAAGGAGCGTGTCCAGCGGGTACTTGCGGTTGACCGGCATGATCTGCTGACGCACCTCGTCGGTAGCTCCGTGCAGGCTGATGGCCAGGCGCAGCCCGAGCGGCTCGTCCGCCAAACGAACGATCTGCGGGGCCAGTCCGCTGGTCGAGACGGTGATGCGCCGCGCGCCGAGCCCCAGACCCCAGTCGGCGTTGACGATGGTGAGGGCACGCAGGAGGTTGTCGTAATTGGCCAATGGCTCGCCCATGCCCATGACCACGATGTTGTCAAAGGAGGCCAGCTCGTCGCTGGCGCGGGGCGTGGTCGGGTCCTCCTGATGGCAGACCTGGATCAACTGGTGGACGATCTCGCCGGTGGAGAGGTCGCGCTTCCAACCGGCCAAGCCCGAGGCGCAGAACTTGCACCCGTAGGCGCAACCGACCTGGGTGGAGATGCAGACGGTCTTGCGGGAGCTGTTCTGCCCCACCCCTTCCTGCGGGGCGCGGATGATGACCGTCTCGATGAGCGAGAGGTCCCGCAGGCGCAGGAGGAACTTGTCCGTCACGTCCGAGGAGGTCTTCGCGCCGAGGCGCGAGGTCGGGGCGAAATCGTACGTCTCCTCCAGCCAGGCGCGCAGGGGCTTGGACAGGTTGGTCATTTCCTGCGGACCGGCGGCGCGTTTTTTATACAGCCATTCAAGAATCTGGCGCGCGCGGAAGGGCTTCTCGCCCCGCTCGGCCAGCGCCGCCGTGAGCGAGTCGAGCGTTTCACCGTGTATCGGCGGCTTGCCCACAAATCCCTGCATCCCGCCTATGAAGAACGCATCCCCTGCCCCGGCGCAATACCGAATGCGCCCCCGCCGAGGCGAAAGCGTGGCTTAAGCCCTCTCCCAACCTCGCTAATACCCGTCCATGCAGGTGCGCAGGCACGGGCGCGTGGCATTTTTCCTGCTAATTGCGGGCAATCCGGACCGTGTGGGCGCCGGGTCACCTTTAATACGCTACGAACTATGTCCAAAGAAAACGTTGAAAAACTCCTCACGGACGGCTGGACCGACAAGGCCCTGCGCGCCAAGTACAATGTCATCGAAACGAAGGAAGACTTCGTCGCCTCGGCCAACGCCGACGGGTATGAGTTCACGATTCAGGAACTCGACGCGGTCCTCAAGGAAGAGGAGCTGGACTTCGCCTCCTCCGGCAACCCCCGCTCCCGCGCCATCTGGCTGCACTGAGAAAAAGATTTATTTAACCACAGAGAGCACAGAGGACACAGAGAAATTCACTCTTCGTGCCTTTGTGCCTTTGTGGTTTTTTATAATTCCTCTGTGCTCTCTGTGTCCTCTGTGGTTAAAATCTCCTCTCGGAAATCTCACATCACGAAGCGCCCTTGAGGCCGCTGGAGACGCGCAGCAGGAAGAGGCCCGCCATGAAGAGGTTGATGCCGATGATCAGGCCGAGGAACCACTCCGCCGACAGTGGCCACTGCGCATAGACGATCCAGGCGATGATCAGGCCGAAGATGCCGTTGACGATGGCCAGGCCCGCGCCGGGCACGCCGTTGGCGCGCAGGCCGTAGATGATTTTAAAAATCCCGTCCACCAGATAGAACCCGGCGACGATCAGGGTCAGCACGGCCATCCACTCCATCGGCTTGGAGATGACCATGACGCCGACGACGACCGTCAGCACGCCCGAGGCCAGCCGCCAGAAAAAGCCCTGCGACTGCATCGCCTGGAACGCGCCCACCGTGGCGAACAAGCCGCCGAAGATGAACAGCCAGCCGAGGAACACGCTCAGGCCAAAGGAAAACAGGCCCGGCAGCATAATCGCCAGCACGCCGAGGATGATAAACATGATGGCTTCGAACTTGAGCCAGCCGGCGTACTTTTTGGACTTTTCCGGGTCGAGCCCGAGGAATTTCAGGATGGGAGGTTCGGGGGATTGAGTGTCAGACATGCTCACCAGCTATACGCTTTTCCCTTACGGGGGAAAGCCTTATGTTTGATGCTCAATGGAGGCGTCCTCCCCTCCCCTTGCTCACGCGGCGGGCGCGGCGGCCTCGACGGCATAGCGGCGCAGGTGCCGGTCCGCCACGAACGGCCCGAACGGCACCAGCGCGGCGATAAAGAACACCACCCCGCGCCGCAGGCTCCAGTCGGCCAGGATCGTGGCCATCATCAGCAGCACGACGAACCCGATGAAGAGCACCCCGTGGGCCCAGCCCACGATCTTGACCGCCTCGGGCAGGTCGCCGAAGTATTTTAAGGGCATGGCTATTCCGAGGAGCACCAGAAAGGAAATCCCCTCGATCAGGCCGACCACACGCAGGCGATGAATGGCTTTAACCGGACACATGCCCCGACACGGAAGTCAAAAGTGCTGCGCTGTCAAGTCCACCCACGCAAGAGCTTCTTGACGGCACGTTAAGTGCTGCTTATGGCATCTAGTATGCGCCACGCCACTGTCATCCTTTTACTGATCTCCGCCCTTCTCTACTCTCCAGCCCGGGGCGACACCTACGACTCCCCCTACGCGATCACGCTCGATCCAGACATCGCCACCTGGACGACGGACATCCCGGGCCGCATCGACACCGTCAACGCATATTCCAATCCCGGTCCCTCCAACTGGTACAACTACGAGGACCCGACCTGGAACGACGGGATCGGGCACGACTGGGGCGTCACCGTGCCGCAGCTTTACAGCACGGACACCCCCGCCAACACGCTGGGCAACGATACCCGCCACGTGGTCAACGGCGGGGCCATCCCCGGCGCGCCCTCGGGCGTGAACACGACCACCTACCAGCAGCAGCGCCTGCTCAGCGTGGCCAAGGGCCTGATCGGCACCCCCTACCAGCATCACCACAACCCGGACTGGAACCCGTACGCCAACGGCTTTTCCTCCGCCCCCAACGCACCCAACTACTGGGACTGGAACCAGGTCAGTGACCAGGCCAACCTTGAGACAACCTCCGGCCAGCAGATTTCCAACCCGTGGCAGACCGAGTACGGCCAGGGCACGGCTGGGATCGATTGCAGTAATTTCGCCTCCTACATCTACAATGTCGCGCTGGGCATCCAGATGGACACCGCCATCGGCACCCTCGGCGAGGAGGTCGTCGGCTCGCTCACGGCGAACCCGATCATCGCGGCTGACGGCACGCTCATCACGCCGGGCTTCCTCAACGGCCCCAACTACGCCAGCGGCGCCATCAACGCGCCCAACTCGCTCGCCGCGCTGATTGAGTTATTCCGGCCCGGCGACCTGCTTTTCATCACCGGCGAGCCCAACCAGCCCGACAACATCACCCACGTCGTCATCTGGCTCGGCACCTACGGCACGCTCGACGACGGTACCGCCTCGGAGGTGCCGCTCGTGATCAGCAGTCACGACAACACACCCGCCATCTTTGACCTCGACGGCGAACTGCCGCCCCCCGGCGTCGAAATCCTGCCCTTCACCGACGACAACTGGTTTTACCAGAATTTCAGTCATGCCATGCGCGTGATCGACCCCTCCTCCGTCCCCGAGCCGGGTGAGCTTGCCCTGGTCGGTGGGCTGTTGGGGCTGGGAGCGGTGATTTGGCGGCGGAAGAAACGCAAGGTCGCTTCTCCATCGTCCTGATAAAGAGACTGCCCGCGAAGACACGCGAAGGAACGCAAAGTGTGAAGAAGCAGATTTCTTCGCGGAGCTTCGCGTGCCTTCGCGGGCAAAAAATGCGGGGCGCTACGCCTCCGGCAGCGCCTTGGTGGCGATGACGTCCTGGAGCTTGGCGAGGGTGTCGGCGACGGATGCGGTGCCTTCGAGGGCCTTGCCCACGCGGGAGCGGAGGGAGACCTGCCCGGCTTCGGCTTCCTTTTCGCCGCAGATGAGCATGACGGGGACCTTGTCCAGCTCGGCGCGGCGGATTTTAGCGCCCAGCTTCTCGTCGTGGCGGTCGAGCCCGGCGCGGATGTGCGCGGCCTTGAGCTGGTTGACCACCGAGGCGGCGTAGTCGTTGACCTTTTCGGAGATCGGGAGCACGCGCACCTGCTCGGGGGCGAGCCAGAGCGGGAAGTTCCCGCCGAAGTGCTCGATCAGCACGCCGACGAAGCGCTCCATCGAGCCGAAGGGGGCGCGGTGGAGCATGACGGGGCGGTGCGGCTGGTTGTCCGCGCCGGTGTACTCGATCTGGAAGCGTTCGGGCAGGTTGTAGTCCACCTGGACGGTCCCGAGCTGCCACTCGCGGCCGATGACGTCCTTGACCACGAAGTCGATCTTCGGGCCGTAGAAGGCGGCCTCGCCCTGCTCTTCGGTGAAGGGCACGCCGAGGGTCTGGGCGACTTCACGCAGGGCGTTCTCGGCCTTGTCCCACTTTTCGGCGGCACCGACGTACTTGCTGCTGTCGGGGTCGCGCAGGCCGACGCGCACACGGTAGTCCTTCATCCCAAGGGTGTTGAAGACGGTCTTCACCAGGTCGAGACAGGAGAGGATTTCGTCGCGGACCTGCTCCTCCGTGCAGAAGATGTGGGCGTCGTCCTGAGTGAAGCCGCGCACGCGGGTCATGCCGTTGAGCTCACCGGACTTTTCCCAGCGGTACACGGTGCCGAACTCGGCCAGGCGCACGGGCAAGTCGCGGTAGCTGTGGGGGCTGCTCTTGAAAATCTCGATGTGCATCGGGCAGTTCATCGGCTTGAGCAGGTAGCCGTCGGCCTCGCCCTGGTTGAGCTTGTTGGAAAGCTCGGCGCAGGAGCAGCCCTCGTGCCCGAGGTGTTCCATCTCCTCGCGGTCCACCAGCGGGGTGAATTGCGACTCCTGGTAGTACGGGAAGTGACCGCTGGTGCGGTAAAGACCGAGGCGCCCGATGTGCGGCGTGAAGACCTGGCTGTAGCCGCCCTTGCGCAGTTCCTCGGAGATGAAATCCTGCAAGGCCTGGCGGATGACTGCGCCCGCCGGTTTCCACAGGATGAGGCCCTGGCCGACGGCTTCGCTGATCTCGAACAGGCCCATCTCGCGCCCGACCTTGCGGTGGTCGCGCTTTTTGGCTTCTTCGAGGTTCTTCAGGTACTCTTCCAGTTCTTCCTTCGTCGGGAAGGCGGTGCCGTAAATGCGCTGGAGCTGCTTGTTGTTCTCGTCGCCGCGGTGGTAGGCACCGGCCACGCTGAGCAGCTTGAAGGCCTTGATCTTCTTGGTGTAGTTGACGTGCGTGCCCGCGCACAGGTCGATGAAGTCGCCGTTGCGGTAGAACGAGATCGGCTCGCCCTCGGGGATGTCCGCGAGGCGACCGAGCTTGTACGCGGTCTGGCCGAAGTCCGTGATGATCTTCACGGCCTCTTCACGCGAGCACTCCTGGCGCTCAAATTTCTGGTTCTCCTTGATGACCTTTTTCATCTCCGCTTCGAGGGCTTCGAGATCCTCGGCGGTGAACTTGTGATCCAGGTCGAAGTCGTAGTAAAAGCCAGTGTCAGTCGGGGGGCCGATATCGAGCTTGGTCTCGGGGAAGAGACGCAACACGGCCGTGGCCAGCACGTGCGAAGTGGAGTGGCGGAGTTCTTCGAGCGGAGTCATCGCTTTCATGGCAAAAAATACGTTGGGAAGCGGCGGAATCGCCGCCCCCGAAAAACCGCCCATCGTGCCGTTTTTAGACTCAGTGTCAAAAGGAAAGCGGTCGGGCGTTAGCCACAATTAAGGCTAACGACGATTCCGGTAGCGCACAAATACCGCACTGACTGTTGTCAAAGCACCTATACAGGCTACATAGTATGATGGCTCAGGGACAACCGTCATCAATACTGAAGAATAGCCGCTTCCCTGATCAAGAGAAAGAGTAAGGCCACTTGAACCCTCCAAGATACTCTGATAAGGGGCACTCAGTGACGCATAGCTGATCTCTGCCCCGGTACCATTGATTTGGGCCAGAGAAGAATCCTGGGAATACGTGAGCAAAGACAAGCTGCCATCAGAGTAGACTCTAAATTTCGCGCTGTTTGTCGTTTGTTCAATTCCATCTTGAACGTCTACAATCTGCTGGTTACCCGAAGTGCCACCGTACAACCAAAAGACTTGCGACACCTCTCCGAGTGGAGGATTGACATAATATACGTGCGCCGCCGATCCGGAATCTTGTTCCTGAATGCTTAGAGTCTTTGTATTGACATTTACCACGATTGAGAGGGCTGCATGGCTAGCACCGGATGAAAGGATAAAAATCAGTATAACAAGAAGAATTTTCATGGAGTGTTATTTGTTTTTCAAGAGCTATCAAGGAAAGCAAGTTTAAAGCTTATCATAGAGATCTGAACTTCATACCCCGGAAGCGATTAATGGCTCGTCATGTCCCTCAACGGCCATAAAGACAATCTTATGCCACCTACCCCGAACGACTCTCCAGCGGCTGAGGCCAGCGCCCCACTGCGTATGGGGGTCGTCATGCCGCTGGCCAACGAGGAGCAGACCATCGACGGGCTGTTGGCGCGGGTCCTGGTCCAGCTCGGGCCGGAGGACCGGGTGTTTTGCATCCTGGACAATGTTTGCAAGGACCGGACCCGGGAAGTGATCTCCGGTTGGCAGCGCGAGAAGGACGCCCGCGTCACCCTCGTCTGGGCTCCGGAGAACCGCTGTGTGGTGGACGCGTATTTCCGGGGATACCGGGAGGCCTGCGCCGCCGGGTGCCGGTGGATACTGGAGATGGACGGGGGCCTCAGCCACCTGCCCGAGCAGATCCCGCAGTTTATCGCGGGGATGGAGGAGGGCTACGACTACGTCGGGGGCAGCCGTTACCTGGACGGGGGATGCCACGACAGTTTCTTCACCCGCCGCCTGCTGAGCAAGGGCGGGACGATCCTCGCCCGGGGGCTGCTGAAAGCGCCGATGAGCGACATGACCAGCGGCTTCGAGTGCTTCACGCGGGAGGCGTTACTGGAAGTGCTCGAACGCGGCGTGCGCAGCCGCGCGCATTTTTTCCAGACCGAGATCCGCTGCATGATGAGCAAGCGGCGCTGGAAGGAAGTCCCCATCCGCTACGCCAACACGTACCCCACGGTCGCGGGGGCCAGCATCGCAGATTCCCTGCGCGTGCTGTTTGCCCTATGGAAGGAGCGCGGGAAGTCGCGATGAGCAGCAACACCGTCGCCGTCATCACCACGATCCAGTCTCCGACGCCGAGCGTGCGGAGCCTCTGCCAGCACTTGGCGCAAGAGGCCGTCCCGCTCATCGTGATCGGCGACCGCAAGGGGCCTTCCGCCTATGAAACCGACGGGGCCGAACTCTTTACGCTCGCCGCGCAGCAGGCGCTGCCGCTGACCCTCGCGCGCGGCCTGCCCGAAGGCAGCTACTCCCGCAAAAACCTCGGCTACCTGCTGGCCATGCGGCGCGGGGCATCTTGCATTTACGAAACCGACGACGACAACGCCCCCAACAAACAGTGGGTGCTGAGGGCGGAAACGGTCCGAGCCGCCCGTGTGGAGGCTTCCGGCTGGCTGAATGTTTACGCGCACTTCACGCCGGAAAACGTCTGGCCCCGAGGGTTGCCGCTGGACGCCATCCGCCGCCCCATCCCCTCCCCCGGTCCGGTACGGGACATCCTCGCCCCCATCCAGCAGGGGCTGGCGGACGGTTCGCCGGATGTCGATGCAGTGTGGCGGCTGGCCATGGACCGGGACATAAGGTTTGAGCAGGCCAGAAGCATCTGCCTGCCGCCGGGAACATGGTCACCGTTTAACAGCCAGAGCACGTGGTGGTGGCCTTCGGCCTACCCGCTCATGTACCTGCCCAGCCACTGCTCGTTCCGGATGACGGACATCTGGCGCAGCTTCATCGCCCAGCGCTGCCTGTGGGAGTTCGCGGAAGGGCTTGTCTTTCATCCGGCTGAGGTCGATCAGGAGCGCAACGCCCACGACCTGATGCGCGACTTCGCGGACGAGGTGCCCGGCTACCTGCAAAACGCGCGGATCGCCGACATCCTCGAAAGCTTGCCCCTTCAGAGCGGGCCCGAACACGTAGGCGATAACCTGCTCGCCTGCTACGAGGCGCTGGTTTCCCAGGGGATTCTTCCGGAAAAGGAACTGGAACTCGTCCGGGCGTGGCTGGCAGATATCGAGAGCGTCACCCGGCCTTAGCCGATATTGCCCGGGCTAAACGGACTTCGCTGCTGGTTCAGCGCCACCGCCAGGGGCGGGCATGAACGTGGCCCCGATCAGCATGACGAGCGAGCCCAGCGCGCAAACCTGATACATCACGAGCGTGTTTTCGATCAGCAGGTGCATCATGGCGCTCCAAGCGGTCCCCTGGAAACCGAGTAACAGGAAGCCGACCACGACCACAAACTCCGAAGTATACAGCCTGCGCCGCTGGCTCTGCGAGATGATGTACGCGAGCAGCCCCAATCCGAGCACACCAGTGTAGGGAAAAACCAGCGAGGGAAAGGTAAACATCCACGGCAGGTAAAGCGGCCAGCTTTTGCTCAGGGGTGTAGCGACGTCGCGCTTGATTCGAATAACCAACAGCAGGGCCCAGGCGACATAAAACAGGTACTCCAACTGGTAAGCGGTGGGGTTGACCAGATCCACCAGTGAGCTGGGGCTGATATTCTCGGCGACCTTGAACTTATACGCCCGCCCGGTCAGCGCCTCGACGAAGGAAACAAAGATGCGGTAAAAGGGAGCCTGCATGACAAAGAACACCGCTACCGAAGTGGCGATGACGCCCCACTTGCGCTTCGCCGCCAGCAGGACCAGAAAAAGCCCGCTGTAGAGCTTCATGGCCAAGCTCAGTCCCAGCAGGATGCCCCGTAAGACACGGTTCTGCGTCGTCATGGCGAACACGATGAGCGCCAGCATGATCCCATCAAGATTCCCACGCTGGAGCAGGAAGAGCACCGGAAAGTAGATCAGCGCGATCCCGTACAGGAGCAGACGGTTGGTATCCGAGAGTGTGAAAACGTCCGCCAGACGCTTCAGCGCGAGTAACAGGACCAGGAAGTTCAGGACGAAAAAAGCCCAGGCGGCGGTGCCCCAAGGAAGCCAGCAGAGCAGAAACCCCGTCACGATCGACGAGGGCGGCATGAACATCCGCCCCCCCTCGTAAGGGTTGATCCCATGCAGGACCTGATGCGCGGATTTGTAGAACTCGAAATAGTCGAACTGGACCCCAGCCTGAATCACATACACCGGATACCGCTGCATGAGGAAGCACACATAGATCACCGCCAGCAACTGCGCCAGCAGCACGACGAAAACAACGGAAGCGACACTGCGAACCGGTGTCCGTTTTGTGAGGGAAACACTCATGTTTGCAGTTGAAGCCCTAAGCCTTCTCCAGGTCGTAGCCGTCTTTGTGGTCGAGGATTTTCCAGCCCTGCTGGAGGAGTTCGTCGCGGAGGCGGTCGGCGTTGGCCCAGTCGCGGGCCTGCTTGGCGGACCAGCGTTCGTCGGCGAGAGCGCGGATGGCCTCGGGGATGTCGGCGGCAGCAGGAGCGTCCTGCGCGGTAAAGAGGTCCAGCCCGAGCGCATAGAGCACGGCCCCGAAAGCCTCCACCTGTCCGGCCACGGCGGCATCGTCCAGGGACGGATCGGCCAGGTCGCCCAGGACGGAGAAGATTTCCCCGAGGGCAGCGGGGACATTGAGGTCGTCGGAGAGCTTGTCCCACGCCGGGGCGAACATGCCTGTCGTGGCCAGCGGGGATGGCTTGATCCATTGGCGGAACTCCTCCTCGGACACGCCGAGGCGCTTGAGGATGGGGCGAAGGGTCTTCTCCATCTTTTCCAGCGCGGAGCGGGCGGCTTTCAAGCCGTTGAGGGTGAAGTTGAGCTGCTGACGGTAGTGGCCGGAGATGAGCGCGTAGCGGATGTCCATCGGGCGGTAGCCCTTGGCCAGCAGGTCCTCCAGCGTGTAGAGGTTGCCGAGGCTCTTGGACATCTTGGCGCCCTCGACCATGAGGTGGGCGCTGTGGAACCACAGGCGGGCGAAGGGACGGGAGCCGGTCGCGCACTCGCTCTGGGCGATCTCGTTCTCGTGGTGCGGGAAGCACAGGTCGATCCCGCCGCCGTGCAGATCGAAGCCCTCGCCGAGGTATTTAACGCTCATGGCGGAACACTCGATGTGCCAGCCGGGACGGCCTTCGCCCCAGGGGCTTTGCCAGAAATTCTCGCCATCCTCGGGCTTGCGGGCCTTCCACAGGGCGAAGTCGCTCACGCTCTCGCGGTCGTACTCGTCGGCGTCGTTGGCGTCACCCGCGCTGTTGACGTTCTGGGTGCGCAGATTGGAGCGGTCGAGCCCGGAGAGCTCACCGTAGTGCTCGCAGGAGCAGACCTTGAAATAGACCGAGCCGTCCGCGGCGGCGTAGGCATGGCCCCCAGCGACGAGCTTTTCGATCATGGCGATCTGCTCGGCGATGTGGGCGGTGGCGCGGGGCTCCTCGTGCGGGGGCAGGAGGTTGAGCGCGGCGCAATCGGCGTGAAACTTGTCCGTCCAGTGCGCGGTAAACTCGGCCAGCGTACGCTTCTCGGCCTGGCTCTGGCGGATGGTCTTGTCGTCCACGTCGGTGATGTTGCGCACGTGGCGCAGCGCTAAGCCGTCCACCTCCAGGGTGCGGCGCAGGACGTCCTGCACGAGAAAGGTGCGGAAGTTGCCAATATGAGCCGGGCCGTAAACGGTCGGCCCGCAGCAGTAGAAGCGGAAAGTTTGGCCGTCGGCGGGCGCCAGCGGCTGCTTGGTCTTGCTAAGAGTGTCGTGGATCTTGACCGGCATGGATGCCGCCTAAGCAACACCGATCCCCCCCGCCGGGCAATTTTATTTTAACTGCAATCGCTGGCTCCTTTTTCAATCCCGAAGTGCCCGACAACGGGGCGTATGCACCATGACAAAGTGTCATTTTAGCCATGAAAAGAATTAAGCCTTGCGGCTAGGGTTTTCACCTGTTGTCCATGAGGGGCCATTTCTCGTCATGGAAGCTGTTTTTGGAATAATATTCACCGTGTTGATCGGCGTCGTCATGTGCGCGCTGCTCAGCCTGTTGTTCGCGCTCTTCGCCCAGTGGGCGATGAAATTCGTGGTCAAGCGGATGCCCGCCTACGGCAAGGCCTATGTGGTGGTTTTCAAAATCACGTTGATTGGCTTCATCATCAGCGTCCTGCTTCAGCAGGTCGCGATGCTCAGCCCGACAATGGTGTTCGTCACCATTCCGCTGAACCTGATCATCTGGCTCGGGGGCTACTCCTACCTGTACGGGATCTGGTTCACGCACCGGCACAAGCCGATCGGCTTCGTGCGGGGGCTGCTGGTCAACCTCGTGATCTCGCTCTTTGCCTTTGTGCTGGGACTGATCGTCGCCATTCCCTTCTTTTTCCTGGCCGTATCCCAGGAGATGAACAGCGTCCAGTAGCCGGGTAACGCCATGTGCCGGACGGCTATTGAGCCGCCGGGGCAGCCTCCATCAACGCTTCCAGCTCCGGGCTCAGTGTATCCGGTGTGACGACCGGAATGCCCTGCTGCGCAAAGGTGTCCCGCAGGTGCGTGTCGAAGTGCTTCAGGTAAGGCACGCAGAGCATGACCGCATCGACGCCGGGCAGGCTTTTGAGGATAATGCACTGGCCGAGGGTGACGGTGGCGCGGTTGCGTACGTTGTACTTGCACTCCAAGGCGATGCGGCGGGTGCGCCCGCTGACCGGGTCCACCTGCTGGAGCAAAAAGTCCGTCCTCAGGTGCGCGACCTGGGCAAAACGGCTGTAGCAGATGTCCTCCTGCTTGAGAATCTCCTCCACGTCGTCCTCGAAGCCGATGGAGGCGGCCTTCATCGCGCCGTAGTCGGACCCCTCCTCGACCGCGGCCTCCAGATTGAGCGGGGCGACGCCTGGCGGGAGCAGGTTTTCCATCACCAGTTGCGGCGGCTTGCCGTTGACTTCGGCCTCCACGCAGAGGGTGACATATTTGGAGAAGGACAAGCCCAAGCCGCGGGCCCGGTCGGCGGCGCGCTGGCGCAGTTCGGGCGGGAAGCTCACGCCCACGGTTTTGTGTTTCTGGTCATCAGACATGGCAGTGCAGGGGGTAAGTCGTTGATGGAGATGGATGGATAATAAATAATAGTAAAATAGACAATTTCAGAAAATCGACTTGCGGATTTGTATTCAAAAAGTGATCATATGTTCACCATGAAAGCGAAAAAACCTTCCACTGTCAACCTGTCAGTGAGCCTTCCCCCGCACTTGCGGGAGGTGGCGCGGCAGGCGGCCTTCGACGATAACCGCTCCGTCTCCAGCCTCGTCGCCTGCGCCCTCCAGAACCACCTGCGCCGCGAAGGCTATCTCGACGACGCCGGGACGCCTCCAGGCACCGCCGGCCACTGAACGCCATCAACTGGATGGGACGACGTTCAGCGCCGCCCTACCCGCTCCGCTTCTTCTTATAAATAGACCGATAAAAGCCAACCGACTTTCCACCATGACCGCCATTCACGATTATCCGCAGATCCGCCTCCGCGGCGAGCAGAGCCTCTCCCCGCATGAATCCGCCTCCGACAAAAACATCCTCCTGCGCGTGCAGCCCGACGGGCGTGCCGCCGAAATCGTCATCGACACCGGTATGCCCCTGCGCAGCGGCAAGACCTGGCTTGCCTACGCCAAGGTCTTTTGCAGCGACGTCTTTCACGCCGAAATGATGGCCGCGCGCCTACGCGAGCGCATCGGCGACGCCATCGAACAGGCCCGGCGCGAAGCCTACGAGCGCGGCTACCGCGACGCCCGCCTGAGTCGCCGCCCGCTGGGCCGCTTTTCCCGCAGCCTCTGACCGAAGAAAGCCCGCCATGAACCTCAACGCACACTTCGGCCAGCTCCTGCCGCCCGGGCAGGAGTGGTTCAGCCCCAAGGAGGTGGCCGCCCTCATCGGCAAGACCGACCAGTTCGTCCGCGACTGCTTCCTGAACCAGAAAATCCTCGGCCACACCGCCACTGGCCGCGCCCGCCAAACCCAGGAGAAGCGCCAGCGCTACCAGATCCACCGCGACGGGGTGCTGCTGTTTCTCCTGCGCACCGCCAATTACGAGCCGGAGGACTTTCTCTGCCAGATGGGAGAGCTCATCCGCCACCGTAGCCCGGAGGAAAAACGGACCCTGAAACAATTCCTGGACTGAGCGAGCGTCCGCCCCGGCGGGACCGGATTTAACAGGAAGGGCGGGAAGAGCGGAATGAAGGCGCGTGCCTTGGGTGATGCACACCCCATTCAAAAGGATTGACCAAGAGCTTCCCCGCGAAGGGACACGAAGAAACCTTTTCCGCTCGGACTTCTCGCCCCTTCGCGGGCAAAGGTTATCTTTCACCCCGTTCTTCCCGCCCTTCTTGTTAAATCCCAAGGCCCGTGAAAAAGAATTTGTGTAAAAAACAGGAGCGTCAGGCGCTCGGTTGAGATTTTTCCTAAAAAAAGCTGCTCGTTTTCAGCGGCTTAGCGCGATCTTTCGGTTCTAGGGGGGTAAAAAACCGGTCGTTTTCGGGGCACCGGAGGGAGCGCTACCGAACATTGACGTCGGGGCATCGGACCGTCACGCTGGGGGGGAATGAATTTTTTGCATTCGTACTGGCGCATGCCCTACATCGAGGTTCCCAAGCCGGAAAACGGGGACCATAATCCCTTTGTGTCCATCCCCCTGGAGGAGGACGACCGCAAGGTACTGATCGTGTTCCGCTCGGCGCATTGCTACCTCGTGCTGAATAAATTCCCCTATAATGCCGGGCATCTGCTGGTCGTTCCGTACCGGGAAGTCAGCCGCCTCGACGCATTGACAGCGGAGGAAAAAGCGGATTTCTTGGACACCATCATCAAGGGACAGCAGATACTGGAAAACGCCATCCATCCCGATGGGTTCAACGTGGGCTTCAACCTGGGCCGGGCCGCCGGCGCCGGCATCCCCACGCATATTCACTGCCACATCGTTCCGCGCTGGAACGGCGACACGAACTTTATGCCCGTGCTGGGCGAAACCAAGGTCTTACCCGAATCGCTGGACGCCATGTGGCAGCGTCTGCGGCAATTCGTCACCGAATGAGGCGCGTCGGACGCTTTTCGGCATCCGCCCTGCTAACCAACCCGAGACCGATGCGCGCACGCTTTTACGTGTAATGGCCACAGAAACCCTCACCTTCCCGAGCCCCCGGCACCTGGCCCAGCTCTACTGCTCCAACGACGACAACCTCGCCAAGGCCGAGAAGGCGCTGGATGTCACGCTCGTCTCGCGGGACGACTGGCTCAAGATCGACGGTGAGGACGCCGCCGTGGCCGCCGCCGCCGAGCTCTTCCAGCTCCTGGACAAGCTCCGGGGCCAGGGCATCCAGATCGGCCGTTCGGACTTTGACAACATGCTCGCGTCCATCGCCCGCGGCGAGGCCGACGAGATGCGTGAGGTCTTCGAAAACCCGCTCGTCATCCAACTGCGCAAAAAGAGCATCGTCCCCAAGACGATCAACCAGAAGCGCTACCTCCAGTTTATCGGCAAGAACGACATCGTCTTCGGGATCGGCCCCGCCGGGACCGGCAAGACCTACCTGGCCATGGCCGCCGCCCTCCAGGCGTTGCAGGAGAAGAAGGTGCAGAAGCTCATCATCACCCGCCCCGCCGTCGAGGCCGGGGAGGCGCTCGGCTTCCTGCCCGGCGACCTCAAGGAAAAGCTCCTGCCCTACCTGCGTCCGATCTACGACGCGCTCAACGAGATGGTCGGCCCCGAGGAGACCGAACGCATGGCCGAACGCGGCCTGATCGAAATCGCCCCGCTGGCCTACATGCGCGGTCGTACCCTTTCCAATGCCTACGTCATCCTCGACGAGGCCCAGAACACTTCTCCGGAGCAGATGATGATGTTCCTTACGCGCCTGGGCGACAGCAGCCGGATGATTATCACCGGCGACATCACCCAGGTGGACCTGCCCCGCGCCCAGCAGTCCGGGCTCAAGCAGGCCGTCGAGATCCTCGCCCACATCGAGGGGATCAAACTCTTTTACTTCGACCACGCCGACGTGGTGCGCCACCCGCTGGTGAGCCGTATCATCCACGCCTACGAGAACCATCTCTCGGACCGGTCCAAGAAGTCCAAATAAGAGGTTCGGTGCCCGCTGGCGCCGCTCCTTGCCTATTATGGTATTTAAGAAAAAGACCAAAAAGGAACAGACTGTCGAAGCCCGGCGCCGCCGCCGGGACGAGGGTCGTCCGGCCAATGTCCGCGAGGCCATCGACACGAACCAATGGGTCGCCACCGGGCTGATGCTCGGGCTGACCCTGGCTATCGTGCTGATCTGCTTCGTCGGGCGCTCGCCCGCCGGGCCGCGCGTGCTCCAGGGGCAGACGGCTCGCATCCGCGTGACCGCGGAGATCCCGTTCACGTACGTGAGCCAAGTGCAGACCAACCGCCTGATGGAGCAGCGCAAGCTCCAGGTCGGCCCCTACTACGGCATCAACCCCGGCGTTTACCAGAACTTCAGCGAGCGCATCGACCAACTGGAGACCGGCATCAAGACCGAGCTGCTGCCCGAACTTCAGGAGCTGCCCGCCGAGGACCGCAAGATCGCCATCGACACCTTTACCCAACAGTTCAACCAACTGACGAACCTGGGCGTTAACGGCGAGGATATCACCCTGCTGGTGGACCGCTGCACCCCCGAGCAGCTCACCCGCTACCTCAACGAAGGCAAACTCATCCTGCGCGACATCCTGCGCGAGGGTATCTTCCAGCCCAACCAGCTCGAACCGGCCGTGGTCGATGGCGAGGCCCCTGCCTCCTACGAGATCATCGGGCGCTCTCAAGGCACGCGCCTGCAGTCCGAGGAGGACGCCGTACGCCTTTTACGGATCAACCTGGCCGGACTTGACGCCGACACGGGTCTTTCCCGCGCGCTCTTCCGCATCTTCCGCAAGGGCATCAAGCCCAACCTCGACTATGACGCCCAGCGTACCGCCGAGCGCAAGCAGGCCGCCGCGGCCAAGGTCCGCCCCGTCGAGGTCAAGGTCCAGAGCGGCGACGTGCTGACCGAGCCGGGCACTCGCCTGACCGCCGAGCAGGTCGAGGCCCTCGCCGCCTACCGCCAGGCCCTCAACAAGAGCGAGCGCGTCATCCTGGGCTTTAACGCCACCCTGGCCCAGCAGACCGTGCTGACCTTTATCCTCATCCTGGCCTCGATGATCTACATCCAGGTCTCGATGCCGGAGTTCCGCCGCTCGAACCGGCGCATCCTGCTCACCGCGCTGGTCCTGCTGGTCAATCTCATCCTTATCCGCATCGTCAACTTTATCGGCGACCTGGACTTCCTCAGCCAGAGCCCAACGCTGCAGGCCACGGTGATGTTCCTGGCCCCGGTGGCCTTCGGCGGGATCGTCATTTCCATGCTTATCGGCGAGCGCGCGGCGGTCATGATCTCGCTCATCATCGCCACCCTCTTCGGCATGATGGAGGGTAACTCCTTAGAAGTGTTCCTCGTCGCGCTGGTCGCCTCCCTGACCGGTATCCACTACTGCCGGGATATCCGCCTGCGCGCCAAGGTCGTCAAAGCCGGCGCCATGACCGGGCTGGCCATCGCCATCTGCGCCCTGTTCTTCGGCTTGCTGGACGACCTGGACACCCGCACGGTGATCCAGCAGTTTGTCGTGGCGTGTCTGGTCGGGGTGTTGACGGGTATGCTCGCCATCGGCGTGCTGCCGCTGCTGGAGCATATTTTCAAGTTCACGACGGACATCACGCTGCTGGAGATGACGGACTTCAACCACCCGCTCCTGCGCAAGCTCCAGATCGACGCCCCCGGCACCTACCACCACAGCCTCATGGTGGCCAACCTCTCCGAGCGCGCCGCGCTGGAGATCGGGGCCAACCCCTTGCTGTGCCGCGCCACGTGCCTGTTCCACGACGTGGGTAAAATGGCCAAGCCCGAGTACTTCGTGGAGAACCAGCAGGAGGGCTACAACCCCCATGATGACCGCAACCCGACCATGTCCGCGCTCATCATCAAGAACCACGTCAAGGAAGGCGTGGACATGGCCCGCGAGGCCAAGCTCCCAGCCGTCTTCCACGACATCATCCGCCAGCACCACGGCACCACCCTGATCAAGTTCTTTTACAGCAAGGCGCTCAACCAGAAGCAGCAGCCGACCCTCCCCCTGGGAGGCGGAACGAATCCCTCCATCCCTGAGCCGGGCGAGATCGACGAGAGCAGCTTCCGCTACGACGGGCCGCGTCCGCGCTCCAAGGAAGCGACCATCATCTTCTTCGCCGACGCGATCGAGGCCGCCTCGCGCAGCCTGAAAAAGGTCACTCCGCAAAATGTCGAGGACCTTGTGGACGCCATCATCTCCGAACGCATCGAGGACGGCCAGCTCGACGAGTCCCCGCTCACCATGCAGGAGATTCGCCGCATCCGCGACAGCTTCGTCTTCACCATCCTGAACATGCTCCACAGCCGCGTCGAATACCCGAAGATGGCCAAGAAAGAGTCCTCTTCCCGGCGCGATTCCCAGCAAACCCAGCCTCCCATCCCTCCACGCGATGCCAAGAGCGATCCAGCTAAGTCAGCCTTCGTCTGAACTGCTCGTCTATGACGACGACGCCGTCGTCGGACTCTTTCACCGTCTGGACCAGTGGGAAGCCTACCGGATCCCCGACGGCGAGTTGTCTATTGCCTTTCTGGAGCACGCCGCCATGGCCGAGGTGCACGCGCAGTTCCTCGACGATGCCACCCCGACCGATGTAATCACCTTCGACGGCGACCCGGAGATGGACTTCGCTGGCGAGATCTGCGTCGGCGCCGAGCAGGCCATGGAGACCGGCCCCGAGCACGGTAACACCCTTTCGCAGGAGATTTCCCTCTATCTGGTACACGGCTGGCTACACCTGGCCGGACTGGACGACCGCAGCGAACCCGACCGCGCGCAGATGCGCCTGGGCGAAAGCCAGGCGCTTGCTTATCTGGAGGCGACCGGGGGGCTGCCGCAGTTCACCCCCGCCCTTTAACACCTTTCCCATGTACCGCCGTTTACGTAACGCCTTTATCGCCGGCCTTGTGCTGCTGGCCCCCCTCGGGGTGACCTACTTCGTGATCGATTTTCTGCGATCGAAAATCGGATCGCGCGTCACCGCGATGATCCCGCAGAACATCCTCCCGCCGGACATCCGGCGGCTGCCGATCGTGGACTTCGGACTGGACATGGCGGCGGTGCTGATCGTGGTGCTGGCCATCACCCTGCTGGGCTTTTTCTCGAACTACTTTTTGGGCAAGGTGGTCATCATGGGCACCGAGCGGGTCATCGACCGCGTGCCCTTCATCAACGCCGTGTACCGCACGGTCAAGCAGATCGTCGAGACTTTCAGCAAGCAGCAGAAGGCGGTCTTCCAGAAGGTCGTGCTGACCGAGTACCCGCGCAAGGGCGTGTACGTCCTGGGCTTTCTCACCAGCGAGGCGCGCGGAGAGGTGCAGGAGAAAACCGGCGCCGAGGTCGTCAACGTCTTTATCCCCACCACACCGAACCCCACCAGCGGCTTTCTGCTCATGGTACCGCGGGATGAGGTCATCGAAATGGACATGACCATCACCGACGGCATGAAGCTGATCGTCTCCGGCGGCGCGGTCAGCCCGCCCTACCCTGCGCCCCCGCCCCGGGCGGCCAAGGCCCCCCGGACCCGCAACCACCAGGCCAAGCCCCTCCCCCCTTCCCCGGAAAATGCCGGCTGAGGCCGTCCAGCTCGAAGCCCTCATCCTCGGTCGCGAGCTCACCGGGGAGAACCACCTGCGCCTCTCCCTGCTGGAGCCCGAGACCGGACGGCGCGAGGTGTTTTTCCGCCAGACGCAGGCGAACAAGGGGACACCGCCGGATCTCTTCGACCGGGGCGAGTTTCACCTGGAGGCCGCCAAAAGCGGGCGGGCGTGGTTCGTGCGGGAGTTCCGGCTGCTGCGCCGCCTCAGCGGAATCGCCACGCGCTACGCCGCCTTTCAGGCCGCCGCCGAGTGGGCGCTGTTTTTACGGCACAACGCCGTCCACTGCCAGGACCCGGCCACGGTTTACGACATCGCCTTGAAAACGTTCGGGGCGCTGGAGAGCGCCGCCCAGCCCGAGGCCGCCCTGCTCAAGGGCTTCTTTCTCTTTTCCCGGCAGGAGGGCTGGCCCGTGCGCGAGCAGTGGCTGCGCGGCCTCCCCGCCACGGAGGCCGAGACCGCCGCCCGCATCCTCAACACCCCGCTGGAGGCCCTCGACACCGAGCCCGAGGCCGCCCGCCGACTGGCCCGTGCGCTCAAGAATTGGCTCGCCGCCCGCGACGACGTGGAGCTAGGATGAGGGCTATGTTGTTGCCGCCATTGGGAAGGTTCCGCACGGGTCCGGGAAGACTGTTTCTGGCTGTCCTCGCGTTCGCGGTACTGGCCCCGTTTTCCCTCCGAGCACAGGACGAGTCCGGCGACGGCTCGCTCTACTCGAAGCTGATCGAGCCCATCCCCGACCACACCGACGCCGGTTCTCGCAAGATCATCGAGACCCACTTGAAAGCCCTCGGCGGCCAGGAAGCTCTGAACAAAATCGAAGCCGTCCGCATCAGTTCGCATATGCGTCGCGCCCACTTTGAGGGGGACCTGATTATGACCGAAACCGGCAACCCCTACCGCTATCACGTAAAAACCACGGTCAAGCGCCTGGGCAAGCTTTACGACAAGTTCGAGGGCTACAACGGCGAGATACTCTGGGAGTACGACCCCAACGAAAAAAGAGCCTTCCCCAAGCAGATCGACGGTCTGCGTCTCAAGGATGCCGCCAACGGCTTTTTCCTCGACCCGTGCCTGGACTGGGAGGCCCGCGGTTGCACCTTCGAGTATCTCGGCGAGGTCAAGTCCAAGGGCCGCCCGCACTACCTGCTGAAAATGTACACCTCCGCCGGGCGCACGCTGTTTCTGTACTTCGAGGCCAAGACCCTGATGATCACCCGCATGGGCGCCGAGATCATCTTCGGCGGCGCGATTGTCGATGAGGACGTGTACAACACCAGCTTCGAGAAGGTCAACGGCGTGTGGTTCCCCGTCGCCCAGGAGTATTACATCGACAACCAGAAACTCGGCGAGGGCAAGATCACCCTCATCGAGGTCAACCCGGAGATCGAGCCCGGCCTCTTTGACATGCCCAAGGTCCGGGAAAGATGGCTGCGCCAGCAGTGACGCCATGCCCGCCCGCAGAAGGAGCCACCCCGCGTCATGATGGTGCATGAGGAAGAACGGCGCGCCAGCCTGGGCGTGACCGAGTTTGCGCAATTCCGGCTGGGCCCGCGCGGCGGGCGTAACGAGGCCGGGGGCCTCTGGCGCATGCGCACCGGCCTGGCCTGGCACCAGCAGATCCAGCAGGCTGACGAGGCGGCCAGCTCCGCCGTCAGCTCAGAGATTCCCATCTCGGGCCTGTGGCTGCAGGACGGCTGGAGCCTGCATCTGCACGGGCGCATCGACCAGGTAGAGGAGACGCAGGAGGGCTGGACCCTGCGCGAGATCAAGACCCTCGGCCAACGCCTCCCCCGGCCCGCCTCCGAACTGCGGGCGGCCTACCCCGCCTACTTCTGCCAGCTGGCCGCCTATGTCCGCCTGGCCCGCGTGCTCCCGGCGTTTCGCGGCCTGCCGGTGCGCGGCGAGTTGATCTTCGTCGAGATCAGCGAAGGGCTACGCCAGGTCATCGCGCTCGAGCCCGGCGACGAGGATCTCTTCGACGAGCAGGCGGCCACCGTTTCGGCCTTTCTCAACGAGCGCCGTGACGCCTCCGAACGCCGCAAGTGCCTGTCCTTTGCCCCCGCCTTCGAGGCTTTCCGGCCCGAGCAGGTCCGCGCCCTCGACGAGCTTTCCGAAAAATCCGCCCGCGCCCGCGTCATCCTGCTGGAGGCCCCGACCGGCTTCGGCAAGACCGGGCTCGTGCTCCAGCACGCGCTCGGACAGCTGCGCGACGGGATGTTCGAGCACGTCATTTACTGCACCGGCAAGTCCACCGGCCAGCTTCAGGTGGACCGCCAACTGCGCCGCATGGCCGAGAGCCCCGAGGCGCTGCGCACCCTCGTTTTCCGCAACCGGGCCGAGCACGCCATCGCCACCGCCCTGCACACCTGCGACGCCACCGGCGGCTCCTGCTCCGAGGGCATCGAGGAAGCCTGGGCCCGCAGCGGCATCGTCCCTTGGGAACTCTGGTCCGAGGGCCAGCCCGACCTCGAGCGCGTCCGCCTGCTGGGAGCGCGCACCGGCGTGTGCCCGTACGAGATTTCCAAAAGCCTCCTCCCCCACGCGGATGTGTGGGTGGGCGACTACAACTACGTCTTCTCCCCCTGGCACCAGCAGGTGTTTTTGGAGAGCACGGGCTTCGACGCGGCGAAAACCCTTCTCATCGTGGACGAGGCGCACAACCTCGCCTCCCGCGTGGCGGCGCTCTTTTCCTTCGGGGAAACCGCCGCCGGGGCGCAGCACCTGCTGGGCAACCTGCGCTACCTCGACACGTCGCCGAAGTTTCTCGCCCTGGGCGAGCAATGGGCCGACCTGCTGGAGAGCCTCCGCCCCCGCGAGGCCCTTGACATGAGCACCGAGTACGAGATCGCCGACGTGCTGGAACAGCTCGCCAAAACCGTTTATACCGAACGTCTGCCCTGGGACGAGCTGCCGCCCGCCACCGCCGAATCCCTTCATCGCCTGCCGCGCCTGCACGCCATCATGGCCGCCGAGGGGCTGGACCGGCTCTGCTGGTGCCCCAACCGGGGCGAGCTGCGTGTCTCCTGCCTGGACGCTGCCGGGGAAATCGCGTCAAAGCTGGAGAGCTTTGGCCAGAGCCTGCTCATGTCCGCCACGCTCAGCCCGCTGGAAGATTTTTGCGCCGAGACCGGCCTCGAACCCGCCGCCGTCACTACCATCCGCGCCGGAGCCCCCTGGCGCGACAACGCCTACACCGTCGCGGTTGACGCCCGCGTGGATACCCGCCTGAACGCGCGCGCCCGCCACTACGAGACCACCGCTGCCACCGTCGAGGCCCTCTGCGCCGCCGACTCGCGGCCCACTGCCGTCTTTTTCCCCAGCTACCAGTACGCCGAGACGATCCGCACCTACCTCGCCCAGCTTGCCCCGCAGCTCGTCGTCGCCATGCAGCCGCGCGGCGTCGATCTCAACGGCCAGCTCCACTTCATCGAGGAGAGCCTGCTGTGCGCGCACGCGGTGTTCTTCGTGCTCGGGAGCGGCTTCAGCGAGGGGATTGACGAGCTGGGCGGGCGCATCGGGCAGGCCATGGTCGTCGGCCCCGCCCTGCCCGAGGTCAACGCCGAGCAGAAGGCCCGCCTCGCCCGCTTCGACCACCTGGGCCGCCCCGAAGCCTTCCGGCGCGTGTACCAGCTCCCGGCCATGCGCAAGATCAACCAGGCCCTCGGCCGGCTCGTGCGCGGCCCCGGCCAGCACGCCCGCGTGCTGCTGCACTGCCGCCGCTTCGCCGACCCCAGCTACCAGCGCCTGCTCGACCCGGTTTTCCTGCCCGGCGAGACGATCAGCACCCCCACGCAGCTGGCGGACTGGCTCAGCGCGCCGGTGGAATAAATTCGCGCCTTTCCGTGGAAAATCTCCACGCTTCTTGACGAATCGCCCGGACGCCTTTTCTTCTCGAAAAGCGGAAGACGACGGCAACCGGCATCCGGGTCCATCCGATCATTGGCGCGACATGAAAAATCCCGTTACCACGCTCGCTTTTATCACCCTTACACTTGGCGGCGGCATGCTCGTCGGCCTGATGTTTAAACCCGGCTCATGGTACGCCGCGCTGGAAAAGCCTATCTTCAATCCGCCGAACTGGGTTTTCGCTCCGGCCTGGACGGTGCTCTACATCCTCATCGGTCTGGCTGGCGCTCGGGTCTTCATCCATCCCGCCCCCAGCGCCGCACGCACGCTCTGGAGCGCCCTGCTCGCGCTGAATTTCATGTGGACGCCCGTTTTCTTCGGGCTGCACTGGCCAGGAGTGGCGTTGGGCATCCTCTCCCTGATGCTGGCCGGGATTATTACGTTTATCCTCCTATGCTGGAGACGCAACCGCCCCGCCGCCTGGCTCTTCGTCCCCTACGCGGCATGGATCGCCTACGCCTTCGCGCTCAACACCGCCATCGTTGCCCTCAATCGCTGATGCGGCCTGCCGCCTGTGTCCTCGGCAGCCATCATTGTTCAATAATCCAGAAATAGGCTTGCACGTACCCGGCGCGGGCGTTTGATTACCGGTTTTTCAAGCGGGCCATCCTAGCTCAGTTGGTAGAGCAGCTCACTCGTAATGAGCAGGTCGTCGGTTCGAGTCCGATGGATGGCTCCATTCTCTTTTTCATCGTCCGCATCTTTGAAAAATCCCGCTCGGCTTGTCTTGGCGGGATTTTTTTGTGGAGGTTTCCAGACGATTGGGGACAGAGTGCGTGCGCTGCTGTCTGGCGGTGGTCTTTCCCCCACTAGAGCAATTTAAGAAAAGTTGTGTCCACAGATTTCACAGATGCACACAGATAGGTCAGAAATAATCTGTGTGCATCTGTCAAATCTGTGGATAAATATAAAACCAAAGACGGCTACGACTTTATTTAAATAGCTCTAGTCCCACCCATCCCCGGGGCAGGAGCCTTTCTGGCTCCGATGGGGCGGAGCCCCATGGCGGTGCGCAGCACCGAGGGTGCAGGGCATGCCCTGCAAGCAAATGACGCCGGCCGCACAAAGGCGAACCGGCGTCACTTGGTTTGGGGTAAAGTTTTTGTGGAAACTTTAGATAGCCTTGCCGAAGAAGTGGCGGATGCGCGCCCCCGCGTAGTCGCGGTTCATCTTGGCAATGAAGTCGAGCGTGATCTCCTTCGGGCAGACGGCCTGACACTCACCGTAGTTGGTGCAGTTACCGAAGCCTTCGGAGTCCATCGCGGCGACCATGGCCAGCGAGCGGCGGTCCTTCTCGGGCTGACCCTGCGGGAGCAGGTTCAGCTGCGAGCACTTGGCCGAGGTGAAGAGCATGGCCGCGCCGTTCGGGCAGGCCGCCACGCACGCGCCACAGCCGATACAGGCCGCCGCGTCCATCGCCTTGTCAGCGATAGGCTTGGGGATGAGCAGCTCGTTGGCATCCTGCGGGCTACCGGTACGGGCGGTGATGAAGCCGCCCGCCTGGATGATGCGGTCAAAGGCGCCGCGGTCCACGATCAGGTCCTTCACCACCGGGAAGGCCTTGGCACGCCAGGGCTCGATGGTGATGGTGTCGCCGTCGCTGTAGTGGCGCATGTGCAGCTGGCAGACCGTGGTGGCCCGCTCCGGCCCATGGGCCATGCCGTTGATGACGAGCGAGCACATCCCGCAAATCCCTTCGCGGCAGTCGTGGTCAAAGGCCACCGGCTCCTCGCCCTTTTCGACGAGTTGTTCGTTGAGGATGTCGAGCATCTCCAGGAACGAAGAATCCTCGCTCACGCCCTTGAGCTCGTAGTTCACGAACTTGCCGGACGTTTCGCTGTTTTTCTGTCTCCAGACTCTCAGGTGCAGATCCATAGCTAAAACTTCTGATGATTAATGGCCTTATTTGTACGAGCGGGTCGTGAACTTCACTTCCTCGTAAACGAGCTGCTCCTTGTGCAGGACCGGCGGCTTGTCGTCGCCCTGGTTTTCCCAGACGCCGACGAAGGCGAAGTTATCGTCGTCACGGACGGCTTCCCCTTCGGCACTCTGGTGCTCCGTGCGGAAGTGACCGCCGCAGGACTCGTCGCGCATGAGCGCGTCGCGGCACATGAGCTCGCCGAACTCCAGGAAGTCGGCCACGCGACCGGCGCGCTCCAGCTCCTGATTGAGTTCCGCTTCCTCGCCGAGGACCTTGACGTTCTCCCAGAACTCCTTGCGCAGCTCGGGGATAAGCTCGATGGCCTTTTCGAGACCGGCCTTGTCGCGAGCCATCCCGCAGTACTGCCACATGATGTGGCCGAGGCGCTGGTGGAAGCTGCGCGGGCTTTCCTTGCCCTTGATGTTGAGCAGGCGCGTGATCCGGTCCTTGACCGCCTGTTCGGCTTCGGAGAAGCCGGGGGCGTCGGACTTGGTCTTGCCGGCGGAGTGGATACCGCAGCGGCCCAGGTAGTCGCCCACCGTGTAGGGCAGCACGAAGTACCCGTCGGCCAGGCCCTGCATGAGGGCGGAGGCCCCGAGGCGGTTCGCCCCGTGGTCGGAGAAGTTCGCTTCACCGCCGACGAACAGGCCGGGGATGTTGCTCTCGAGGTTGTAGTCCACCCAGAGGCCGCCCATCGTATAGTGGACCGCCGGGTAAATCATCATCGGGGTCTTGTACGGGTTGGCCGCCGTGATGCGGTTGTACATTTCGAAGAGGTTGCCGTAGCGCTCCGCGATGACGTTCTCGCCGAGGCGGTTGATCGCGTCGCGGAAGTCCAGGAACACGCCCAGGCCGCTGCCGGGGGCGATCCCGCGACCGTCGTCGCAGGCTTCCTTGGCCGAGCGCGAGGAGATGTCGCGCGGGGCAAGATTCCCGAAGCTCGGGTACTTGCGCTCCAGGTAGTAATCGCGTTCCTCTTCGGGGATCGCGCCGGGGTCAAGTTCGCCCTTGCGGACCTTTTCGGCGGCTTCCTTGCTCTTGGGCACCCAGATGCGGCCGTCGTTGCGGAGCGACTCGGACATCAGGGTCAGCTTGCTCTGCTGGTCGCCGTGAACCGGGATGCAGGTCGGGTGAATCTGCGTGTAGCAGGGGTTGGCGAAACCGGCCCCGCGCTTGTAGGCGCGGAAAGCGGCGGTGACGTTACAGCCCTGCGCGTTGGTCGAGAGGAAGAAGGTGTTGCCGTAACCGCCCGTGCACAGGACCACGCAATCGGCGGCCCAGCGCTCGATCTTGCCGTTGACCATGTTGCGGGTGATAATGCCCTTGGCGTGCCCATCGACGAGCACGAGGTCGAGCATCTCGTGGCGGTTGTACATCTTCACCTGGCCCAGGCCGATCTGGCGGCTGAGCTGCTGGTAAGCACCGAGCAGGAGCTGCTGGCCGGTCTGGCCGCGGGCGTAGAAGGTACGCGAGACCTGCGCGCCCCCGAAGGAGCGGTTGTCCAGCATGCCGCCGTACTCGCGGGCGAACGGAACGCCCTGCGCCACCATCTGGTCGATGATGTTGTTGGAAACTTCGGCCAGGCGGTAAACGTTGGCTTCGCGGGCGCGGTAGTCGCCGCCCTTGATCGTGTCGTAAAAGAGCCGGTAAACGCTGTCGCCGTCGTTCTGGTAGTTCTTGGCGGCGTTGATCCCGCCCTGGGCGGCGATCGAGTGCGCGCGGCGCGGGCTGTCCTGATAGCAGAAGCAGGAAACCTGGTAGCCCTGCTCGCCCAGCGAGGCGGCGGCGGCACCACCGGCGAGGCCGGAGCCGACCACGATGACGTGGTACTTGCGGCGGTTGGCCGGGTTGACCAGCTTCAGGTTATGCCCCTTATGGTTGGTCCACTTTTCGCTCAGCGGGCCTTCGGGAATTTTTGAGTCGAGGTTCATGCTTAGCGTCCTTCGTTCAAAGTTACGAACTGCGTGTGGGCGGCCTGCGCGTCAATGACGGAGACCTCGGCAGCCGGGGTCTTGGCCCACTCGGCTTCCTTTTCAGCGAGGTAGGCTTTGCCGTGGCCGAAGAACAGCACGGAGGCCGGGATCGAGGCGAAGCCGATGAAGATGAAGCAGCCGTAGGCTGTGGCCAGGCACTTCAGGCGGTAGCGCCACACTTCGTTACGCACGCCCAGGGACTGGAACATGCTCGCGACCCCGTGGGTCAGGTGCATGCACAGCAGCGCCATGGCGATCAGATAGAAGATCGAAATGACCGGGCTGGAGAAGCCCTTCACCATCATGGCGAACACGTCGAAGTATTCGAGCTGCAGGTGGGAGACTTCCACCGGGGCCTGCCCGATGGTGGCGTTGTAGTGCTCCGGCACGACACGAACGGTGTACTGCAGGATGTGGAAGATGATGAAGGCAAAAATAATCAGCCCGCTCATCGGCATCGTACGCGCGGCGTAGTCACTTTCGCGGAAGCCCTGCTTCGCATAGTTTTGGGGACGGGCTTCACGGTTTTCCTTCACCAGCAGGACGGCCATCGCAATGTGGACGACCACACAGGCCAACAGAAACGCGCGGATAATCCACAGCGTGACCGGGTGCCCGGGCAGGTGATGCAGGTGGTAGGCATAGGCGTTGATCATTTCCGGGGGCCCGAAGAATTGCAGGTTGCCCAGCATGTGTCCGAGGACGAACAACACCAATATGATGCCTGATCCAGCCATCAGGTATTTTTTGACCAGTGAAGGGAGAATTACTTTCTTGGCAGCACTCATGGTTCTCGCGACGGCCATGGGCGAATCCCATAACCTTTGCTTATGCTGAAACTTGAACGACACACCCAGTAGATGCAACTGTAGTAAAGCAAGAAAGCTCAATATAAGTTAGCTCCTTGCGCAAAATTAGTTTTGTTAATCAAAACCCAGCATTAGTAACGCGAATGGGTCTCAATTCTATTTACAACCGCCTCTCTGTCGGCCATTTGCGGTGCGGTCTGGAACGTGGCGAACGGCTATAATCATACCCCAAACGACGGGCTAACCAGCCGTCGGATCGCTCTCCAGCCCTTTGCCAATCATAAGAAAACGCGATTTGGCGCAACGGCTCATGCCTTCAAAAAAACTAATAATAGGCAGTTAGTCGCACACTATCGGGTAAGGCAACTGCCGGGCGTTGGAATCCCCGGTCCAGCGGACTCCATCAATAAAAAAAATAATCACTCCGCCACCTGCGTCCATAAAGGCCGTAAGGGGCGGCAGAAAAACCCTGCCGAGGGGTACTCAGCGGTAGATTAAAAGAGCTTAGCGGCGTTTGAGCACATTGGCTGTCTCAGCCGACACAGTGGAAGAGTCCTCGAAATTGGCTATTTTCCAGGCGGAGTTCTCCCTCACCAGCGTAACCAGATGCCGGTCCCGGCGGTCTTCGGCTCCGATATAAGTATCCTCTCCCTTGGGGTCCACACGCACATGGCAGAGCACAACCAGCTGCACGGTGTTACCGTCGGCGGAATCGCGGCGGCTCAGGAACTCGTACCACATGAGGCGGGGTTCGCCCCCCAGGCGCTGCATCCGTGCGTCATGCACGGCAAAAGCCCGCAGAGCCTGGTCTGTGGCGATGATATTTTTCACCCGTGCGCTGTCGCCGTCAATCAGAGCGGCCACGTAGCGTTTATAGGCCAGCGCCGGCTGGCTGAAGTGCGTGGTGGCGTACCCATAAAAGGCGTACCCCACCCCGGCCAGAAGCAACAGTAGAATCAGCGTCTTCAGTTTCATGGGGTTAAAGGCGTCAACGTGTGATTAATGAAAACACTAACATATTTCATCTTATTCGCCTATCGGGGCTTTTAGCGAAAAAGACCGGATAAATCTGTTAGGCTGACATCCGCTCAAGCACTTAAAACGGATAAGAAAAACACCCTAGAGTTGCAAGTCTCATTTGCAAAATAGATGCAAAAACCGGCTTTTTACAAGAGTTTTGAAAAAGCAGCCGCGGCGCAGCCCTAACGCGCATAAGAAATGCGAAACGGCAGCCGCTGTGGCCTTTACTGCCCCAGCCGTGTCGCCGCCTCTTCGAGCGTGACCAGAACTTCCTCACCCTTGGCGAGATCGCGCAGCTTGAGCTTGCCCTGGGCAACCTCCTCCTCACCGTAGATCAGCGCAAAGCGCGCCCCGGAGGCCCCGGCGGTCTTGAACTGCTTACCGAAACCCTGCTGCTTGAGCGGGTGGTCGATCGCGAAGCCCTGTTTGCGCAACGCGGCCACATCGTGCAGTGCAGCGCGGCGCTCGGTCTCGCCCCCACCCACCACGACGTAACCGTCGAGCGTTGGCTTGGGATCCGGTAGCAGCTGGCAATCTTCCAGCAGGTCGCGCAGGGTCACGTCGCCCATGCCAAAACCCACGGCGGGCATCGGCTGGCCGCCGAGCTTTTCCACCAGGTGGTCGTAGCGTCCACCCCCGGCCAGGGCACGGCCCTTTCCCACGGTCTGGAACGCCTCAAAGACAAAGCCCGTGTAGTACGCCAGCCCGCGGACGATTCCGAGATCCACCCGGATAAAGCCCGCCAGACCCATCGCATCGAGGTGCGCGAGCACTTCACGCCACTGGTCGAGCCGGGCGCTCACACGCGTACCACTGGCAACATCGCTGCCCCGGTCCGCGAAAAACGCCTCGACCGCCTCCAACGACGTGCAGGCCACGAGCTTCTGCGCGTCGGCCAGCACGGCCTCGGCGCCGGGCACGCCCTTGTCCTGCATCATTTTGAGCAGTGTCTCGGGCGACTCGCGCTCCATCTTGTCGATGACGTTGAGCGCGCCCGTGGCGATGTCGCCGGTCAGCCCGTGCTGCTCCAGCAGCAGGAGCCACAGGTCGCGGTCGCTCAGGCGCAGGACAAATTCCTTTTCCCCCAGGCCGAAGGCGCACAGCGTCGAAATGAGCAGCGCGATCACTTCGGCGTCAGCGGCGGGCGAAGCTTCACCGAGGATGTCGGCGTTGAGCTGGTAGTGCGAGCGCAGGCGGCCCTTCTGCGGCTTTTCGTAGCGGAAGTTTTCCGCGATCCCGAACCACTTGACCGGGCGCTTGATGCTCCCGGCCTTCGCGCCGACGAGACGGGCCAGGGTCGGCGTCAGCTCCGGGCGCAGGGTGACGGCGCGCCCGCCCTTGTCCTCAAAGTTAAAAAGCTGGCTGACGATCTCGTCGCCGCTTTTGGCCGTGATCAGCTCCAGCGGCTCCAGCAGCGGGCCGTCGAACTCCTGGAAGGCAAAGCGCAGCGCGGCCTGCCGCCACACCCCGAAGATATAGTTACGGATGGCGCAGTCCTCCGGATAAAACTCACGAAAACCGGGCAGAGTCTGAAACATAGCGCTCCAAAGCATCCCCGCGTCGCCGGTTTGGCAACGGTAAAAACGCACCTCTGTCACATGACGTATCCCCTCGCCTGCGCTGCCGCAGTTCCCCGTCAAACCATCTCCATCTCCGTCGCCAAGCTTCACGGAAGATTTTGAAACCCAATCTCAGCCAACGACTTATTGTTGCCAAAGCGAAAACCCGGTCTTGCCATATGTGAACGGAGAAACACAATCGAACAGATGAAAAAAGCCCTTCGTATTCTGCTCTCCGTCTTCATCCTCGTTTTCATCGCTATCCAGTTTATCCCGGTCGCCCGGACCAACCCGCCCGTCCAGACGGAGCCGACCTGGAACTCCCCCCGCACGAAGGAACTTTTTACCCGTGCCTGCGCCGACTGCCACAGTAACGAAACCGTTTGGCCCTGGTACTCGAAGGTTTACCCCGTCTCCGCCTGGATCGCCCACCATGTGG
>JAUTCS010000007.1 GCA_030673825.1 Verrucomicrobiota bacterium JB024 | reverse complement strand
TAATTTTTTTAAGGGCTTCCAGGCTTCGTCTGAAAGCGTGCGGCGATAGCGTTGCTTCACACCAATCAGACTAATCGCATCACGCTAATAGTCAATATATTACGATTGTAAGATAGCGAAGTTTGCGTACACGGCCTAGGGTTGTATCGAGAAAAACTTTCAGCTTCCTAATAAGAAGAACCATTATGGATGCTGACTCGATGCGGCTTATTGTTTAGTGCATAATGACGTTACATTCCAGATTGTAGATGAGGGTGAGGCAGCTGGAATGTCTACCAGTGGTTGATTTCGCTTCGAACAGGCAGGGAAGCTAGGCGCGGCGTGTGTTCCGCCGATGTCTCAGAGCCAAAACACTCAAGCCCGCAAAGCCTAACCAAGCCAAAGAGGAAGGCTCCGGGATCACTGCACCTTCGGTCAACAATACATTATCAATATAAATTTCCTGAGACAAGCTGCTGCTCCCCGTGGTAAAGCGAAAAGCCGTCATGTTACTACCGGGGACAAAACCGGAGGGGATGGTCTCTGCTGCAGCGTTACTGGTGACAAGCTCCCCGTCGATCCACAGGTCATAGTGCATACTGTTCAGAGTTGTCTCCGCATAATCGACATTGCTTGTCGAAGTATTGACTACCATCTGAAAGGTATGCTTTGCGTTAAGGCTGTAGCTGCCCGGATTACCGCTATCGAGCGTCGCCTGAAAGATATTTCCAGCGCTGGAGCTGTCCAAGCCGAAACTAACACGCCAGGGTGTACCGGATACGCCTGCGACTTCGTAAAAATCGAAGGAAAGCGTCGCCACATTAAAGGATAGCCCACGCATGTCCGCTCGCGTCAGCCAAGTGGAGGAAGTATCCAGCACGTGCAAAATCTGATTAGAAGTGCCTGCACCGAAGTAATCGCCCGTGTCCAGCACCACCTCTACCGCAGCATCGGGCTGGGTCGGGTTAGGCGTAACCGAGCCCCAAGGGCTGGAGAGGGGCTCGTTGAGCGTGTATGAACCGAAGTTATCGGAGAAGATCACCGATTGAGCCGACACGGCCGAGACGGTGAACAGCGAAGCTAAGAGTATGCGGAGTAATGTCATTGATGCGTATGGGGTTGGGGTTATTGTGTCATAAACCTACCTTAAAACTTGAAGTTGACACAACCCAGCGCCTCCGCACATTGTTGCACATGCGGGAGCGCAAGGTAACACTACGAGACATCGCCAAGAAGGCCGGCGTGCATTACGCCACTGTCTCCCGAGCTCTAGCCAAGCACCCAAGCATCCCGGAGAGCACCCAGCGGCGTATTCAAGCCCTGGCTCAAGAGATGGACTATGTCCCCGACCCGATGCTCTCGGCCCTCTCCGCCTACCGTGTGCGTCTACGGCCCAAGGTCTTCCAAGGTAGCCTCGCCTGGGTCACCAACGGCAAAACGGGCGACGAACTGGAAGTACATGAAATATTTAATCTCTATCGCGAAGGAGCTCGTCATCGGGCTGCAGAGCTGGGCTACTCACTGGAGAATTTCTGGCTTAAAGAAGGAGGAATGAGCCTTAAGCGCGCCGCGGACATCCTCGCTGCACGTAATATCCGGGGCTTGCTCATCTGCCCACAGTCGGTGGCGGGGGCTCGCATTGAGCTGGATTGGTCCCACTTTTCCGCGGTGACTTTTGGATACACACTTGGGTGGCCCGCTTTACACACTGTAGCCAGCCATACCTTTCGCGCCCTTGTCTCCGCTGTCGATCAGGTCCGTGCTCATGGTTACCGTCGCCTCGGCTTTGTCCTGTCAGCAGAGCGCGACGTACGTACTTTTCACATCTGGTCGGGAGCTTTTCTCGCCTGCCAGCAGCAGTGGCCGAAAGCCGAGCGTGTCCCTTTGCACTGCCCCAAGGTCATGAATGAGAAAGCCCTCATGAGTTGGGTGGAGCGCTATCGCCCGGATGTCCTGATCTCGTCCTTGCACGAGCTGATCGAAGTCCTGGAGCGGCATGGCTATCGGATCCCCAGAGACATTGGTTTTGCCTCGCCCTCGCTCACGACCGGCCCCCGCCCGGTCAGCGGGATCGACGAGAACTCTTTCCAGATGGGAGAGGCCGCAGTAAACCTGCTCGTAGGGATGATGCATCGCAATGAGCGAGGCATCCCCTCCACGCCACACACTCTTATGATTGAAGGCACCTGGCAGGCGGGCCAAACCCTTGCCGAGAAGTAGGCATTACTCTTAGCTTATTGCAGCACGGCGCAACAATGTGCGTCCCCATTGACTGGCTCCCAGGGGAAGCCAGTGCTAGCTTGGGCTTTCAATTCTTCAACATCCGTTACCCTATGATGAAAATTATTCCAAATGTGTGCGTGGCTCTTTTGCTCGGCCTTGCCAGCAGCCTGTACGCACAAAATACAAATTACCCCACCGAGGACATGAAATTTAGTCCCGAGAATTCGGGCAAGAGCGGAGAGGTATTCACCATTACCCAGCCGATAGAAACAACCGGCATGTCTAAATGGAACACGGTGACAATCAGAATCCCGGGCATACTCCCGTACAGCGCCGATCTCGTCATTAAAGGGAAGGTCATGCTTCAGTCCGAGACCCGACCGCATCACCTGGGCTTAATCGTGGAGTGCACCAGCGGGAAGCAACTCTTCGCCAAGGCTCCCTTGCCGACGGGCGAGCCGACCAGCTTTTCGCTCCCCCTTTCGGCGTTTAAGGTGGCAGACAGCTCCAAAAATCCCGAGCCCCCGACCGAGCAAGATCAACTGCAATCTATTCGCGTCTATGCCAGTTTCGCACCCGAGGAGGCCGAGTCTTCCTTCAAACTTGAGTCTTTTTCTCTGACCGCCGGGGCGAGCAACCACAAAAGCCACCCCTAAGCCTTCCCTTTACCCCGATTTTTACTCAGCCGACCTCACTAAGTATGTCCGCATCCTTCTTCAAGCTCGCGTTACAAACATTCGGTCTCATGTTCGCCACCCATCTCTTCGCCGCAGAAAGTCGCCAAGCCCTCTTTGAGGGAGAGTTCAGCCTGAAAGCTGGTCTCTCCGGGGTCCATCCGCGGCTCTACACCGGGCCGGACGGATTGGCAGAAGCGGCCCGTCGCTACGCCAATGATCCCTCCTGGTGCGAGCCCTACCTGCCGGACGAGAAGTACGACCTTTCCCCGGCAACGATCCCGCTCGATCAGGGCGTTACCGCCCAGCGCAGTGCGATGATCCTGGCCAAGCTTGCCGTGGCCTGGCGCATCACCGGGGAGGATAGATACCTCCAACGCCTGCACGAGTGGATCCCGGTGCTCGAGAGCTACAACCCTCCAGAGATGAGATCCATCGGCGGCGCGGAGGGCCTTGTCGGCGGGCATATCCTTCTGGGTATCGCAATCGCTTACGACGTCGTCTATGACGAGGGGGAAGAGGAACTGCAGGAGGCGCTCCGCGGTGTCCTTATCCGGCAGGGCTCGCGGACCTATACCGATCTTTCACAGATGTCTCACTATGCCTATGAGCAGAACCACCTCATCATCCCGGTTTGTGGGTTGGGAGTAGCCGCAATGGTCTTGGTGGACGAGTACCCGGAGGCCCGCGATTGGGGCGTATTTTCCAATAATATCATGGAGCGCACCCTTGATGCCATCGCATATGACGGATGGTTCTTTGAAGGCTTCACCTATTGGGTCTACACGTTTCAGTTCCCGGCCGCCTTCGGCGCAGCCCAGCAGCGAACGGTAGGCGGAGACGCCTTTAAGGCCAATTGCTTTCGCTACGCGCCCCTATACCTGGCGCATATGACTCTTCCCAATCCCCGATTTGTTTTTGACTTCGCGGATTGGGGCCCGCGCACCGAAAAAGACGGGGTCGGTTTCCAGACCGGCTACGACTGGCCCTGGCATACCTGGCCCACCCGCGTCAAGCTGGTCGCTCCGAGCCTCCTGCTCCAAGCCCAAGGGGGGCCCGAGTTCCTCAGAGATTACCTCCGGCACGTCACCCCGAAGTATGCCGACATGACAGGTCCCTATACCATCGATGCTATTTTCGGCATGTTGCTCCAGTGGCAGCCCCCCCAGGAGTCGGCACCGATGAGGACAACCTATGCCAACTACCCGCCTTACCATTACTTTCCGGATATGGAGGTGCTGCATTGGCGCACAAATTGGAGCGATCCGAAGGCCACCGCTCTCGCTTTCAAGTCCGGCCCGCCCGCCGGTCACCACTTCACGGATCTCATTCTGGAGTCCCCCGAATGGCGCCCGGCCCTCGGTCATGCCCACCCTGACGCCGGCTCCTTCCTTATTTTCTCCCATGGTGTATTCCTCGCCAATGACACCGGCTACACCGGGGCCAAGGAAAGCGCTGACCACAACACCATTCTCGTCGATGGAATCGGTCAGCATAAAGGGGGAACCCCTTGGCAAACTTTTGAAGGTAAGCCGTACAAGGAGTACAACAAAATCCACCTAAAGGATGTCTGGATCGGGCCGCGCGTGGCCGCCGCCACGGCGGTCTTCTCTGACGCCTACGATGATAAAATGGATCTGACCCAGATGAGCCGCCATCTGCTCATGCTGGAGGGCCGCTTCCTTATTGTGCTAGATCAGATGGATGCCGAACTGACCCATACCTACGAGTGGCGCCTACACACTGACCGCGAACCTCTTGACAACGGTAATGGGCGTTTTGTCATGACAAATTATCCCGGTCGTCTCATCGTTCAAAACCTGCAGCCCGAAGCTTCCGAGACTACGGCGCCAACTGTCGTTGAAACCTCCACCAGCACGAAGTTTAAGCGCCCGCAGAACCGGGGCTTTCATCTAGCCCTGACCTCCCCCAACCAGAAGGCGTTTGAATTCCTGACCGCCCTCTACATCCAAGACGCCGAACAAGATCCACAGGTTTTCGCAGTCGAGAAAGCTACCGGACGGCGCATCGAACTCCGGGACAATCAACTATCCTGCTCAATTTGGATCTCAGGCGACGAGGCCCTGACAGGAACTTATGCGTATATACTGCGGGATCTGGCTGGTAAGCTCCTAGCTGTGGGGCTTTCTGGCACGTCTCTTAACAGCGAGGATATATTGATCAAGCTGGACCGGCCCGGTCAGGTCACGCTCACGCCAGACACCAATGGGCAATGGCAGGTCGAATCCCATGCAGGTGCCACTACAACGGTCTCACTCCGGGCTCCGGGGTCCGAGGAACTTACCCTCCACCTCTAAAGCGCTAAACCCACAAATCCATTTATCGCTACTTTTTCTCCGACCCGATCTCATAAGATGAAAACCAGCCCCAAAGGATTCAGTCTCATGGAGTTATTGGTGGTTATCGCAATCATCGCCATCCTCAGTGGCATGGTTATGAGCGGATTTGCTATTGTGCGAAAAACCAGTGACCGCGCAGTGGCCTTGGCCAATCTCCACAATATCGGCCTCGCCATGCAGAATTACGCCAATGACCACAACGGCAGCCTGCCGGGGCCCTTGCACTATGGCCAGTCTCCGCGCTACCGGCGGGATTCCACCGGTCAGCTTGCCCACTTCTTATGGTCCTACCTGGATGGGGAGGAGCCGATTGATAACCGCTGGCGTGAACTGGAGGCTATGACCAGCCCGGCCTACCTCCGTCAACGCGACGCCACTGACGATGTGATTTATTTGGTCCAGCGAAACGTACGCATGCCAGGAGAGCGCTATATCCCCCCCTTTGGCTATCGTACCGGCGAGGATGGCATCCCGATACAACCACTGACGCTACAGAACCTGGTTCAGTATGACCTGCGCGGAGAGTGGGCACTACAGGATGTCGATCAACAGCACCCTGAAACGATTGGCTGGAGCCCCACCGTTTATCTGCCAAAACCCATCCATGGAGATGTCCGCATGACACTTTACTTTGATTGGAGCGTGGCGGCTGTACCGGTCAAGCAGGGGAATGAATGATGAATACAGCAGTACACGTACGACGGCCGGGGCATCTAGCCGACCACACCAAACCGGTCTCAACCAAGCGCGTTCTCATCGCACTCAACGCGCAGGAGCGGAAGTTTTTTCTCCCCGATAATTTTGAAGGGTACCTCGAGGAGGCCGAATGCCACTGGTATGATACGGGGTCAGAAAACCCGGACGATTGGGAAACAATTCTTCGCCGCGTGGACCCGCACGCCCTCTTAGCCTGCTGGTCCACCCCGGGCTTGCCACTGGCGTATCTAGAGTCTCCTGAAAGTTCCCTACTCTACCTCTGCTATGTTGCAGGCTCTGTACGGCAGGTAGCCCCACGCCGTTTCTTGGAACTGGGGGGGACGATCAGCAACTGGGGTGACATGGCCGGACCCCAGGTTGCCGAACACGCGTTGCTGTTGGCCCTAGGGGCACTGCGTGGCATCAGCCATTGGCGCTCCTACATACAGAGCGTCAACGGCGACCTCCGCTACCAAGCCGCCGAATTAGGCACGGAGAGCCTCTATGGACGTCGCGTCGGCCTTCATGGGTTTGGACGTATCGCCCGCTCACTGGTCGCCTTGCTTCGGCCGTTCGGGGTCATTGTTTGTTGTTACTCGGCTCACGTTCCGCCTGCGTTTCTACGCGAGCACGGGGTGCACCCTTGCGCTTCCATGGAAGAGCTTTTCAGCTCCAGTGAGGTCTTCTTCGAGTGCGAGGCGTTAACCTCAGAATCAACCCGTAGCGTGACGGCGGACTTGCTCAGGCGACTGCCTGACGGCGCCGTATTCGTCAATGTTGGCCGCGGAGCTGTCGTCGATGAGGAAGCCCTCCTCTCCGAAGCCGGGAGACTCCGCGTAGCCCTTGATGTCGTAACGCGTGAACCTCTGGATTCAATCTCCCCGTGGTTCAACAGTCCTCAGACGCTCTTGTCTCCCCATATCGGTGGACCGACTTTTGACAGCTATGCGTCCTGCGGCCAATTTGCTCTGACTAACCTGCACGCCTTTCTGAAGGGGCGGCCTGTCCAAGCCTTGTTATCCCTGGCGGATTATGATCGCTCCACTTGAGCGTTTCTCCCCTCTACTCATTCATCCTTTACCGGTAGCCGCTGTGGATTCTTACCCCGCCAGATGCAGGATCCTGATCACTCGTTGACAGGATAGCAAATCCACCCGCACAGCTTCCATTCATCAGGGGCTTCAATGAAACAAGCAAACCAACAGAGCACGCTGAACATAAAGATAGGATTACTTCCGATACTTTATTTTTGTGCCCTTACTGGCAGTTACGCGGAGCCGACAAGTTCACTAAAGATGGAAATCGGAAAAATTGATTGGATACTAAACGAGCAATTCGAAGATGATAGCTGGACTCAGCGCTGGGCAGTGGAGAGCCAGGGGCCTCGCGTTTTTGCCGAGAACGGCACGCTCAAAGTTCGCCTAGTAAGTGATGACCAAAAACAAGCCGGCGTAACGATATGGCTAAGGGAAACGCTCCCAGCCGATGCCGTGATTGCGCTAACCGCCTCGACTGATGAGCAGGTTGCCAATAACGCCTGTAACTTAAATGTCTTTGTCCACGCCACGGAGGCCGATGGCACCCTCCTGCAGTTTGGCCGATCTGGACAGTACTCTGAATATCACAAAATTCCTAATTACTTGTTTACCCTCACTGGCGGTATAACTCAGGGATGGTCCCGCGCTCGGCTGAATCCTGGCTTCGCATTAATCAATGAGGAAAACGCCATACGTTCCGATCCCGGTCGAACCTACTCGATTCTCATCCTGATTCGCGGCAATCATATCCAGTATTTTTTGAATGGAAAATTATTACACGACTATTCCGTAGATCATCCCCTCCCTGGCGGGCACTTTGGTTTACGCACTTGGTTCTCCCAAGTAAACTTTGAACAGGTAAGGATCGGCGTTTATCCGGGGAAAATGGATGAAATATGACGATCGATTAAGAAACAATATCTGCATTATTTATTGTATGGCTTCGGCCTCGATAAAGCGATTGTCGTCGTTGAGTTCAACGTCGCGCTGTACCAGCGATGGACGCGGATGAATCGTTGGAATGTATGAATTTAATCAAGTCTCGGTCGGAAAGGTGGGCCAATGCCTGCGACACAGCGTTCCACAAATCGATACTGCATATGAAGGAGATATTTTACCTGCCAGGGGCGCCCGCATAGGTCCCTGTTATCCTCGATGCACCCGGCTGCTGGGGACTTTACGGGTCAGCTTGGAATCTTCGGGCATGGTGGGGGTCAGGAGTTGCCAGGCGCGTAGACCGTAGGGGGCGGCGAGACGTTCGACGGTGGAGAGCCAGATTTCCTTTTTGCGGGCTCCCTCGATCTGCTGGTAGAACTTGTAGCCGATACCTGCCAACTGGGCAAATTGCTCCTGCGTGAGTCCGTGTTTGGCCCGTAATGCCCGCAGGCGATCGCCCAGTTCTGTCAGGGAATTTTCCACCCAAACACCATACGAACGTACGCCTTGACATGACACCCCACGTACATATGGTATTTTCACATGCGAATCGCTGCTGTCATCTTGTTACTCATTACCCTTGGGTGTGCCTACACGATCCTCTTTATCACAGCTCCAACCAAAGTAGCTGAAGAAGCGAAGCTGGACCAGATACGCAATGACCTGCCGACTGTACTCAAAACGGTTTCGATCTGGCTCATGACCGACAGAGATCCCGAGCAGGAGCAAATCGATAAAATAAACTCACTGGCTCGGCTGAACCGTGGATTAATCTTTGGGACGGTAGCCTCCGGATGTCTTTCGATCTATCTGTTTCGAAAGCCGAACAAGAAGACTGGCGTAGGCTTTGCCAGAGATTTCTAAAGCGTTGAGGTGGAAGATGAATACGTGGCGGCGCATCTTCTCGTCTACAATCTTACTAGTCCTAGCGTGCCCGCTCAGTGGGCACGACTCGAAAGGACACAGCCCAGCGGAAAGTAATCCTCCCGCATTCGACCCTTCCCAGGTCCGCATAGCCTCGGCTGACGGACGCGAAATTACAGCCTGCATAACGGGTCATGACGGCAAGGAAGTCCGCATGATCCCTTACCATACGGAGAGGGAATATACGGTTACCCTCGAAAGCCTGTCTCCCGAGACACGTGACACGATCATAAAACAATGCCCTACGACACTCCTTCATCTGGACAAGAACTGGGACAGGGAAAACTCACATGCAGGCTTGGACAATACCACCATCCGAGACCTGACAAACCTGCTGAAGGTGCAATTGAACATGGGCCTTCTGTACGTCGTGGAGTTCGATCACAGATGGCTCTATGGAGACCTGATCAACAGCCCAACCGCGATCTACCAAGACATCCACTATCTTGAACCCCTGCAGGCTGTCAGAGACCGGCTGTACGATGCGCTGGAGATTGGAAAATCCCAAGCAGTCATCACCGATGGATTCCCCGAGAACTCCTTTCGGTTGTGGCTATTTCCGGTCAGGAGCGAATACCGCTATGCCCACGAGTATGATGACCTAGATCAACTCAGCGGTTACAACACACTCGGTCTACTCGTCGATCGCAGCGACCAGATCGTCGCCGTCCAGTGTATCCGCACGAGCGATCTCGTCATAAATCGGATCAGGCAACGCGGTACTTTCGAGGCGAATACGGTCGATTTCTTAGGCCTGAAAAAGAAATTCGCAGCTCAAGCTCAAGTCGTTATCCGAACCAGGCCCTTGATGTCAGGTAATACAGCCACCCCACACGACACCCCATTCAACTCAGTTCACCTAACGGAAATCTATTTTTTCAGCTCTGACGAAAAACCTATCAGCTACAGCCGCATGTACATGCCGGACAGGTTAGGCCGTGTACGCAAACTTCGCTATCTTACAATCGTAATATATTGACTATTAGCGTGATGCGATTAGTCTGATTGGTGTGAAGCAACGCTATCGCCGCACGCTTTCAGACGAAGCCTGGAAGCCCTTAAAAAAATTAAC
>JAUTCS010000006.1 GCA_030673825.1 Verrucomicrobiota bacterium JB024 | reverse complement strand
ACTGCCTGCACTTTATGCTTGCAGCATCGCATCAGCGTTTAGTGTAAGCGGCGTAGACGCATTAACTAAACACTGATGGAGCATCAAAAAGTGGTCGCCAACTTTTTTAAGAATTACAGTTATCCGGGGTAGCCGCCTTGTTGGCGGCGTAGGGGCAGATTGCTGGTCCAGCCGGACTCCCTCAATGTCCAGTGCGGTCACGCACCGGGGCAGGCGCCTTCTGGCGCCGATGGGGCATAGCCCCATCCAGATGCGCAGCATCTAGGGTGCAGGGCTGCGCCCTGCTCAGTCGTCGGCGAATACGCGGGTGTCGCCTTCGGGTTCTTCTTCGCCCTCGACGTAGCCGGGGAAAAGGAAGCCGGTGAACTCCTCGGCGGAGGTGGGGACAGACGCGGTGCCCTCCATGTCGGGGCGGGACCAGGCGAGCTGGCCCTCCTCGGCGCGGACGAGGAGCATCCCGTCGCTGTCTTTATAAAAGAGCTCCGGGGCGGAGTGCTCGCCGAGCCCGTAGGAAGCCTCGCGGAGGTCTTCGAGCAGGTCGAGCAGGTCGTCGCCGTCTTCGACCGAGCGGGCGAAGGGCTTGTCTCCCGCGCGGGGCGTGCGCATATCTTCTTCCAGGTAGCGGATTTTGACTTCGAGCATGGGGAAAAGGAATCGGAGTGAGCGTGCCGGAGCACGGTACAGGGGAGTCGGTATAAAAGTGGGAGTCCCGGCGGTACGCCAGAAAATCTCCATTCGCTGATGAAGAAAATAGCCCAGAGGGCGGGGGCAACAAGTCGAATCACCGGGAGCGGGCGAGGTTGACATTTTTTTGACCGCGGGCGGGGCGGTCGGAGAACGAAAAAATATACGTTTCGGTGAATTTTTCGTCAGGGTATAGACTGGACAGAGGCGGGTCGATGCGGATGATGGGGGGCCATGCGGGTGGCAATTTTACAGTTTCCCGGCTCCAACTGCGATACCGACGCGCTCCACGCGGTGCGTGACGTTCTCGGGGTGGAGGCCCAACTGGTCTGGCACAAGGAATCCTGTCTGTGCGGGTACGGCGCGGTCGTGCTCCCGGGCGGTTTCTCTTACGGCGATTACCTGCGCTGCGGCGCGATCGCGCGCTTTTCGCCGGTGATGGCGGCGCTGAAGGACTTCGCGGAGGCGGGCGGGCCGGTTATCGGCATCTGCAACGGCTTCCAGATCCTGTGCGAGGCCGGGTTGCTGCCGGGCGCGCTCGTGCGCAACACCTGCCTGGAGTTCCGCTGCCAGACCTCCGAGCTGATCGTCGAGGACAGCAACGAGCACTTTAACCCCGTCAAGCTGGGCGAGCGCGTGCGTATCCCCATCGCCCACGGCGAGGGCAACTACCGCATCGACGAGGCCGGGCTGGCCAAGCTGGAGGCGAACAAGCAGGTGCTTTTCCGCTACGCGGACAACCCGAACGGCTCGCTCAACGATATCGCGGGCATCCGCTCCGAGCGTGGCAACGTCATCGGGATGATGCCGCACCCCGAGCGCGCGGTGGAACCCTTTATGCCGAGCACCGACGGCCTGCCCATCCTGCGGGCCTTCCTCGAACTGGCCGCCGTAGCCCCTTAAGCGATGCGCCGGGGCATGGGATGCGCCGGTCTGGTGTGCGGGGCTCTCGGCCTGGCCGCGGGGCTGTGCGCACTCTTCTTCGACTTCTTCATCTCCCCGAGCCTCGACTACGACAGCCCGTTTAATTACCTGACGACGTTTTTCTGGCTCTTTAACACGCTCCTGATCGGCCTGGCCGTGTGCTTTATCGCGGCGGGATTGATGGCGAAGGAGCCCGACCCGGCGGCTCCGCGTCCGTCGGACCAGCCGCCGCCCCTGCCGCTTTACGGGCGTGGGTTCGCGGTGATGCCCGGCTTTTCGGGCGGGCTGGTGACCCCGGCGGTGACCGTGCCGCCGCTGCCGGTGCCGTCCGAAGCTCCGCCGCCGGTGTCCGCCGAGGCGGAAGCAGGGGAGGGAGAAGCGCCCTCCGTTGCCCCTGCCGGGGAGGGGAATGTGGTTTCTGGGCTTCAGCCCGGGCCGGAGCAGCCCGCGACGAGCGAATCCACCCCCGGCGAGTCTGAGCCGGAGAAAACACTTTCCGCTCCTGACGGCGAGCCGCCCGCCGGGAAAGAGGCCGCCCCGGACACTTCCTCTTCCTCCGGTTCACCGGCCGAGGGCGACGAGCTACCTTTTCCCGAACAACCGCCCCGGAAAAATCCCTTGGGTTGACGTCGCCCGCCGCACTTTCCATTTTTGCCAAAAATCATGTCCACCGTTTCCGAACCACTGCCACCGAACCCGGACCCGCTCCTGAACGTCCCGATCACGCCCGAGCTGGTCGAGAAGCACGGCCTCACGGCCAAGGAGTACGAGCTGATCCAGGAGATCATCGGTCGCGAGCCGAACCTGACCGAGCTGGGCATCTTTTCGGTCATGTGGTCCGAGCACTGTTCCTATAAAAACTCGCGCCCGCTGCTGAAGACCTTCCCGACGCAGAAGGCCGACGCGAAGTCCCCCAACCAGGTACTGATCAAGGCCGGGGAGGAAAACGCCGGGGTCATCGACATCGGCGAGGGCTGGGCCATCTGTTTCAAGATCGAGTCGCACAACCACCCCAGCGCGGTCGAGCCCTTCGAGGGCGCGGCCACCGGCGTGGGCGGCATCATCCGCGACATTTTCACCATGGGCGCCCGGCCCGTGCTGCTGACCAACTCCCTGCGCTTCGGCGACCTCTCCTCGGCCCAGTCGAAGCGGCTGTTCCGCGGCGTGGTGCACGGTATCTCGCACTACGGCAACTGCATCGGCATCCCCAACGTCGGGGGCGACGTGTACTTCGACGAGTGCTACGAGGGCAACCCGCTTGTCAACGCCCTGTGCCTGGGCGTCCTGCGCCACGACCAGATCAAGCGCGGCGCGGCCACCGGCGTGGGGAACCCGGTTTACTACGTCGGTCCGGCCACCGGGCGTGACGGCCTCGGCGGGGCCAGCTTCGCCAGCCGCGAGCTTTCGGAGGAATCCGCCGCCGACCGTCCCGCCGTCCAAAAGGGCGACCCCTTCATGGAAAAGCTTCTCATCGAGGCTTGCCTGGAAATGATGGCGGTCGATGGCCTCGTGGTCGGCATCCAGGACATGGGTGCCGCCGGGCTGACCTGCTCGACCTGCGAGACCGCCGGGCGCGGCGGCAGCGGGATCGAGATCGAGCTGGACAAGGTTCCGCAACGCGAGACCGGCATGAATTCTTATGAAATCATGCTCTCCGAGAGCCAGGAGCGCATGCTCGTCATCGTCCAAAAGGGCCGCGAAAAGGAGCTGGAAGCGATTTTCGAAAAGTGGGACCTGCACGCGGTCGAGATCGGCACCGTGACCGAGGGCGAGGACATGGTCGTCAACCAGCACGGCAAGCCCGTGGTCCGTCTCCCCGCCGCCAAGCTGGCCGACGAGGCCCCCGTCTATGTGCGCGAGGCGAAGGAACCGGCCTACATGGCCGAGTGCCGCGCGTGGAAGGCTTCATCGCTGCCGGCCCCGGACAAGGCGATCCTCGAATCCGCCCTGGGCAAGCTGCTTTCCCACCCGACCATCGCCAGCAAGCGCTGGGTCTATACCCAGTACGACCACATGGTCATGACCGGCACGGTCGTCGAGCCCGGCTCCGACGCCGCCGTCGTGCGCCTGCGTCTGGACGAGGGCAAGGAGCGTTACATCGCCATGGCCAACGACTGCAACAACCGCTTCTGCTGGCTCGACCCCTACGCCGGGGCCAGGATCGCCATGGCCGAGTGCCTGCGCAACCTCGCCTGCTCGGGCGCGCGCGGCCTCGCGATGACCAACAACCTGAATTTCGGCAACCCGAACAAGCCCGAGTCCTTCTACATGTTGAAGGAGGCCGTGCGCGGGCTGGCTGAGGCCTGCCGTACCTTTGACCTGCCCGTCGTCGGCGGCAACGTCAGCCTCTACAACGAGAACGTCAATCTGAAGATCGACCCTACGCCGGTGGTTTCGCTGGCCGGGATCATCGACGACCCCGCCCACGTGACCACGCAGACGGTCAAGGGCGCGGGCGAGCACCTCATCCTGCTCGGCGGCTGCCCGCACGAGCTGGGCGGCAGCTATTACCTCAAGGTCATGCACGGGCTCAAGACCGGGGCCGTGCCCGCCGTGGACCTCGACGCCGAGCAGCGCCTGTGCGCGTGCATCCTCTCGCAGATCGCCGCGGGCCGTGTGAAGGCCGCGCACGACCTCTCCGAGGGCGGGCTGCTCACCGCCGTGGCCGAGATGCTCTTCGCCCCCGGCAAGACCTACGGGGCCAAGCTCGACCTCGCCGGGATGGCCGACAAGGCCGGACGCCTCGACGCGCTGCTCTATGGCGAAAGCCAGGGTCGCGTGCTCCTGGCCATTTCCCAGAACAAGGTCGAGGCTGTCCTCGACGCCGCCACCGACGCGGGCATTCATGCCGTGGTTATTGGCGAAGTGCAGGACGAGCCGACCCTCACCTGCAAGGCCGGCGACACCCTCACCTGGGATGTGGCCGCCCTGCGCGAAGGGTGGGAAACCACCATCGAGAAGATCATGGCGCACTGAGTGCGGAGTTCTGCTCTATGAAAAAGATTTATCTGCTTCTGATAGGGCTGGTTTCAGCCCTGTCGGCAGATGACTCTTTTCCTGATCTTGGAAGCAGCAATCCTGACTGTGTTGTTCCCATATTCGGGGTAAATAACGCAGAGATTGATCGCACTCGCTTAGCCAAAACCATTCAGGGAGAATGGCATACCGTTGTTTTCGGCCATGATGTTTTACCTGAGGGGGCCACGCTTTCGTTGTCCATTGATGCAGACCTCAACTATGTTCTGAAAGCTACGGATTTTGACTTGGAATTACCCGGTTATGTCCGGGCTTTGCCTCAGAAAGGGACTTTCAAGGTCATTCGGGACGGGGACGGTGGTGACGTCTTCGTCATGACCGGCCTCGCTCAGAATCCAGATATCATCATCCCGGTGAGTTTAACGAAGACCGACTTGGTGATTTGGATTGGAGATCCTCCGTGGGTGCTTCAGAAATCTCCTCCCTCGGTCAAGCCGGAGCGATGAGGGCTGCTTGCATTCCTTGATACGTCGTCACTTGGGTGCCTTGTCGTTTTCCCCGCCCGCACAAAAAAGTGTCAATTTCGTTGCAAGGGGGGCGGGGGCGGGTAATCTTTCGGGGCTTTACCACCCGATGTCCGACCAGATCAAACACGAGTGCGGGATTGCCATCGTGCGGCTGCTCAAGCCGCTGGGGTATTACCAGGAAAAATATGGCAGCGTGCTGTGGGGCTTTAACAAGCTCTTCCTGCTGATGGAAAAGCAGCACAACCGCGGGCAGGACGGGGCCGGGATTGGCGCGGTCAAGCTCGGAATGCCCCCGGGCGAGGCGTTCATGTTTCGCGAGCGCGATAACGGGCGCAACCCGATCTCGAAGGTCATCCGCAAGCAGCTCGACCTGTACAACAGCTTGCTGGAGCGCAACGTCATCGTGCCGGAGTTCCCCTGGACGGTGAAGGAGCACTGGCCCTTCGGGGCGGAGGTCCTCATGGGCCATCTGCGCTACGGCACCTCCGGAGGCTACACCAAGACCGTCTGCCAGCCGTACTTCCGCAAGAGCCCCTGGTCCACCCGCAATCTCATGCTGGCGGGGAACTTTAACATGACCAACGTCGAGGAGCTCAACGCCCGTCTGATCGCGCGCGGGGCGCACCCGATCTTCGACACCGACACACAGACCGTGCTGGAGGAGATCGGCTACCACCTTGACGAGGAGCATACCCGCCTTTACCACGAGTTGCGCGACCGCAAGGTGCCCAACGATGAGATCGCCGGGACCATCAGCCAAAAGCTTGAGCCGGCGGAAATCCTCTCCAAGGCCGCCCGTCGCTGGGACGGTGGCTACGCTTTCGGCGGGCTCATCGGCAACGGCGACGCCTTCCTCTTCCGCGACCCCAACGGCATCCGCCCGGCCTACTACTTCCAAGACGACGAGGTCGTGGCCATGGCTTCCGAGCGTGTCGCCCTGATGACGATTTTCGAGAAATCTGCCGACGAGGTCAACGAGGTCCGCCCCGGCCACGCTGTCGTCGTGAAGAACTCGGGCGAGTTTTACGAGAAGCAGGTCCTCGTCCCCCGCGAGCGCCGCTCGTGCTCTTTCGAGCGCATTTACTTCTCCCGCGGGAACGACCCGGAAATCTATGCCGAGCGCAAGGCCCTCGGGGCCGCCCTGGCCGACCAGGTCACCGAGGGAATCGACGGCGACATCTCGCACAGCGTGTTCAGCTTTGTCCCGAACACCGCCGAGATCGCTTACTACGGACTGGTGGACGAGATGCGTCAGCGCTGCCGCCTCCACTACGCCGACGACATCCTCAAGGCGCAGGAAGAGGGCCGCCTGGACCGCGAGACGATCGAAAACATCCTCGCCGGTAAGTGGGTGCGCATGGACAAGATCGCCCACAAGGACATCAAGCTGCGCACCTTTATCTCGCAGGAGAAGAGCCGCGTGCAGATGGCCTCGCACGTGTACGACATCACCTACGGCGTCGTCAACCCGGAGGACTACCTCGTGGTGGTGGACGACTCCATCGTGCGCGGGACCACGCTCAAGCGCTCCATCATCCGCATCCTTTCCAAGACCAACCCGAAAAAGATCATTGTCGCCTCGACGGCCCCGCAGATCCGCTACCCGGACTGCTACGGGATCGACATGTCCGAGCTGGGCAAGTTCATCGCCTTCCAGGCCGCTGTCGAGCTGAACAAGGAGACCGGTAACGAGGGCCTGTTGCAGGAGATTTACGCCGACTGCGTGCGCGAGCTGGAGAAGCCCGCGGAGGAGATGCAGAACTGCGTCAAGCGACTCTACGAACCCTTTACCGCCGACCAGATCTCGGCCAAGATTGCCCAGCTGGTCACCCCGAAGAAGAATGGCTGGGGCGGCGAAGTGCAGATCATCTATCAATCGATCGAGAACCTGCACGCCTCCTGTCCGCTGAACACGGGCGACTGGTACTTCACCGGGGACTATCCGACCCCGGGCGGCATGCGCGTCGTCAACCGCGCCTACATCTACTACTACGAGAAGAAGGAAGGCCGCAGCTACTGAAGGGCATGCCCTTCACCCTAGATGCTTCGCATCTGGATGGCATTTTCGGGAAAATGCCATGGCGTGAAATCGTGTGGGGTGGCGGGACATTGTTCCGCCTTCTCGGAGCATCTGTTGAGGAGTTATTCGCACGGTCAATATGAATGTACTGCCCCGCAGGCCGCATGAAATCTGTCACGAACGCGTGACGGCGGATTTTTTCTTTGACTTATTCACAGGCGCTCATTATCGAAGGTGCAACCTATGAATGACACGCTGTCCAGAAGGGTCTTGGTCTTGAACCGCCTCTGGCAGGCTGTCAACATCGTGGGCGTCAAGCGGGCGCTGAGCCTGCTCATGCAGGAGCACGCCCAGGTCATCGACACGAGCGACGGGAACTTCAACATCCTCGATGCGGGTCAGTGGATCGACTACTCGCTGGCCAACCCGCCCCGCTGCGACAGCGAGGCCATCCACACCATCCGGCTGCGCCTGCGGCTGCCGCACGTCATGTTGCTGCGCCAGTACGACAAGGTGCCGACGAAGGAAGTGAAGTTTAACCGCCAGAACGTGTTCGAGCGCGACGGTTACGAGTGCCAGTACTGCGGCGGGCACTTCCACGAGCACGACCTCAATCTCGACCACATCATCCCGCGCGACATGGGCGGGCGCACGACGTGGGAAAACATCGTCACCTCCTGCATCAAGTGCAACACCCGCAAGGCCAACCGCCTGCCACACCAGGCCGGGATGCACCTCAAGCGCAAGCCCGACCGCCCGCGCTACCGGCCCTTTGTCCAAAGCGTTCCCATGGACGAGCGCGAGGACGAGTGGACCAGTTTCCTCAAGTAGCAGGGCATGCCCTGCACCCTCGGTACTTCGCACCGTCATGGGGCTCTGCCCCATCGCCGCCAGACAGGCGGCTGCCCCGGGAATCGGCGCTGGTGGATGAAGCCAGAAGGCCAGACATGCGCAGTTTGCCCCGCGTCTCAGCTCAGGCGCACGTGGGCGGGGTTGAGGGCGAGTTCGACGGGAGAGCCGTAGCGGATGGCGTCGAGGCGCGGGGCGAGGACTTCGACGATGGTGTCGCTCTGGAAATGCTCGGGCTTGGTCTCGGGGTGGGGGTAGTAGATGAGCGCGTCGTGCCAGGCGCTTTGCCAGCACAGGCGACAGCGGCTGAATGAAAACGTCTCCGGTGGGATGTACGCGCTCCAGTCCACGCCCGGGAAGCACCAGTCCCGCCCGGTGAGGGCGAAGTGGCGCGGGGTGATGTCGATGTTGAGCGTGGCGCGGAAAAGGCCGTCGAGGGGGAGACCATGGGCAGCGAAGTGTGGCCACTGGAGGGCGAGCGTTCCGTCCGGGTAGCGCGGATCGTGCCCGCAGCCGGAGGCGACCCCGTAGCCGGGCTGGACCGTGCCCGCGACATGCAGCCAGTTTTCTGCCATGGGTTGAGTTTTGCAGGCGTCTCAGTGGCGTCAAGGCGGGAGGGGATGGGGCGCGTCATTCGGTGGATGTCTTGCGCAGGTTGTTGCCAATGGGTCTTCTGTCCGGTTTTGCCCCCATGGCATTTCTCCGGGAAATGCCATCAGTGATCCGCAGGATCACAGGTGCAGGACTTTGTCCTGCCTTGACCGGGGGGGGAGGAAGGGTCAGGCTGGGCGGTTTTATGAGCCAACCGTTCGTACCGCCGCTGGATCTTCAATCCCTGCTCGCCCCGCACCGCGAGGCCATCGCTGCCGCCATCGCCGAGGTCATCGACTCGTGCCACTATGTGCTCGGGCCGAAGGTCGAGGCCTTCGAGCAGGCTTTCGCCGCGTACTGCGAGGCGGCGCACTGCATCGGGGTCAACAGCGGAACCTCCGCGCTGCACCTTGCCACGCGACTGGCGGGCATCGAGCCCGGCGACGAAGTGATCACCACGCCTTACACCTTTGCCTCGTCGGCCTGGTGCGCTTCCTATCAGGGGGCGAAGCCGGTCTTTGTGGACATCGACCCGGCGACTTTTTGTCTGGACCCGGCGGCGGTCGAGGCGGCCATCACCCCGCGCACGAAGGCCATTGTCGCGGTGCACCTGTACGGGCACCCCTGCGAGATGAGCGCCCTGCGCGCGCTTTGCGTGAAGCACCGCCTCACCCTGATCGAGGATGCCGCCCAGGCGCACGGTGCCCGCTACAAGGGCAAGCGCGTGGGCACGCTCGGCGACATGGCCTGTTTCAGCTTTTACCCGACCAAGAACCTGCCCTGCGCGGGCGAGGGCGGGGCGCTCGTGACCGACTCCAACAAGCTCGACACGCGTGGCCGCGCCCTGCGCAACCACGGCTCGGTCGAGCGGTACTTCCACCACGAAGTTGGTTACAATTATCGTCTGGAAGCGATCCAGGGGGCCGTGCTCGGCGTGCTGCTGCCGCACCTGGAGGGCTGGACTGCCGCCCGTCGCCGCCTGGCTCACCGCTACCACGAGCTGCTGGCCGACCTGCCGCTGAAGCTCCCCCGCGAGGCGACGGGCTGTGAGAGCGTTTACCACCTCTACACCGTGCGTGTGCCTGAGCGCGACAAGCTCATAGCCACACTCAAGGAGCAGGGAGTGGGCACCTCCAACCACTATCCGCGCGCCATGCACCTGCAACCCTGCTACGCCGAGCTCGGCTACAAGGAAGGTTCGCTGCCGGTGGCAGAAAGCGCCGCTCAGCAGGCCGTCAACCTGCCCATGTTCCCGACCATGACCGAGGAGCAGCAGGACCGGGTGAGCGACGCGTTGCATGCCTACTTTGCGTAGGCAAGGTGCTGAGATAGAGGCGAATAGCCCTGATGGCGCTAAAGACTTTACCGGCTAGGCGCGGGTAGGGGTATTTCGGCTTGTGGTTTCCGGGCAGGAAGCTACGGTTTCCTTCAATGCTAATGGGGGTTATAAGAAAGCTTTTCTGTTCGCTGGCGGTGGTCAGCGTTTTGGCGGGTGTGGCCTATGGCGACATCGCGATAGCCAACTACTCCTATAATGTCGCTCCCTCGGGCTCGTATCCGGACAGCGGCGGGGTCGAGTTGACCGACGGGACCGACCTGACGGCTGCCTGGGGGGCGGGCATCTCCCATCCCAATTCCACCCCGCTGGTGGGCTGGCGGTACATCGACGGGAGCATCACCTTCAACTTCACCCAGGTGGAGACAGTCGGTAGCTTCACGGTATGGGCGGCCGACAGTGACGGCTATGCCGGGGTCGGCGTGCCCGCCACGATCACGCTCTCGACTGCCGGGGAAACCTTTACCCAGACTTTTACCGTGACCAACCCCGCCGGGAACGGCACGACCGTGCCGCTGACCTTCGAGGGCTTTTCAGTCACGACCGACCAGTTGACGGTGAGCTTTGTCCGCGGTTATGAGTGGACGATGTATTCGGAGGTGACGTTTTCCTCCGTGCCCGAGCCCGCCCATGTGGGCGCGGCGCTCGGAACGGGCGTGCTGGCGGTGTTGGTCTGGATGCGCCGCCGCAGACGGGCGTGAGTGCGCGTTCTTTTCCGAACCGCATGGTCAGGGTCTCTTTTGCCCGCGAAGCGACGCGAGGGAACCCCGTACGCATTCGGTTTGAGATCATTATTTAGCCACGGATGGAACGCGGATGCATTCCTCTTCGTGCTTCTTCGCGTAGCTTCGCGGGCAAATCTTTTTGCGTGTCCTCACTCGGTGTCGCGCTGGTGGACGAGGTGTTTTTCCTCGCAGCGGCCGGACTCGAACTGGATGGTCACGTGATTGACGCCGAAGTGGTCGTGCAGGGTTGCCTCGATGCGGTTAAGGAGGTCGGTGGTCTGGCTGATCAGGCGGTCCTCGACCTCGACGTGGGCCTCGAAGTGGACGTTCTGCTCATTGAGGGCCCAGAGGTGGGCGTGGTGGACGTTGCAGACGCCGTCCATGTCGCCGAGGGCGGCGCCGATCTCCTCCAGCGTGGGGGAGTCGGGCGCGGCCATCATGAGAATTTTTGAGGCGTGCCAGACGATGGCCCAGCTGGCCTTGATCAGCCACAGGGAGATGAGCACGGTCAGCAGCGGGTCCACCCAGGTGGCGGATTCCCAGATGAGGATGATGATCCCCCCCGCGATGACGCAGACGCTGACGATGGCGTCGCTCAACACATGCAGGTAGGCCGAGCGCATGTTGAGGTTTTCCTTGGAGCCCTTCTGGAGCATGACCGCCATGACGATGTTAGCGGAGAGCCCGATAAAGGCGACGACGGCCATCAGGCCCGGCTCGATCGGCTCGGGGTGGATGAAGCGCATGACCGCCTCGTAGAGCAGCCACAGGCTCAGCCCGATGAGGACCCCGGAGTTGAGCACGGCGGCCATGATTTCGGCCCGCTTGAGCCCGAAGGTAAAGCTCGTGGTGCTGTCCTTGTCCCCCAGGCGCAGCGCGAAGTAGCTGATGACCAGCGCGAGGGCGTCGGTGGCGGTGTGAAGGGCGTCCGAGAGCAGGGCAAGGCTGCCCGAGATGATCCCGCCGGTGATCTGCGCGGCGGTGATGCACAGGCTGATCAGCATGGCCTGGAGCAGGCGCTTGCGCGGCACCCCCGGGGGGGCGTGGCTGTGTCCGTGCGCGTGGGAATGCCCATGCCCGTGGGCGTGTCCGTGGCTGTGGTCGTGAGCGGGTGCGTGCATGGTTGCGGTTTCGGAGGGGCTTTAATGAAACAGTGTCTCAGGTGGCAAGCGCGGAGAGCAAATTTTATTCCGGTTATGCGCGCAGGCCGCTCCTGGCTTGACTTCGGGCGTTTGCGCGGGTGCGCTGGGCATTGCAATGAGGTTGCACAAGCGCGAACACCCGGAGGCGGATTTTCAGATGGCGCCGATGATCGACATGGTGTTTTTGCTGCTGGTGTTCTTTCTGGTCGTGGGGACGCTGGCCCGCGCCGACAAGGTCCGCGAGCTCGACCTGCCCGAGTCGGACCAGAGCGAAGTGCCGGAAGACCCGGCCCGGCGGGCGATTGTTTCAGTCGAGGCGGACGGGGCGCTCTTCCTCGGCGCGGAAAAGCTCACCCTGCCGCAACTGGAGGCCCGCCTGGGGCGGGCGCTGACGGGGCAGCCGGAGTTGTCCGTCGAGGTGCGGGCCGACCGCGCCACCCCTTACGGGAAAATCCGCCCCGTGCTGGAGGCCTGTGGCCAAGCTGGCGCGAGCGAAGTCATTTACGCCACCGTGCAGGTGAACTGACCATGGCCCGCCTGCGCAGAAAACCCGACGAACGCTTCGGCATTCCCATCGCGCCGATGATCGACTGCGTGTTTTTGCTGCTGATCTACTTCATGGTCTCGGCCACGCTGGAAAAGCAGGAGGCGGACCTGTCGTTCGAGCTGCCGGGGACGGTTGAGCAGGCCGGGCCGGTGGAGTTCCCCGACGAGCAGGTGATCGAAATCCGCGCGGACGGGCAGGCGGTCGTCAACGACTACGCCTACGACACTCCGGCCTCCCCGAGCTACCGTGAGCTGGCTGCCATGCTTACCCGCTACCAGGCCGCCTGCCGCGCCAACCAGTCCGAGGCCCGGGTGACGCTTTCTCCCGCCGACGGCACCGCTCACCAGGCCGTGGTCAAGGTCATGGACGCCTGCGCCCGTGCCGGGGTGCGCGACGTGCAGTTCGCGCAGTAGCCGGAGAGGGGTAGGGGAGGGCTCGGGGACGTGGGACATTCAGCCCCATCCGGAGTCGGGTATGCGCCTTGTTTGTCGATGGTTCAGGGATAGCGTATTGACAAATATTGTCCGGGTCCATCTTCTCATGTGGATTTATTAGCCAACTTAATGTGCATTATGATTATTGCTGCGAGAAAGAGTCTTTTGTCCGTTTGTCTTTTATTGTCCGTGTGCTCGGTGGAACTGAGTGCCGCGCCTATGCTATTTGGCACCAAGCGGGACGCCAACGTTTATGCCTTTGACGCGGCGGGACAGCCGGCGGGCGCGAGTTACAGCTTTACGAACGCGCAGCTGAGCCAGGCCGCGGCCATCGCGGTCGGTCAGGACGGCATGGTGTACGTCTATGATGACGCGGATGGCCAGGTGCTGCGTTTCACGCAGGCCGGGGGCTTTGTCGATGTCTTTTCCTCCACGGGCCAGACCGGGATGACCACGCTGACCTTTGACGCGAACGGAGACCTCTACCTGGCGGGCAGCCTGAGCGGCGTGTACAAGGTGTCGGGCTCGACCGGGGCGCTGATCGGCCGCTATGACAGCGGCGTCCCCTTAGGGGTCTATAAGGACATCGTGTTCACGGCGACAGGTGAGGTTTACCTGGCGTCATTGGCGTTCGGTGACTCCTACCTTTACAGGCTTAATTCGGATGGTTCCTACGCTGAGACCGTTTTCACGAATAGTAATTCCATTCTGAATGCCCCGTACTCGCTCATCTCCGGCGGGGGCGATCTCGTGTACGTCATGAACCATGGTTCCAGCCAGATACTGACCTTTGACGCGGATGCGCAAACCCTGACCGTGCTGGCCAACGGCGTCACGGACGGTAATTCGCTCGTGCTCAGTGACGACGGTTTTTACGCCACCGCCTTTAGCTCGGGGACGTCCAAGATTTTCGAAATCGACGGCAGCGGGACGAACCAAGGCATCTTCGGCGGCGATGTGAATCCGCTCTTTATCGCGGGTGCGGTGCCCGAACCCGCCACGGTCGCTTTTGTCGTGACGGCGGTGTTGGTGCTGCTCGTCCCTGTGATCCGTCGCCGCCGGCGCTGACGGGGAGCACGGCCAGGTCGCCGGGCCGTGTTCCATTGGAGATTTTGCAGAGACGGGCTTGAGGCCCGTCTTTTTTGGCGCTTGTGCGGCAGGGGAGCGGCGCTGGCGGGAAAAGCCAGCACGATCCGGAGGATCGAGGGTGAAGGGCGATGCCCTTCCTTTTCGGTTGTCAGCGGGGGAGCTTTACAGAAAATGACCGCATGCCTTTGATCGCCCTTCTCGTCTCGATTTTGCTTTTGTTCGTCCTGGTGTTTTTCGCCACGTTCTTTCTGCGGCTGGGGGCGAGTGTCGCCGGGGTGCCCAAGCATAAGAACACCCTGCTGCGGGCCCTGCTCATCCTGATCCTGACCTGGCTGATCATCAGCGCGCTGGGCGGGGCGGGGACGTTTATCCCGGGCATCGGGAACATCCTCGGCGTGATCGTCGCCGTGCTCATCAACGTCCTCATCATCGGCGGGATCTTCGACGTGAGCTTCGGCAAGGCGTTCGTGACGTACATTTTCAGCCTCATTTTCCAGGTCGTCTTTATCTTCCTGGCGGTCTTTATCCTCGGGTTGCTCGGCGTCAGCCTTGCCGCCCTGACCGCCGCTTAGGGGAGGGAGGAGGACATTGGGGGATCCGCGCCCCCAGACCCGCGGCAGGTCCGGCTGGACCAGCATTCAGCCTGCACCCCGGTCCGGCACCCGTGCTGCGCACAAATGCCGGACCGACGTTGAAGCCTTCACTGACACAGGCCCACCACCGGGGGGCGTTTATGGCCGTTGCCGGGGTAGCGGCCTTTCTGGCCGCGTAGGGGGACTTGTCCCCCTCAGTGCCACCGGGTGCAACCCGGCGGGTCCGGGCTGCGTAAGCCCGGGGCCACGCACAAAAGGCGTGATTTTCGGGGCGGGGTGTGACATGGCTATAGGCTTTATGGCGAAAGAAAAGAAACAGGCGACCTGGGGCGGGCGTTTCAAGAAAGGCCCGGCGGAACTGATGCTGCGCTTTAGCGAGTCGATCTCGTTCGACTGGCGGCTGGCGCCCTATGACGTGCAGGTGAGCAAGGCCCACGCGGCCATGCTCGCGCACATCGGGCTGATCAGCGCCAAGGACCGCGACGCCATCCGCGCCGGGCTCGACGCCGTGCTGGCGGATATCCGCGCGGGCAAGCTCGTGCCCGACATCGCCTGCGAGGACGTGCACATGAATATCGAGCAGGCGCTGACGAAGAAGACCCCCGCCGGGGCCCGCCTGCACGCCGCCCGTTCGCGCAACGACCAGGTGGCGACCGACATGCGCCTGTTTTTCAAGGACGCCTGCGGACAGGTCGCCGGACGGCTGCGGGCGCTGCTGGCCGTGATTGTGGATTTAGCCGAAAAGTACCAGGATATCGTCGTCCCCGGCTACACGCACCTGCAACGGGCGCAGCCGGTTTCGCTGGCGCACCACCTGCTGGCCTGGGAGCAGATGTTCGGGCGCGACCTGGAGCGTTTCGAGGAGGTGGCCCGTCGCGCCAACGTCTGCCCGTTGGGCTCCGGGGCCATCGCGGGCAGCACGCTGCCCATTGACCGCGCCTTCGTGGCCAAGGAGCTGGGCTTCGTCGATAAAAAGGGTAAGCCGCAGTTCACCGCCAACAGCATGGACGCCGTGGCCGACCGCGACCTGTTTATCGAGTTCGCCTCCGCCGGGGCGCTCTGTGGGGTGCACCTCTCGCGCGTGTCCGAGGACGGGATTTTGTGGAACAGCGCGGAGTTTGGGTACGTGCGCTTTTCGGACGCCTTCACGACCGGCTCCAGCCTCATGCCGCAGAAGAAAAACCCCGACGCGCTCGAACTGCTGCGGGGCAAGTCCGCCCGCCTCCAGGGCAACCTGCAAACCCTCCTCACCCTCGCCAAGGGTCTGCCGCTGACCTACAACCGCGACCTGCAGGAGGACAAGCCGCCGGTCTTCGACACCTTTGACACGCTCATGATCAGCCTCGACGTGCTGGCCGGGACGCTCGCCGGGATGACCGTGCGCGCGGACAAGTGCGCCGCCGCCGTGGCTGACCCGCTGCTGCTGGCCACCGACCTGGCCGACTACCTTGTGGCCCGCGGCGTGCCCTTCCGCGACGCTCACCACGCCATCGGCGCGCTCGTCGGGATGGCCGAGGAAAAGGCCGTCCCGCTGAACGAGCTGCCCTTCGCCGCTGTGAAAAAAGTCAACGCCGCCTTCGCGGAAGACTGGACCGAGGTCTTCGATCTCAAGCGCGCCCTCAAGCTGCGCGAACGCCCCGGTATGCCCGGCCCCAAGCAGACCGCGCAGCAGATCCGTAAGCTGAAGAAATTGTATCAGGGCTGACGGTTTTCTCCGCTGGTCATGGACCTCTTTCTGTTAGCCTGCTCCTACCTGCTCATCTGTGGAGCAGTGGGTGGGCTGTGCTTGTGGCTGATGGGCAAGCTGGCTCGGTTGGGCATCACTTTCAGCGGGATGTTTATGGCTGCGCTCGCCACGCACCTAACTGCATTCGGGGGTCTGCTCGCTGGCGCTTATCTTTATCCGTTCGGGATGCTGACGGTAGCGGTGGTGAGCGCGAACATCGTTCTCTTTCTGATGCTGCGGAAGTTTACCGGGGGCTCGCTGCTTCCGCGGATCGTCGTGATCGTGCTGCTGTATAACGCGGTGCTGTACACCTTTACGTGGGTCCTGATTGCCCCAGCGGGTTGCGCGAATTAAGCGGGCTGATGGTTGGCTCGAGCGGGTGTTATAATGAATGACGTCTTGGGGTAGCGGGTTGTTCCACGGGGGCGTTTATGATGGAGTCGGAGCCGTGGAAATCCTGATCACAATCCTCGTTCTGGTGCTGGCACTGGTTATCTCGGCCTTTGTCGGTGGGTTGCTTCTGTGGTTCGCGGGGAAAATCACCGGGACGGACCCGTATTACCTCGGGATGGTGATGGTGGCCGGTGCCACTGCGCTGACCTCGCTGGTCTTTGAACTACTGGCCGTTTTTACGGGGGCCGGTTGGCTGGAATTCGTGGGAACGATCGCTTCGGTTATCGTACTGTTCGCGCTGATCAAGAAGTACACCCTGGCCCATATCTTTCCAGATATCGTAATCATGGTGGCCGTTTACAAGCTGTTTACCTTCCTGTTGGGGATGGTCATCGCTTTCGCTCACGTGTGAAAATGCGCCTGCGTCCTGTGTGGGGAAGCCTGTCCAAGCCAGCAGGGTGTAAGCAGCTTAGCCGAAGGTGTCGCCTTTCCAGCCCCACATGGTGCGCTGGGCGTCGTGGAATTTGACATAGATGCGCGCGCTTGGGATGGAGAGCTCGTTTTCGATAAGCTCGCACAGGCCTTTGCTGAGGATCTTGGTCTTGTCGGGGGAGAGGCCGATGGAGTGCAGCTCCAGGTAGGCGACGGGGTCGGCGGACCCGGCGAAGAGCATCGGCACCTCGGGCTTGAGGGCGACCATCATGTACGCCTCGGGCTTGCCCAGCAGCTCGGCGGCGAGTTTGGAGGAACGCTTCAGCAGGAGGGTGCGGGCCTCGGGGGCCACGGCGAGGTTAGTCTGGATGTTGAGGTACGGCATGACCCTTAATGTGGCGGGTTTGGCCGGATTCGCAAACGCGGGCGAGCGGTAAAAGCGGGCGTTGTTATTACGCAATACTCTAGCCACAGAGTGAACCGAGGAAGACCGGGTACATGGAGGAGCCTGCCCTTTGTGTCTTTGTGCCTTAGGCCGTGTACGCAAACTTCGCTATCTTACAATCGTAATATATTGACTATTAGCGTGATGCGATTAGTCTGATTGGTGTGAAGCAACGCTATCGCCGCACGCTTTCAGACGAAGCCTGGAAGCCCTTAAAAAAATTAAC
>JAUTCS010000005.1 GCA_030673825.1 Verrucomicrobiota bacterium JB024 | reverse complement strand
TTAATTTTTTTAAGGGCTTCCAGGCTTCGTCTGAAAGCGTGCGGCGATAGCGTTGCTTCACACCAATCAGACTAATCGCATCACGCTAATAGTCAATATATTACGATTGTAAGATAGCGAAGTTTGCGTACACGGCCTAGAGGTCGTCGTCGTCCACGGACTCCAGGGCGGAGGCCTTCTGGTACTCGGTCACGCGACCCTCGAAAAAGTTCTGCTCCTTCTTCATGTCGATGGCTTCGGAGAGCCAAGGGAAGGGGTTGCCGATGCCGGGGTTGAGGATGGGCAGGCCACAACCTTCCAGACGACGGTCGGCGATGTAATCGATGTACTGCTCAAACTCGTCGGCGGAGAGACCGAGGGCGTTGACCGGCAGGCAGTCGCGGATGAATTCCTTTTCCAGCGCAATGGCCTCCTTCATCATATCCACCAGCTCCTGGCGAAACTCCGGGGTCCAGATGTCGGGGTTTTCACCGACAAGGGCCATGAACAGGTTGCGCAGCAGGTCGATATGGTTGGACTCGTCGCGCAGGGTGTAGCGGAACATCTGCCCCACCCCGGGGAACTTGTTCTGGCGGTAGAGCGAGAGCACCATCCCGAAAAGACCATAGAACTGCGTGCCCTCCATGCACTGGCCGAAGAGGAACATGTTCTTGGCCAGGTCCTGCTTGTTGCGGGTCACGGTCAGGTCGATGTCGCGGCGCATGGCGCGCGAGTTGGAGACGACGAAATGGGTCTTTTTCTCAATGGTGGGGATGTCCGCAAACATGGCCTCGCACTCGTGCGGGTTGATGCCCAGCGAGCTGATCATGTATACCAGCGAGTCGGCGTGGATATTCTCCTCGTGCGCGTGACGGCCCAGCACGAGCTTGAGCTCGGCGGCGGTGACTAGTTCGCGCACGACGTGAATGATATTGTCCCCGACGATACCCTCAGCTGCCGAGAAGTACCCGATGGCCATCTTGATGATCCAGCGGTCGATATCGGAAATCGCCGCCGAGGTGTCGCGCCACTGTTCGCAGTCCTTCTGCATGGGGATGTCTTCGGGCTCCCAGTGGTTGGCCTTCATGTTCTTGTACAGGTCGTAGGCCCACTGGTACTTCAGCGGCAGGATATTGAAAAACATCGTGTCGCGGCCGTTGATGACGGCCTTGGCCGCGAGCGCCTTTTCGGCTTTGTCCTTGTCGAGGATGAAGGTCTTGTTGCCAATCGTGATCGTCGTAGTTTCCATGCGGTCGGTCTTTGCTTGGGTGAGAGAAATCAGGGTTTGCGGGTGAGGAGCGCGAGGTTATTCGCAAGGGTCACACAGGCGTAACACGGGCCCGCGGACCAAACGTCGGTCACCATGAACCGGCACGCCCGGACTGTCAACCCCATGCCCTAGATGTAGTCGATTATTAGAAAAATCGTACTAGATATAGATCTTTTCAGCAAATGCTCATAGTCCGGAGTCGGGTTTGCTGTGGGGCGACGGCTTCCAGTGCAGGGTCGGAGCCCGCCCGGCGCAACCGTGAATTATTTTTTCTTGTCCCCAAGTTATTCACAGCAGGGTGCGTGACCACACTGGACGTTAAGGGGCTGCGGCCCCTACGCGGCCAACAAGGCCGCTACCCCCGGAAAGTTTGAGAGTTCGGGGTTTGAGAGTTGGGAATCGGAGGGCGGATGGGCGCGGGGCCAACTGCAACTTTCGGGGCGTGCGGGGGTTTCCTCTTGCGTGAACAATGTTATCGCCAGCCCGCTTCCGGCTTGGCTGCCCGCCCGGACCATGCCTAGTGTATCCGCAATGCCCGCCGCCAACGAGCACTGTGACGATCCCGACGCCGCCCTCATGCTGGAGGCAGCCGGCGGGAGCGAGCAGGCCCTGCGCATGCTCATCGAGAAGTGGCAGACACCTCTGATCAATTTCTTTTACCGCTCGCTCGGCTCAGCCGAACAGGCCGAGGATCTCACGCAGCTGGTTTTCATCCGCGTGTACCGGGCCGCCTCGACCTACGAACCACGGGCGAAGTTTTCCACCTACCTTTTCCACATCGCCCGGCGGCTGCTGATCAACGAGTACCGCCGCCGCTCCCGCAAGCCGCTGGAAGCCGTCGATCCCGCCGACCTGGAGGCCGAAACGCCGGGCCGCGACAAGCTCTCCCTGATGGAGATCGAGGAAGCCTTTGAAAAGGCACTCGAAACTTTGCCGGAAAACCAGCGCACCGCCATCCTCCTGCTCAAGCAGCAAGAGCTCAGCTACGAGGAAATCGCCGCCGCCATGGACGCCACCGAGACCGCCGTCAAAAGCTGGATCCACCGCGCCCGCCAGAAACTGAAAACCGAACTGAAAGATTTTTACCGCTCCGCCTCATGAAACACGAACCCACAGGCAAAGACCCGCTTGAACGGCTCTTGGGCAGCCAGCCCGTGCAGCCCTCGCCCGGCTTTACCGAGAAAACCCTCGCCCGCCTGCGGGCCGAGGGCACGGGACCGCTCAGTGAGGAGGAATTTGACCGACGCCTCGACGCGTGGCTCGCGGATATGCCGCTGGAGCCGGGACGTGAGTTCGCAGCGACGGTATTGGAGGAAGCCCGCCGCCCGCAGGAGCACCGCGTTTTCGGCCTGCCCGCGTGGGTGAGCGCACTAGGGGGCATCGCCGCCGTGCTCGTTATCGGCGCGTTCGCCGCCGTCAGCGTCCTGAAGGACACCGAAAGTCCGCAGCCAACGGTTGCCGCGCTGGACACACCTGTACCTGCCGCGACAGCGACCGCTCCCCTCACCGCCCAACCCGATGTGCAGGACGATCTGGACAATGCTCCCGACTTTCTTTTCGTCGCCAGCGCGGACAGCCGCGCCGATAACCTTTCCGACCTGATCCTGATGCAGGACGCCCTCGTCGAAGTCGCCGCCCTGAGCGACCAGACGACGATCGAGGCGCTCGACCTGCTCGTCAATTGATCCCTCCTTTCACTCCACCACCTTATGAAGCCGATCACCCTGACCCGAGTCCTGCGCGTCGCCGTCCTGGCGGGCGCGCCCATGCTGTTCGGCTCCCCTGTCCTCCTCCATGCCGCCGACACCACGGCGGCTTCCGCCCCGGCCCGCGCCACTGAGCAGCCGGATATGCCGCCCCCGCCCCCGCCGGGTAGTTTCGACGAAAACGACGGCAACGATCCCAATCTGCCGCCCGGCATCCAGCGCCCGCCCCGCAACCGCCCTGACGGCATGACCGACGAGATGGCCGCGCTGGAGAAGTTCCTCGACATGTCTCCCGAGCAGCTCGCGATGATCCGTAACCTCATCGGTCGCATCGAGCAGATGAGCACGGAGGAAAAAGAGGAGCTGCGTTCACGCATCCGCAACCTGCGCGAGATGGACGCCGAGCGCCGCCAGAAGCTGATGGACATGCACCGGCAGATCCCCTGGGAGGAGCGGATGATCCTGCACCAGTACTGGCGCAGCCTCCCCGATGAGGAGCGCAAGCAGCTCTGGGAGGAAATGAAGGACCTCAGCCCGGAGGAACGCCTCGCCCACAAACAGCAGATTCTGGAAAAAGCGCGAGCAGCGGGCTTCGATGAGTCCACCCTGCCTCCGCCGCCAGCGTCACGCCCGGATTTCCCCCGGCGCAAAGGGCCGCAGGACGGGGACACGAGCGGCAGCGACGCCCCCCAGCCCGCACGATAAAAGGCTTCCGGCGCAACGGATGAACAATCAAAGCGGTAAAAAAAGTGTATTTTTTATCTAACTATTGGATTTTTCAGGCCGATAAGCTATATTAGATACAGTTAATCCCAACGCCCCTTAAATTTTTTTGAAACAAAATCCCCGTTTCCCCGTCTAACTTAACAGAAACCTTTGCCTAACCCGAATGGGAAACGGCAGATAGTAGCGTAGCATAGCAACCGAAGTAGCGAGACAGATTCCTTAGCAGAGATTCTGTCAAATTAGTGGAGCCACCTTCCCGTCCCCCCGGGAAGGTGGTTTTGCTTACGGACCCGGCATTTTAAAGATCGACCCGTACGGCCCAAAGCACGATGGTTAATGGCTTTCGATCTACGGACACGCCATCCCCTTCATCCATGCCCGAGCGATACCTCCTGTTTGTCTGCACCGGCAACTATTACCGCAGCCGCTTCGCCGAAGCGGTCTTCAACCACCGGGCCGAAGCCGCCGGGCTGCCTTGGCGGGCTTTCTCACGGGGGCTGTTCCCCGGCTGGGTCGAGGATCATAACGACCTTTCGCCCTACACCCGCTCGGCCCTGGCCGAGCGCGAGATCCCGCTGCATCACACCGGCAAGAAACGCACCCAGCTCACCCAAGAGGATCTCGACCGGGCCGACTACACCATCCTGCTCAAAAAGACCGAGCACCACCCGATGATGTTGAAAGCCTTCCCCAAGCTGGCAGACCAGGTCGAATACTGGGAAGTCCACGACATTGACTTCGCCGAGCCCGAAGAAGCTTTACCCGAAATCGAACAGTTGGTCGAAACACTGGTCGAAAAATTAAAAGCGGACCCAGAGGGGAATTTTCTTCGCCCCGGGCCCGGTAATCTGTAGATTCTCGACTTCTCACCCTCGATAACACACAACACCGTTATGAGATTGAACACCGGAAAAACCCTCCTCGCCCTCGCCGCCAGCGGCTTGATCACCCTGAGCGCGAGCGCCCAGCCCAACCAGCCGAACCAGCCTGCTCCGCCCGCGCCGATCAGTGACGCCCAGCTCATGCAGGACTACGGCTGGCTCGTCGCCCCCGATCCCGACCAGCTCGGCATCACCGAAGAAGAAAAGGCCGCCTTTCTCAAGGGCGTCGAAGCCCACCTGAACGGCGAGGCCGGCCCGGCCGACCCGCAAGCCTCCTGGCAGCAGCTCCAGCAGCACCTGTCCGAGCGCTTCGTCAAGAACAACAAGCAGAAGGGCGCCGCCTACATCGCCGATCTGAAGAAGACCAACCCGAAGATCAAAAAGACCGAGGATGGCCTGTACTACGAGATCATCGAGGAAGGCACCGGCCCGAAGGCTGGCCCGAATGACACCGTGAAGGTTAACTACAAGGGTACCCTCGTGGATGGCACCGAGTTTGACAGCTCGTACAAGCGCGGCACCCCCGCCGTCTTCCCGGTGGCAAATGTCGTTCCCGGCTTCGGCGAAGGCGTCCAGCTCATCGGCAAGGGTGGCAAGGTCATGCTCTACATCCCCTCCGAGCTCGCCTACGGCGACAACGCCCGCCCGAACAGCCCGATTCCCCCCGGCTCGACCCTGATCTTCGAAGTCGAGATGGTGGAAGTGAACCCGCAGCAGTAAGCTGACGCAGTCACTCGATTATTTTCCGCCAGCCGGAGCTCCCGCGAGGGGCTCCGGCTTTTTTATGGGCTAGGCCGTGTACGCAAACTTCGCTATCTTACAATCGTAATATATTGACTATTAGCGTGATGCGATTAGTCTGATTGGTGTGAAGCAACGCTATCGCCGCACGCTTTCAGACGAAGCCTGGAAGCCCTTAAAAAAAT
>JAUTCS010000004.1 GCA_030673825.1 Verrucomicrobiota bacterium JB024 | reverse complement strand
ATATCCATAGTTTGATAGCGGCCAGCTGTGCGAAAGCGATGTAGTGTCGTGCCCTTTTGTCGTATCGGGTGGCGAGTCTTCTTGAGTGTTTGAGCTTTGCGATGAGGTTCTCAATGCGGTGCCTTTCCTTATAAAGATGCTTGTCGAAGGCGGGCTTTTGTGAACGAGATGAGCTGGGTTTTATGACGGCGATGCCTCGACGTTGCTTCACACCTTCTCGTATGGCATCGCTGTCATAGCCTGTATCTGCCAGCAGATATTCGAAGGGGCGCTTACACTGATTGAGCAGCCCCAGGGCCTGTTCGCACTCAGCTTTTTGCCCAGGCGTGGCGATGAGTCCGAGTGGGTAGCCCAACGCATCGCACAGCCAGTGCAGCTTGGTCGAGAGCCCACCACGCGAGCGGCCCAGCGCCTGCTGGTCCTGTTGCTCACGGGAGCAACTGGCATGTTGGTGGGCGCGTACCACCGTGCCGTCCATCATGACATACTCGGTGTCGGCGTGCTCGCTGAGCGCCGCCAGCAGACGTGGCCAAAGCCCGTTGCGGGTCCAACGCCAGAAGCGCGCGTAAACGCTCGACCACGCAGGAAAGCAACTGGGCAGATCGCGCCAAGGAGCACCCGTGCGCAATATCCACAGCATCGCTTCGACAAACCGACGGTCTGCGTGACGGGGACGACCACCTCTGTCCCTTTTTGTATCACCGCCTTTCAGGCAGTGCGCGTTAATTTTTTTAAGGGCTTCCAGGCTTCGTCTGAAAGCGTGCGGCGATAGCGTTGCTTCACACCAATCAGACTAATCGCATCACGCTAATAGTCAATATATTACGATTGTAAGATAGCGAAGTTTGCGTACACGGCCTAGTTCTCCCAGTCGGCTCAAGGCCCGCAAGATATCTTCTTTTTCCATTTAACGTTACGATACGTAAAATAGATCAAAAATCAATGAAATTAACCGACTGTCCAGGCAAAGCCTCATTCCCAGCCATTGCACTCCGCGGGTCTGTCGGTATGGCCGTTAACGGGGAGAACTTGACGATGGCATGAGAGGTCGCCTCTCCGTCCGGATAACAAGCGGTAAACTTAAGCTGCTCACCTCCTGCCGATGATCCCGGCAAATCCTCCCCCCTCCCTAAACGATGAGAATGCACCGATCGCATTAAATGCAAATCGTTTGCATTTAATGGGATTCTGCGTATAGCTACAACTTTTAAGCGGTGAACGCGGCGCATGCCGATGGCCGACAACATACTCCCCGATCAACTCTCACATCATCGAAATCTCTATGAAACCAAAACAAAAGCTTCCCGTGACTGTCCTCTCCGGCTTTCTGGGGGCAGGAAAAACCACCCTTTTAAACCACGTCCTGAACAACCGCCAGGGGCTGCGCGTGGCCGTCATCGTCAACGACATGAGCGAAGTCAATATCGACGCCCGTCTGGTTGAGGAAGGCGGTGCCAGCCTCAGCCGGCAGGAAGAGAAGCTCGTCGAGATGAGTAATGGCTGCATCTGCTGCACGCTGCGCGACGACCTGCTGGAGGAGGTGCGGCGGCTGGCCCACGAGAAGCGCTTTGACTATCTGCTGATCGAATCGACAGGCGTCTCCGAGCCGCTGCCGGTAGCCGAGACCTTTTTCTTTCGCAACGAGTTCGGCTTCAGTCTGGAGGACATTGCGCGCCTGGACACCATGGTCACGGTGGTGGATGCCGCGAACTTCGAGCACGATTTCGGCTCGGCGGATCGCTTGCAGGACCGCGGGCAGGCCGTCGGCCCCGAGGATGAGCGCAGCATCGTGGACCTGCTGGTGGATCAGGTGGAGTTCGCGGACGTGATCGTCCTCAACAAACTGGATCAGGTCAACGAAGCGCAGAAGCGCGACATCATCAGCGGCCTGAAGGCGCTCAACAGCCGGGCGACGTTGATCGAGGCTTCGCACGGAGTGGTCGATCCCAAGTCGATTTTGAACACGGGCAAATTCAGCCTCGACGAGGCCGAGCTCATGCCCGACTGGCTGAAAATGGCGCAGGGCGAGCCGGTGCCGGAAACCGAGGAGTATGGCGTGGGGCACTTTGTTTATCGCGCGCGCCGCCCCTTTCATCCCGAACGCCTGAAAAAGTGGTTCGCGCAGGACTGGCCGGGCGTCATCCGCTCCAAGGGCTTTTTCTGGCTGGCTACTCGTATGGATTACGTCGGCTTGTGGTCGCGGGCCGGAGCTCAGTCGGATGTGCGGCTGGCCGGGAAGTGGTATGCGGCAGTGCCCCGCCACCAATGGCCGGGTGATCAGGAGGAGATTACCTCCGTGCTGACCAACTGGAAAGAGCCCTTTGGCGACCGGCGCCAGGAGATCGTCGTGATCGGCTTTGTTAACAAGATGGACGAGGAGTTCCTGCGGCAAAGCTTCGATGCCTGCCTGCTCACGGACGACGAGATGCAGGCAGGTCAGGCCGAGTGGAAGTTTTTGCCGGACCGTTTCCCACAATGGCTGACAGCAGCACCGGCTCCGGCGGAGCTTAACTAACCCCGACGACCATGCCTGTTTACGTTTACGAGACGGTCCCGGCAGACAAGGCCCAGCCGCCGGAGCGGTTCGAGCTTTACCAGTCGATCCATGCGCAGACGCTGACGCATCACCCCGAAACAGGTCTCCCGGTGCGCCGGGTCATTACCGGCGGACTGTACTTTATGAAAAAGGCCGGGGTCCACGCCGGGCATCACCCGGAGGGTGGCTGCTGCGGCACCTGCTGATTTTCTTCCCATGCAATTTTCGCTCTACAACACCCTGACGCGCCGGGCAGAACCGGTCGCCCCCATGGACGGCGAGACGTTCCGGTTTTACTGCTGCGGGCCGACGGTTTACGGCCCGGCCCACATCGGAAACTTCCGCACCTTTGTCCTGCAGGATACGCTGCGGCGGTTGCTGGATTTCCTGGAGGTCCCGACCCGGCACGTGCGCAACGTCACCGACGTGGACGACAAGACGATCCGCCAGTCGCAGGTCGAAGGCGTTGCTCTGTCCACGTTCACAGATAAATGGCGGGACAGGTTCGAAGTGGATTGTAACGCCCTGGCGGTCCTGCGGCCGCACGTCACGCCCTCCGCGGTCGCGCATATCCCCGACCAAATCCGGCTCATCGAAAGGCTGATCGAAAAAGGCTATGCCTACAAAGCCGAGGACGGCAGTGTGTATTACCGCATCGCGGCTTTTTCCGGCTACGGGAAGCTCAGTGGCCTGCGGGCGGAGAGCAGGCAAGCCAATGCCGACAACCGCCTGAACAGCGACGACGAGTACGGGAAAGAATCCTGGCATGACTTCGCGCTCTGGAAGGCATGGAAGCCCGGGGACGGCGAAAACCGCTGGGACAGCCCGTGGGGGCCGGGGCGACCGGGCTGGCACATCGAGTGCAGCGCGATGAGCATGCGCTACCTGGGAGAATCCTTCGACCTGCACTCCGGGGGCGTCGATCTGATCTTTCCGCACCATGAAAACGAGATCGCCCAGAGCGAAGCGGCCACCGGGCGGACTTTCGCCCGACACTGGTTCCACATTGCCCACCTCCAGGTGGACGGGGCCAAGATGAGCAAGTCGCTGGGCAATCTGTACACCCTGGGCGATATCGTCGAGTGGGGCTATCACCCGCTGGATCTGCGCTATGTCCTGATCTCCGGCCACTATCGGCAGACGCTCAATTTCTCCCGTCAGTCTCTGGAGGCCGCCCGTTCCGTGCTCAACAGAATCAGCGGAAAGCTGGGACCGGACGCCACGCTCGATTCCGGCGAAGCGAACCTTTCCCGCCTGGAGACCGACCGGTTCCTGCCTGTCGTCGAAGCCCTTTGTCACGACCTGAACACCCCGCAGGCGCTCGGCAGGCTGAACGAAGCTTGCCGCTTTGAACGTTCTGAAAGCGTAAGCGAGCTCGACGCCATTCAGCGTGACCTGATGCGCGTACTCACCCTGTTCGGCCTGGAGGGCATTGCCCAGCGCACCGGGGAGGCAGTGGAAGTGCCGCCAGAGATCCAAACGCTGGCTGAAGAACGCCAGGTCGCCCGGAGCAACCGGGATTGGGAGCTGGCCGATGAATTGCGCGAACGGCTGCAGGAACTTGGCTGGGAGGTACAGGACCAGCCCGGGGGCTATACCCTGCGCGCCCTCAGTCCGCTCAAGGCGAACTGATATGGCTGCCTTCGATGAGACGTGGCAATTTCCGATCCCCTCGACTTCACGGGGGCGGGGATTCGAGTGGGACTCACGGGACGAGGCGCTGATGGATCGCGCCATCGCGTTGGCCCGCAGCGTCCCGGAAACCGCGACGCTCCCCAATCCCCGGGTCGGGGCGCTCATCGTGGAGGACGGCATCATCGTCTCGGAGGGATACCATGCCCGGGACGGCGGTCCACACGCCGAGCGCATCGCTCTCCACAACCTCGGACGCTTGCCGAAACACGAGGCACAAATGATCGTGACACTGGAGCCCTGCTCGACAACCGGGCGCACCGGCTCCTGCTGCGAGCGTATTCTCGCGGCGCGCAATATTCGCCGTGTCGTCATCGGTACGATCGATCCCAATCCGGCCCACGCCGGGCGCGGCATCCGCCTGCTGCTGGAGGCGAGGATCGAGGTTGTCTGGGGAGTGAGGACGGCTGCCTGCGAGGCGCTCAACCCGCGGTTCAATGCCCGGATGCTTGCGCTTCCTCGCACTCAGGGCAGACACCGTAAACTTCCATCACATGGGCAACCTGCTTAAAGCCAATGGCCTGCGCCCGTCTTTCCAGCTCATCGCTCAGGCACAGGTCCAGCCGCTCGGTCTTATGGCAGCAACGGCAGACAAAGTGGTGATGATGGTCGTGCGGAGCGGTCACCTCGTACAGGCACGCCCCGTTCTCCAGGGGAACCCGCTGCACGATGCCGATCGTCAGAAAGGCCTCCAGCGTGCGGTAAACCGTGACCAGGTCCCCCTCGGGCAGCGAAGCGCGTTCACGGATCTGCATGGCCGACACGGGCCGGTCCGAGGTCAGCAGCGCACTGAGGATGAGTTCCCGCTTCTTGGTCAGCCTCAGCGGACTCTCGCGGATGCAGCGGATCAGGGATTCAAGCAGACTGTCTTTCCGTTTGGGCATTAATGAAAGAATCTTTCATGATGGTTGACTTAAGAGTTCCTCGAAGCAAGAGTTAAATCGTGAACAAAACTCCGCTCTCAACTCTCTTTTCCACCCGTGAATCCGTCCAGCAAGTCGAAGAAGGCGAATGGCTGGCCCCCAAGTTTGACGACAAGGGCACCATCCCCTGCGTCACCCTCCATGCCGAAACGCGCGAGGTGCTGATGTTCGCCTTTATGAACGCCGAGGCGCTCGCCCTGACCATCGAAACCGGGCTGGCCCACTACTGGTCACGTTCCCGCAAAAAGCTCTGGAAAAAAGGCGAAAGCTCCGGGATGTTTCAGCACGTCCAGCGCATGCTGGTCGATGACGATCAGGACTGCGTCGTGATCGAGGTCACGCTCACGGTCCCCGAGGCCGGAGGCGAGGAAGCCTCCTGCCACGTTGGTTATCGCTCCTGCTTTTACCGGGAGGTTCCGGTCGGCGGCGATGTAGCCGAAAAACCATTACGGCTGAAATTCGTTGAAGATCGGAAGGCGTTCGATCCCCATGCCGTCTATGGCGATGCCCCCAACCCAACTCAGCTCTGAGCGGGGCCCAACCGGTTAGTCAAATAGCCAGAAGCTGGCGATTCGCCGCCCGTCTCGAAAGAGACTGACGCAACCGAAGTCATTTTCCGCACGCATACCCAGTGTGGCAGCGAGTGCCTTGACCTCGTCAAAAGTCCGGCAGGCGCGAAAGGCTTCGAAGTGCCAGCTTTGCTCGCTCTGCGAAGCCGCCGCTACGGCCGCAGTCCGCGCAAAGGACGTGCGCGGCGTGCGCCTGGCAAGCTCTCCCAGCAGTCCCTCGCCTTCAGTTTCTTTCATCGATGAAACAGGCGCTCAGGGCCTGCGTGATCGCGGCCCGATCCATGTCGATACCGATAAGCACGATCTCCTGTCGGCGGTCGCCGACCTCTGGCAGCCATGCCTCGCGGACGATGTCGGGAAGTCCATCCTGCGGGGCTTGTCCCTGCTCGACCATCGTGTACCACCAGGTCCCCAGAAATTCCGTGCGGAGTATCTTTCCGGCAATAGACAGCAGGCCCACACGGTCGGGGCAGCGATCCACCCAGTAAAAGCCTTTAGCCCTGATTACACCTGGAAGGCCGTTGCGGAGCGTCTTGAAAAACCGTGCCTCATTAAAGGGACGACGCGCATTGAAAACGAACGTCTCCAGGCCATAATCGTGGTGAAAGTCGTCGTGGCCGTGGTGGTCATGGTGGTGGCCGTGCTCATGTGAGCAACCGTGGTGATCATCTTCTGCGTGAGCATGTCCGGAATGGCTGTGGCAACAGTGGCATTCGCCCGAACATTGGCAGGAGTGCTCTTTCTCATGGCCGTGCCCGTGCGCCTCCGAAGGCGATGCGTGTTCATCGTGATGGCCATCCGCGCGCCGGCCTTTATCGTTGGACAGAAGCGCCTGACGCCAGAGCGCCCCTGTCAGCGTGCGCTCCTCGGAAAAACGTGACTCGAACATGAGCGCCTCGACATCGATTTGCCCAAAACTGGCCTCCCAGACCGTGGCCTGCGCGTTCAGTTTATGCAGGTACACCCTCAGGCGGTCACGGTCGTAGTCGTTGAGCGTTTCGGCCTTGTTCAGCACGAGCACATCCGCGCACTCGATCTGCTCCATCAGCAGTTCCTGAAGCGGCTTGCGCGGATCCGCGGACAGCAGGTGCGTGCGGTGAGTTTTGCCTTCGGTTTGCGGTGGCGATAAATACTGTTCGAGATTGGCTCCATCGACGACCGTCACCATGTTGGCCACGCGCAGGAAATCCGTCCCATGGTGGCCCCGATAGTTCCCGGCGTAGATGGTTTCGAGGATCGATTTCGGCTCGGCCACGCCCGTCGCCTCGATCAGAATATGCGTCGGATGGTAACGCTCATAAAGCGACAGCAACGCATCCATCAGCTCGGTCTGAATCGAGCAGCAGATACACCCGCTTGTCAGCTCCACGACCTCGCCAATCGGGCCGGGTAAGGTCTCCATCTGCGAACGAATCAGCGAGGCGTCAATGTTCACCTCCCCAAGGTCGTTCACGAGCACGGCGAGGCGCTCCGCCGGGGAGTGCTTGAGGATGTGATTGAGCAGCGTGGTCTTGCCTGCCCCCAAAAATCCGCTCAAGACGGTCACAGGTATACGTTCGTGCGCGGCGGGTAATTTGTCGGGATGCCAAGTCAGGAAATTCATACGCAAATAAAAGATACTTACAATAAGTGTGTCCTATGGATTCTCCATGTTGGCAACAGCGTCAAGTGCAAACAACCTGCATTAATAAGTTCGCCAGCTGGAACATGCAAGTTCTCGGCCGATTCATTCCTACAAAGGAAGTACTTTTCCCGAAAAGGATCAAACTGCCAGCGTCGGTCTCTGCACTATCACTGTCTTTAAAAGGGATAAAACGGAAGCGGTTGGCCGAGACATGATACCGTGAGTCTTCCGGAAAATATGGCCCTGAAGACGGAAAACTGTAGCAAACATAGTCCACAACAACAGAGCAACCATATTATTACCGATCGGTAAAAATAAGTAGTGTCCTGAAATGCACGCCCAAGATATTACCGACCGGTAATGATGTCCTTGATTTGCACATCCGACAGCCTATATAATACCGATCGGGAATAAAATGAGTATGGACCCAAAAACATTCGGCCAAGCAATCCGCAGAGCGCGTAAAGCGCAAGGACTCACTCAACAGGAGTTGGCCATGACGGCCAACACCGCCCCTCGCTTCATCTCGGATCTGGAAAATGGCAAACCAACCAGTCAAATCGGCAAGGCCCTGCATGTCGCACGTTGTCTGGGAATCCAGGTCGAACTGATTCAGCAGCCATGAAGCAACTCCTCGTCTACCTTCAGGGAAGTGAGGTCGGTATCCTTGCCCAAAACCGCGAAGGAAACCTATCCTTCGCCTATAGCGATTCTTGGCTCAATAATCCTAAAGCCCGCCCACTCTCCCAGTCGCTTCCACTGAGATCGGAGAAATTCAGCGAACGGGAATGCGTCGGTTTCTTCGGAGGATTATTGCCCGAAGAATACAACCGTGAAATCATCGCCAAGAATCTTGGTATCACTCCTCGAAACGATTTCGCGATGCTGCGGGAAATTGGGGGTGAATGCGCGGGGTCCGTCTCCCTCATGTCGCCCGGGGAAAAACCCGTTCCGGCAACGAATAGCTACGAGCCTATTTCCGAAGGAGAATTGATCGCCCTACTGGATCAATTGCCACAACGCCCGTTACTGGCGGGTAAGGCTGAAATCCGCCTTTCCTTGGCCGGGGCGCAAAACAAAGTCGCTCTGCGCGTCAATGAAAACGGCTTTGCGATTCCGCTCCATGAATCGCCGAGCACCCATATCTTAAAACCCGAATTAGAACGCTTCCCCGGCCTGGTGGAAAATGAGGCCTACTGCCTCCATCTCGCCGCTAAAACCGGCTTGCCCACCTGCGAGGCCGCCCCCCGCCAGTTCGGTCCCCACAGCTGCCTCTTGATCACCCGCTACGACCGCATCCTGCAAAACAGTATGGTTGTCCGGCTTCATCAGGAGGATTTCTGCCAGGCACTGGGTATCCCGACGCGCATCAAATATCAATCGGAAGGAGGCCCGGGACTGGCAGAGTGCTTTGAACTGGTACGCACAGCCTCCGCCAGCCCCGCTCGCGACCTCATCCAACTGTTCAACGCAGTGCTCTTCAATTTCCTGATCGGCAATAACGACGCCCACGGCAAAAACTTTTCGCTGCTCTATTCCCCTGAAGTAGAACCCTATTCGGTCCGTCTGGCACCCCTTTACGACCTCGTCAGTACTGCCTGTTATTCCGAGCTCTCACCTAAAATGGCTATGAAAATCGGAAAGACCGATCTGCCGGCTGAGCTTCGGCTTAGAGATTGGGAAAAATACTGGGAGAGCATTGGTTTTTCACCCAACCAAGCCCGCAAACAAACTTTGCAGTTCGCCGATTCCTTGGAAGAGCTTTGCTGCGCCCCAGACAATGAGACTCAGCAATCGATAGATGTGATGATTCGATCACGCATCCAAAAGCTTCGTAAGACGCTTACCTAGGGAGTTCAGTGGTCGGCCCTTACTGGGCACTTTGGATAAACGAACATGGAAAAGGAATGAGAGCCAGCACTCATCAATTGCCTCGATTGCCCCCGTGGAGGTGGCTGAAAAATGACCCCATCGCCCCCAATCCTCTATTTTAAAGGGATTCTTTTTGTCCGACACAAACGTACTGAGTCGGTTTTTGTATCAGATTTATGCCGAATATGCTTAGCAACTTGCGCTGTCAAGCACTCCACGGACGACATAATCAAAGTCAATCCGCTTTAATTTACGAATGAGTTCGCCCCCCCCTCTCCGGGCAGGTCTCACTTAACATCCGGTCCATACCATTGTTTAATAGCACAAAGAGGGATTTAGGTGGCAGCACTGGAGGTGGCGGGACGCGGACACCCACGCATAAGTCACTGTTTACCAGCAAATAGCGACTTCTTGCATTTCTCAGTCAAGGCTCAATTAAGGTAATTGAGTCGCACACAGTCGCATTGAAGTGCATCCCATACTATTTCACATATGCCGTAATCGTGTAGGATACAGGTTTATCTTTAGGCCAATCAGTATTAATCTCAATATTTGCTCGTATCTTTAGATTCGTACTCAGGGGGCGAACGTGAATCTGATACTTCCTTCCGACTTCTACGGGCTCCAGTACGCAATCAAAATAATCCGAGTTGTATTTTATTGAAGTGATATTGATCGCGTCTTTTTGCTCATTAATCAATTTAATGGTCTGAGGTGCAGCGGCATCACCTTTCTTCCAATAGACTATACTCGGATTCACAACAAATACAGTCGGGATATTCACCTCCATTGTCAGCTCAATAGGTTTTTTATCACCAGCAAAGTAAACAAATATTTTCTTACGCTGAAAACCATGCCTATTTCCTACATTAAATACAGCCTCGATCGTCCCTGACTCACCAGGTGCATATTCCATCTTCTCCAGTTCAGCAGTCGTACAACCGCAACTTGTGCGTATTTCGTCGATGACAACATAACCTGGACCAGTATTTTTAAATGCAAATTGAGCAATTGCCACTTCATCTCGAACGCCTAGGTCCTCTTTAGACACAACATTTTCCCAAGCCAAACCAGCGTAAGATGTTAAAGAAATAAAACAGGTTAGAACAGTACCGAACATTATAATATTTAGCATCATTAAAGAATCAAAATTTAAGCTGGCAACTTGCATCCACAAATGGGGGCTTAACACAAATCACGTCACCACACACACTGGCATATCCTCGGAAAGTAGTGCGAATCCATTGCAAACATATGCGCATGCATTTCACGCGATACAGCACATATAATTATAAGCTAAATCTCCTGTCCACGCGGCCTACCTATTTTTACGCAACACTAAAATCACAATCACAATTACCGATAATAAAACTACCATAACTATATATATATAGCTATCATCGCTCAAAGCATCATCTTTGTTTATTGGCCCGACAGCCCCACCATCGTCCAGTGCAATCCGCTTACTGACAGCAACCGTTTTGGGCTCCAATGGCGCACCATTTTCTCCCTCATGGTCCTCATTTTTTTCCCAAATTCTATCCCTTGAATACAAGGTCACACCATCAAGGATACTGCTAAACCTAATTCCACCTGAACTAGATATGTCATCATTAAATGAAAAATAAGAATTATCCGTTACCGGAGCGTATTCTGCTATTCCCGCAATGCCACTATCCAAATCGTAATCAGCCACTACCTGCATAAGCTGATACCTCAGGATTGGGCTATTGCTTGTATCTATCTGACCGACAAGAGACTTGCCATCATCCCTGTAATCGCTAGTCAATAATAATCTTTTAGCAATTTCTAATTTAAGATAATTGTCGGCAGTCTGCGACAAAACCAACAATCCATTAACACGCTTTTCGCTAGGCATGCCGACTGAGTCAATCGCATATTGAGCGAGGGCTAGCTGAGCATCGGCGAACCCCAAGCCTCTATGTCGAGACACATCTAGGCTATCTTTGAGTGAAGCAGCAGACTCACCAGCTATTTCTATTATCCATGAAACATGAGCAACAGTGTAAGGGCTTCCACCTCTCAAGATATTATCCATGTATAGCAGATCACCTTCACTAAGAGTCTCATTCTTAACTGCTTTTATGCGCAATTTTTCGAGAATCGGCATAACCTGATCGGCTTCCACTAAATCAATGGGCTTAGCTGTAGCAACCCCAAAAAAACAAAGTAGGCCGACTAGGCACAATGCATAAAAATTATTAGTCATGATATACATCAAGTGTATTATGTTGCATTCCAGGATCCGCCCAGTCGAGGGAATGATCACCGACGACACTTGTGTGACGCTGACAGGTGTAATCTTCAGCATCATCAATTATCGTAGAAGGAGGATTACCAGTTAAGCCATTAGACCAATCATATAAATCTCCTTGGTCGTAATCTTGATTAAGATTCACATCTTCAACATAGTTAGGTAAATAGTCGCTTCCGCCCCTTGAAGTTTCATGTGGATCTTTATTGTCATTAGGATCTAGCCCACCATAGGCGTTCTGCCAATTAGTAATACCATCATTTTCGACATCCCAATAATTCACCCAATCTAAATAGTGCTGACTTTCATGAAATACCGTCCAAGCAAAGTTGTCGATACCTTCTAACGGATTATTCTTACCATAAGGAGCATCGTAGCTACCCCTATCGCCATCACTCAGAAAGATAGCATTGGTACTAGGATCATAGTATGAGCTCACGTCATAGTTGAATTTAGGATTTGGGCCTAGGGGTGTAAGCGTTTGCAGCCAGTAATAAAGCCAATTTGGTGTAATACCGTTTTTAGGCCCTGGATGATTCTTCTCATCACGCCGGAAAAACACCTCAATCTCGGCCTCCTCTGCAACTTGACTTCCCAATTTCACTGAAACTGTTTTCGTTCCGAAATCTGTATTATTCGCTGGTAGGCCTGTAAAAGTCGCCTTGGCCGTCAAACTGCCGTTTTGGACACTTGCCAGCCCTCCAGGATTCGCCGAATCCCAAGTCGGCGCCTGCCCAATGTTCTCGACGGTAAATGTCACCAGACTGCTAATTTGCTGCGCAGTAAGAGGACCAGACACTGATGCCTGGAATGGGATCGTTAGTACTCCTGGATTTGCCGCAGAAAAGGTGAATTCATTCGCTCCGCTTGTAACTGCGCCCGTTCCATCTCCACCATCAATCGGTAGATTAATAGGATCGTTGTTCGCGCCACCGGCAGGTGAAATCAAATCTACATATAGCAAACGATAAACACCATCCTTGCTAGAGTCAATCGCGCCGGGATCCAACTCATATGACATAGGAGATTCAGATGAGGCACCGTCCCAGGTTATAGTTTTTGAATATATTATCTGAAAATTGTCACTTTCATCGGTTGCGGTATCTGGATCATCTTCAGGAATGAATACAACAAAGTATACAACCGGATGGCGCTGGTCGGCAGTTACATTTGACCCCCATTTGAATTTAAATTTAACTTTTCTATAGTAGATGGTTGAGGAACCATCAAGATCGTAAGATGCTGATATACCTAGAGAATTAGAAGATGCATATGGATACTTACCTGAAAAATCAGGCATTACACCCTCCGCATACTGACGAAATTGGGAAGTCGTAAAGGAATTAGTCAATTCATATGAGTACTTAACGTTAAATGTCTTATTATCTCCGTAGGTAAATTGAGTCGTTGTCCACTTAGACGTGTCAGTTTCCCCAGAATCGATAGTTTCACCTGATTTATACCATGTATAATCATAGCCCTCGTAGCTGGTGCAACGCTCAAGTGAGGAAGTATCATACTCATAGGTAGTTTTTCCATATACGGTACCACCGTCCTCGAAGCATCCATTTCCGCCATCACGGGCACGGGTGTACACTTTCTTCAGGTATGTAACAACATTTTCTGGATCATCCGGGATTTCGCCGAATTGAGAAAAGCCTGGACGCGGTATAACCTCTCCGATGCTCTCATAGATAATATTAAGTCCATTTGGATTTGGCAATGTACTTGCGTCATCTGCGGGAGGAATATAATCCGGCTCGTAGTAGGTAACACAGCTATTGTCTTGAGATGCGTCTCGATTTGTTTCACTGAGCGTATAACACTCAGAGGGATCATCATCGTCATCATCACAACCAGGCGTTGCGTCTATACTATTCGGAATACCATCGCCATCGCAATCGTCATTGCCTCCGCCACCCGATGTCTTACCATCGTCGTCGTCGTCCTCACGTTCTGTTGAGCATCCGTTATCAGTAACAGCCCTCGTCTGAGGCCACCCAACTTCCGCACCACGTTTGGTCTCCCCTGTGGCGACCCAAGCACTATCAGATGGGCAATTGGTTCCACCGGTATAGTAGGTTTGTTCCTTTTCGATAAGAACCCAACACAAATGAAATTTATAGAATACCTCATTTACGCTTCCATCAGCGCAGTATGTTGTATTCACATATTCCCCCTGATACCATTGGGTAGTGTATGAATTAAAGAACTGCTTTCGTGTATGTGACTCACAGTCAGAATCATCGGGGGGCACATTGCCAGGATCGGACGCCAAAGCCACTGCGATGGCAGCATACCAAAATGTACATGAAAGGAATATATACCTGCTAATATTCATTTTTTCAGCGCAAGGTTAGCGGCTCTTCGAATTCGCGTGTCGGGGTGAGTCATGAAATCGCTAAGCAGTTGCTGGTACTCCGAATCCGTCCCCGCATTTTTCAAAACCCCGATAGCGGAAACCTGCAACATGGCGTCCTGAGGCGATGACGCTTGTAATATCTCAACAGCCCTCAATTGGGCAGATTGCGCATTAAAGCGTGACAAGACCTGCAAAGCCGAAGCCCTCGACGCCGTAGAGAAGCTAGGGTCAGACACGACGGCAAAAGCCATCTCAGCGATGTCCTCATCAGGATCCTGGAACAAGCCTGCTCGGTCCAGTCTTTCAAGAGCAAGAAGCGATGTTCCAGCGATAGTCCCATCCGTCTCTTGTGAGCCTTTCCACAACAGCGGAATAACTTTTTCTGCTCCATCACCCTGCTCGGCCCAAACACTTAAGTGCTGAAGAGCATAGTCACGAATGACAATATTCTGATCAGGCTCTAAAAACAGTGAGCTAAGGGCGTTAAGGTAGCGCTCGTCGCTTTCATCATGGTCTCTCAAGTAGGTCATGATATCATTCTTGAGCCACATTAAGCGCTCCTCACTGAGTCCAGTAAAATTCCCATCATCGGCAAGAAAGCTGTATAACTGATCGATTTCATCCGAGGAAAGTACAAGCTGGTGAAGATTGTTCAGGCGCTCTGGCACCGTCAGATCAATCTCGCCAATAACGGATACCAACATTTCAGGCAACCGCGTGGTGCTCTGCTTGCCCATCATATTTACCTCTTGGTCACTAGACGGCTCATCGGGCTCTGATGCGTCATCCGCTAAGGAATCCTCATAAGGAGGAGTCGCTGTCAAAAGCTGCAAATCATTTCTTTCACTCGACAAATCCTTACGGTCAAAAAGAGACTCCGTTTCTTCGACGCGGCTACTGGGCCTCCACAGCACATATCCTGTAACCAGAATAAGTGCTCCCCCTGCAAGAGCTATATATGGGAACCAACGAGGCATCGTTATTTGTTTTTGCCAATATAGAAGTTGTCTTGATAGGCCCTTGCCGTATGGCAAGTCGCTGATTTTCCTGGCGATTTTAGGAAGCGGACAAAGGCAACGCCGGTCTCATCAAAATCAGACGGACTAAGCTCCATAAACGTGGTTCCGTCTTCAAAGAGAACACCGCCAATAAAGATATCAAGCGTGAGCCTGAAATCGTCTTCTAGATTATCCACGACGACGGGCATCAGAACACAAACAACACCGTCCTCATAGGTCTGTTCGGCAAACAATCCAGTATTAGCCAAAGTAGCCACTTGAGTGCCTCGAATCACTTGCCGATCAAGCACGGGGCCATCCTCACCGAGACGAGCCCAAACATAACGGTCCCTGCTCGCATCAGTCCTGATGTTGAAATCAGAAGCAGAAGCGTTCTCGAAAATCATCCGGGCATCAGATTCAACGACGGACTCAGCAGGCAAATCGCTGGACTTCCATTTACGCGACTGGTCGACCACTGCAAGCGGGCTTGGCGCAAAAGCCGCGTCCACAACGATAACCTTGACACTAGCTGTTTGAGAACCTGAGGCGGGGGAATAAATCCCATTAACGGTATACTCTCCGGCCTCATTGAATTCATAAACACCGTATCCACTGGCCAACCCCTCGTATACCAACTCACCTCCGATATGAATCTGGGCAGTCTGGTTGGCATCCTTACCGTCGGGCAAGGCCATGAGCTTTAGTGAATCTCCCTTCCTGACGTATATGTCTGAAGCCTCATTGAAAACATTCGTAGGCATCCAACTGGCAGAGACCTCAGAGGTTAGTGCTTCATTTTCAAACGAGATGGTGAATACGGTCTCTCCGTTTTCATTGAGAGTACACTCATTCAGCCATTTATAATTCGGGCCAGGGACCACAACGTTTCCATCAACCTCGGTAAAGCCAGGATAGCGTGAAATACCAGTTAAGCATAAAGGAGAAGTCCGGCTTTCGATTGTTGTAGAATCGACGCCATTGTTTCTCAGCAGGAGCCGATTCACCCAATCAGCGATCCCATCATTATCCGCATCCTCACCGCCGATAGCTTCCAATTTTACATCATTCACCCAAATTTTCCGGAAGAGGTAGGTGTTTTTCACGACCAAGCGGATGTCGTGTTCACCACTTGCCAGCCAAGGAAGCAAGACAGCCCCATCGTGAGCGAAATCGTCATCTATATCAAATTTTAAGGTTTTGATAAACTCGCCATCCACTTCGACATCAATGGAAAATACCGGATCATAGGTGTCGTTCGCAGCAAAACCAGCACTCACTGTCAGTTGATATACACCGGATTCCGACAGATCGGTCTGCCATGCCAGTTCTCCGCAAATGGAATCACAATACCTGCCGTTCCCATATCCAACCCAAGAACCGGAAGCCACAGTCAAACTACGCCCACGGACGGAGGTAACAACAATGGGGGCATCCAAATCATTTTGAGTGGGATCGGTGTAAAATTCGGTCTGCTCCCTAAGGTCGCTGATTTGATCCCCGTCCGAGTCCGCAGTAGAATCCGATGTCCCCGCGAGAATCTCCTCAGAGGCAAGAATCCCATCAGAGTCGGCATCGTAGTCGAAATTGTGATCAGAGAAGGCAACTCCGGCGATTGTCTCTGCATCGCCCGATGTGACAACCATGCCACACAGAAGCGAATCCGAAAGCTCCAACGTTGTGTTATAAAACTTATCCCAGTGTTGGCCATCCGATGACAACCAAACTGAAATTTCGTCACCTTGCCTTTTTATTTTGAGCCATCCAGGCACTGCGGACTTGATGATACTGTCACCAACCCGGCCCACTTTTCCCTTATAGTAGGCCCGGTCTTGCTGATATACGGTCCCGTTCGGCGTAATCAGAATTCCAGCCATCGCAGACCGTGCATCTACATCCTCCCGGACCATAATCCCAGCCATCCAAGTGTTTGGAGCACCGACCGGGAATTCCACTTTTGTACTATACTCAAAATCACCGGCAATCTGCTGATAGGCAAAACTTACATTGTCGCTGCCATGCGTGGTAAATCCTGTCCCATTGGAAGCCATCCATATGGCATCATAAACACGCACCGACAGTCCGATGCTATTGGATATATTCTTCACAACCCAAGGATCTGCACTTTCAACCAGAACAGCGTCCTCATTGCTATTTGGATCGCGTAAAAATGCGATCTCCATGGTGTCATTTAAACCATCATGGTCGGTGTCTGAATCGGATGGGTTCGTGCCATATTCATACTCGACCAAAAGCTTCAAGCCATCGCCATCAGCATCGGTATTTGCATTACGGACCAATAGATTAAACCCATACTGATACTCCCAAGCGTCATCGAGCCCGTCGCCATCGGTATCGGCGAGGAGAATGTCAGAGCCCAGTTGGCGTTCTAGATCGTTATCCAGTCCGTCACCGTCGTAGTCAAGACCGGTCGGCTCGGCATTGGAAATGGTGACATCGTCGAAAGAGGCCTGAAGTGGATCATGTTGAGGATCGGTCTCTTCATCCAAACGGGCCTGAAGCGCCTTGAAACGAGAGAAGACGGTCAGGTTCTTGTCCTTGAAGGGTAAACCGCTTGCGAGCAGGACACCGTTTTGGCAAATGCTCCACTGCTGGTTCACGTAATCCAAATAAATAGCGTAATCGTTCCACTCGGTGGGATCAGCAACCGTGGCAAAGTCGTCCCACGTTTGAGAAGCTTCGTCCCACACCACCATCGTGTCGCGGTCGGTAAAGCCCATCAACGCAACCGCCGGTTCGGACAGTTCGCTGACATCCGGCATCGGACCAACGAGCAGCTTGGCCCGGAAAGTAATCCAGATACGGCGGTTTTCACCGACACCGAAGAGTCGCTCAAAGGACTGCTCGTCCATGGAGGCCTGCTCCAGGCTGACATCCTCTTCCTCGCTCACATTGACCGTGCCCGACGCGGCCCAGTCATGCTGGCCACCCAAAGCCCCGTTGACGTAGCCTTCAGAGCCGGAGAATGCCGTCGCCCAATAGAAGACACCCGGCTCAATTTCAGTCGGTATAGCAACGGAGGTGTCGGCCACCATCGGATCGAGTCCCCAAAGCGCTTCCAAGGAGTCCGCTAGCCCGTCTTGGTCACTATCGAAGGCCACGGAGCTTGTCCCTAAAGAAGCTTCCGTCGCATTGTCCAAGCCGTCCCGGTCGTCGTCTAATCCTGCCGGTTCGGTCGTCGTGACGGAGACATCGTCCACCATGGTAGATTCACGCACCTCGAAACGAGAGAGAAATGGCTGCGTATGTGCAAACCCAAGACCGACCCCGAGACGCTCTCCGTCCACGTAGATATCGTAGCTCTGGGCCTGATAATTTGCCTTCACCGTTACTCGCCGCCAATCCGCAGAAGTCGCCGCATCCAGCAAGGTCCAAAATCCCGATCCGCTGCCCAAGCCGTCGAAGGCAACGGGCTGGCCTTCCTTATTGAAATAATAAACGACGCTGGCATCTTCTGGCACTTCGGGCGTCTCATGCGAAGGCGTCGGTTTGAGATAGACATCCACCCAAACCACCGCATTGCCGGAACCATTGTAATGGTTAGAAACCGTAGCTCCTTCTCCGACACTCAATGCCGCCTGCCCGCTGAACACATCGCCCTGCTGCACTTCGACGGTATCTCCGGCCACCGCCCAGCCATTGAGCAACGGTGGCAAACCAACATCGTAGGTTTCAAATCCGTCCGCAAACGGCAAGACGTTCAAAGCATAGTTGTCGGCTGTCAGTGGGTCCTCACCTAACGCATACTCCATACCATCGCTGACTCCGTCTCCGTCCGTGTCGGCGTTATCCGTTCTTGTCGAAAGCATGTATTCGGCCAGGTTATCTAACCCGTCCATGTCATCGTCACCATAGCGGTTGTTGGCACTGGGGTTCAGTCCCTGAGAGACCGCCCAGGCATCGGGCAAGCCGTCGTTCGAGGTATCAACAAACAGTGGGTTTCCCTCTCCGGCATAGAAAAAGTCAAAGGCTGTCGGGTCTTCGGCATCCGAACGAATCGCAAATTGGGAAAAAGCGTTCAGTGTGTTGTCTAAAAATCCCAAGTCCGCCAACGCCATCTGTCCGTCAACAAAGAGGTCCCACGTTTTGGTGGCATAATCGATGCGGTAGGTCAGCCGAATCCAATCCTGGGCAATATTGTCCGTCAACGCTGTGCGCTGTCCGGAGGGAACCCAGGCACCGCCGCCAAGCCCATCGCCATTCACCGCGTAAACTTCGCCCTGAGTGTCAATCTTTACAAAGCCAGTCACCGCCGATTGCTCGGTGCTGATGACTTCCGGCAATTCGCCCACCTCGACGAAGACGGGCTTCATAAAAAGATCGACCCAAGTCACCGTCAAGGGGGCCGAACTATTCGCGTCAAAGGTTATCCATTGGCCCCCGCCCAAGCTGAGCGATTGCGCCCCTGAGGCACCGCCAGAGAGGATTTCGCCCTCCAAACCTGATTCCAAGTACCAACCCTCTCCGCTTTCAACCAAGCCAAGCTGGTATCCTTCCTCCTGCTCAAAGTCCGTAGCATAAGGCAAATTCGCATTATCCCCAAATACCATCAAGTGGACATTCAGTACGACAAACAAACATAATTTACGCCAACAGACGTAACTTGACGAACGCAGTCTCAACGCATGCATGGCTTGCCTCTCGCGTTGAGTTATTGATCGTCTTGCTTCTTATTGCGATCCTGCCGGGCACGCTGAACCTCGCGGACAAACATGTATCCGCAGGTAAGCAGCACCCAGCCGCCAAGGGAACTCATCATGATGAGGGTTCCCTTAGATTGCTCTCCGGCGAGAGCAATGGAAGGAGCAACCAGAAAAGGAATTAAAACAGGGAGTAAACGGGGTTTCATGGTTGACGCTGGGTATGGCTGCGTCACAAAGGATGGTCAAGTACATATTGTAATATAAATGTTGTTTATTTATGTTTTTACATATTCATAACCATTTGCTCAGCATTCACCTGACGCCAAAATTCAAAATAATATTTTTAGAATATATATTACTTTGAATAATATTTACTAATCAACCCCATGAGCCGCCGATCACTGATTATTCTTTCTGCCGTCAACTCACTACTGGTCCTTTTTATTTTCGGGTTGATTTTCCTCAACCGACCACATCAACAGACGCCTCAACCTCAAATGACAACTCCACTCAAGGACTTGAATCAGGAAAACGTTGAGACACTCCAAACGGCCTTCGCTAATGCCACGACAACTAAAGAACGGATATTACTGCTTCAGACGATGCCGCCCTCCTCTCAATTAGTCGATTTTTATCAAGCCCTCATTCGTCGGGCAATTGATTCCCCCTCAAGCCAGGAAGCCATCGAACTCCAAAATCTGGCTTTCGACCGATGGGTGAAATCCGTTGCTGATCCGTCCGAAATCCTTGAGCAGACCAACACTATTATCCTCGAACCGGCCCAGTCCATTGCCCAAAAAGATTTCGCCCTGCGGGCTTCGATAACCCGGCTCGATCAATTGATCAGTCTTGGGCACCCCGCCAATCCTGAACAGCTCCGTCAGTTGCTGGATATCGCCCTCCAGAAAAATCAAGCCAACCTCCAGGGCACCGCCCTACTCGCGGGTGCCTACCTACACTCCCGTCACCCGGAACTGGTCGGCAGCAAATACCTTGAAGATCAGATCGAGGTCCTAATCGATACTCCAAATCTTCCCGAATACAATCAGGCATGTGCACTGCAAGTCATTGCTGAACTTCGGCTAACTGATATGCTCCCCTACGTCCGGGACCAAATCCGTCACCCCGGCTCAGACGCGATCAAGCTCAAAGCCATTCAAGCACTGGGGGCCATCGGCACGAACGAAGATTTGCCTTTGCTGAACGAACAGGAGGCCAGCACCCCGGAACTGTTTTGGGCAACCATTCACGCCCAGGAGCAGATTAAAGAGCGGTTAACTCCGCCCCACTCCATCGCTACGCATTAGAATGACTCACTGGGAGGCAGGCGTAAAAACCGCCTCAAAAACAATCTCACCCATTCGATAACGCTCAACAACCTCCACCGTCGAAATAATCGTATCAGAATTGGTCGTCGTCGTGCGGAACGGCAACATCAGCCCGTCTACCTCACGGTAGTCGTCATAACGAATGGCCGTGGTTCGGCCCGCATAAGAGATCTCCATGCGGTCGATGAGGAAGCTTTCCCCATCCAAAAATACCCGGCGCTCTGCCCCCAGATCGTCGCCCACGATAATCCAATAGCCAGAGTTACCTTCGAAGGTACCGCCTCCCTCTAACCGAATGTCCAACTGCTCTGGATGGCCGGGGTACGATTCGGCTAAAACAACCCGTACAATTGGGTCGTCAATATCCGCTGTCGCACGGATACTATCCAACTTCGTTCCACTGATGTCGCTGACAGTCTTGCGGCCCGACAGAGCCGATTGCTCCTGACGCCAAGCCTGGCTCCCGTTATAATAATCCGTCCGCTCCTTGTCTCCCAGTTGGGAAGAGACCATCCAAAAACGAGGCCGCTTTCGCACAACCGTAAAAGGAATTTCATTCGTGCCACGGCGGATCGTACCCGATGCAATGAGGCTGTTGGACTCACCTAAGCGGTCCAAGCCCCCAAGCGCTTCAAGATGGGCTCGAATCAAACGGAGTAGTTCTGGGTCTTGCACGTCGATAGCCAGCGTTTCTACCTCCTCAGCCTCGTCCCCGGAGGTATCAACGCTCTCCTTCGGGACCGGTGGCGGCGTTTTCACAACTTCCGCTTCGGCCTCATCGTCCCCCTGGGACATGATTATTACCAGGGGGACCAGCAACATCAGCAATCCAATTCCGGCCATGATAATAAGCCGCCTGGGCGATCTATTGGAATTATCCTGAGCAGCGATCATTTAAGCATAAATCAGCTACATGCCGACAAGGCATACAGCCAGCAGAAAATACGATTTCCACCTCAAAACAACCGCGCTCCGGTGGAGACAGCTTTGACGCCGAAGACGAAGCCAGCGACCATGCGAACGGTGCTCCAGAACTCCGGCCCTTGGACGAAGCCCTGAGCCTGTGTGACGATCTTGCCGCCCCCGAAGGTGATCAGGCCCCAGAGCATGGAGAACGGTACCTCGTCGCTGACGATCTGGGTCGGCATGTCGATCCAACCAGCCACAAACGGCAGGAGGAACGCCGCCACGATAACGATGATGGCCAGCGTGGCGGTGAGCCAAGGCTGAGTACGCTTGGCGGCAGCATTGGCATTCGCGTTGTTCAGTTCCGCGTTCTTACGGGCCTGCTCGTTATTGGAGATCGCCACGTCGCGTAGCGTGGTGATGAAGCCCTGTCCGAGCTTGAAGACTTCGGAGACTCCCTGAAAGAGTCCGCCTGCGACGGCGCTCGCCGCCATTTCTGTGATGACCGGGTCCATAATGATCCTTTAGGTTGAGGTTACCCTTCGGGATCTGTGTCAACCGGCGGCTCAGGCTCGGGTATCTCCAGCGGCAGGATGAGAGGGTGGCGATGTCCTGCTCCTTCGCAATAGTGTAGGAAGTGGACTTGAAGTAATGAGAGCTGCCCTGCTGGAAGCCGTAGCTACGCAGCACATGCAGGTGCTCGCGGCTCACCAGAAACGCCCGCTCCCCCACTTCGTGGTCCACGGCCAGCGTGCCGAAACGCCCGCGTCGCAGGTTGGCCAGCGTCACGGTGCCGTCCGCGCCCACCACGTAGCCTTCGACGGAAAGGATTTCGTCACCGTGGAGGTGGCGGGAGTCGAACCCGCGTGCCCGGAGGTTTCAGACAAAGCGTCTACATGCTTAGCTGCATATTTGGTTTAACGGAACGGACGCGATGGAGCGCGCTGCCGAGCCGCGAGAACCCTGTTTGAGTACGGCCCGCCCCCGGGAACCCGGAGCGAACTATGCCTGCTAGATGATCGCTTCCAGGCCTAACAGGTATCAGCCCTTCTGCGTGACTGCGTTAATTAGGCAGCCATGGCGTATTGTTCTTCGCCATTTATAGGTGTGATGGATTTGATACGGAGCCAACCATCATCTCCGGCATGCAGCCTTACCCTACGGCTCCGGGTCGAATCCGGAACACCCCCACAATTTCACTCGATGAGAAATGCGGGATGAACGTCAGCCGTCTGTTTGAAGTTCGGCCACGTTCAGGGCATTCTCAAAGAACAAGTCTATAAACATCTACCTAGTAACCTCCTTTTTCAAGCGAGAAAACCAAACTCTCAGGATTACAGGTCTTTGAAGCTAGAGTGCAGACAAGTTCTCCGGTGGTGCCGGGAGCTGGCAGGAGGATTACGATAAAAAAGGCCGACGGTCCCCTGCCCTCGATGGGGACGGAACCGCCGGCCGATAACTAAGCTGACCTTGGGGTCAAGCGTCGCCTCAGGCCCGTGCGAAGCGTAGGCTGATGACCTCGTAGGGCTTGAAGGCGACGGAAGTCTTGCAAGAGCGGAAGGCGGACTCGCCGAGCGTGGTCTGCTCGAGCGTCCAGCCATCGGCGGCACGGACCATGAGCTCGCCGCGGCGGCCTCCAACCTCGTGAAGGCGCAATATCCAACCACCGTCGGCGGCGGGCTTGACCCAGCAGGGCACGAGCGAGTCGCCGCCCTCCAGCGCCTCGATGACCGGGGCGACGGGCGTGCCGGTGTAGGCGAGTGGTGCGGTGAAGAGCGTGTCTGCGAGGCTGGCGGGATGGCGTTCGCGCGGCAGGGCACAGTCGTAGCGACCGATGGCCAAGCGGATCACGTGCTTACCCATGTCACTGTACGGGCCGGGCGTCTGCAGGCGCGTCATGTGCGGCGGCCAGGCAAAGGCGTGGGCCTCGTGGCCGGTTACGCGCGGACTGCGCACGAGGCTGACGCCGACCTTACCCTCGCGCACGGACGCGCCGTACTTGGACTCGGAAACCACGAACAGGCCCTCGCGCTCGCCCTCGTCAAAGACGGCAAGATAACGGCTGAAGGGGACCTCCCACATCGCCTCGGCCCCCATGGAGTTGGGGACCTGCGAGCGCAGGACGCTGCCGTAGGGGATGCCGAAGCGCGCCTGCGTGGCAGCGTACTGCGTCGGGAAGTAAAGCTTGAGCAGGTGCTCGGGCTCCTGCCAGTCGAGGTCCACGCTGAGGTGAACGAGCGGGCTGCCCGCCTCCAGCGCAAAGGTCACGGTGGCGGAACTCTTTTCGCCCACCTTGCGGGTGACGCGAATGCCCGCGCGGTCCGGCCCCTCCTCGAAGGTCGAGACTTCGGCCTTGGCCTTGCAGACTTCGCCGAGGGCAAGCACGTGGCGGTCGATATCCCAGGCCTCGAAGTTGGCGGCCTTGTCCGGGTAAACGACAAGCTGACCAAGCGGATTGCCCAAGGGGACGGAGACGCCCTCCCACTCCAGCCGGTCGATCCATCCGGAGGCGTTGACGCGGAACGCCGCCAGGCCGTTGGAGACGGTCTTGCCCTTGAGGACGACAGCGTCAGGTGCCTGCGTAGTGGCTTTTTCGATACACGAGCCGCTGAGCGGCGGCAGGCTGACATAGACGGGCTTCTTCGCCCCGGCGGGCTTGACCCAGGTCTTGAGCGCGACCGCGTGCGGGTTGAAGAGGCAGCGTTCGCCGCCCTTGTCCTCCAGGGCTCCAAGAGCCTGGGCGCGCTGGCTGTCGGCCAGGCCGTCGAGCTCGGGCAGCCCTTCCAGGTACACGTCCCAGACGGAGCTGCCGGGGATGTAGTCGTGGAACTGAGCGAAGACGAGGCGCTTCCAGGCGTGCTCCATGTCCCAAGCTTTGCCAGTGGCGGCGGAAACGGCTTCGGCGAGCTGCATGGCGCGCTCGAGGTTGCGGAAAGAGGACTTGAGGTTGCCGTGGGTGGTGTAGGTACCGCGGTGATACTCCAGGTAACACTCGCCCTGATGGACGGGGAGCTTGTCCTTGGCCGACTCCAACCGCTCAAAGAAAGCCTCTGGCTGGTCCCAGCCGATGGCGGGCATGCCGGGCAGGCTGCCGAGACGACGGGCACGCTCCATCATCTCGTCGGTGGGACCGCCACCGCCGTCACCGTAGCCGGTGGGCAGGAGGTACTCCTCGTGCACGTCGGCCTGCCGGTTGGCGTGCATGGGGGCCTTGATATTATCCACCGTCATGTGGGTGACGTAGCTGGACTCCTGCGTGACGTGGGCAAGGATTTCCGAGCCGTCGTTACCACGCCAGATGAAGCTGCTGTACGGGAAGCGGTTGATGGCGTTCCAGGTCATCTTCGTGGTGAAGAAGTAGTCCACGCCGGTCTGGGCCATGATCTGCGGCAGGCAGGCGGCATAGCCGAAGACGTCGGGCAGCCAGGTCAGGCGCGAGGGCTTACCATTGATGCCCTTGAAGCCCTGCTGGCCGAGGATGAAGCTGCGAGCGAGCGCCTCGCCACAGGCCATGGTGGTGTCGGACTCGACGTACATGGCCCCTGTGGCTTCCCAACGCTCGGAGCGGATGCGCTTGAGTACCTGTTTATAGAAGTCGGGTTCGCGCCGGGCGACAGCCTCGTAGCTGGCGGGCTGGCTGTAGGCGAACTTGTACTCGGGGTACTCCTCCATCAGGCGGTTGACGGTGGCGAAGATGTTGACCGCCTTGAGCTCGCCCATGCGCTCGGGCCAGATCCAGACCAAGTCGAGGTGGGCATGGCCGGTGAGCACGCAGCGGGAGAAGGTCTTGTCGGCGCGGAGCTTCTTGTAGAGGGCGGCGAGGGACTTGCTCAGGGCGGCAGGGCCGTGCAGGTCGTAGGCATCGACAGCCTCGTTCATGCCGTGGAACATCAGGCGCAGCGCGGGGCTGTACTTGTCGAACACCGGCTGGAGGCCAGCGCCGATCAGCGTGGTCGAGACCTGCGGATTTTCGCGGGTACGCTGATCGATGGCCAGATCGAAGAGGCACTTCAGGTCGTGATAAGCGTGCCAGGCGGCCTCATCACGGCGGGCGACGAAGGCTTTTTCAAAAAAGCTGCCGCCGGGCTTCATGCCGTTGGCCTCGGGGTGCCAGATGGCGCTCTGGATGCAGCTGGACTGGATCCAGAGATTCTTCACGCCCTTGGGCAGACGGCAATGGCGATGGGCGACGTTGAAGCCGAAGTACGGCTGATCGTTGACGTAAAGGGTGGCCTCGCCCTGATCCATCCAGTGCAGCCAGGTGTTGGCGTCGGCCGGAGCGGGCAGCGTGACCCGGCACCAGCGCTGGTCGAACATCTTCCCCCAGTACGAGCAGGGGCCGACCGGTTTGCGCTTGAGGGCCTTGCCGGCGGAGAGGGGGACCTGCTGGGCCGAGGGCTCGGAGGCCTCGACGGAGACAGCGCGCTCATCCTGCCAAATAGCGGCTTTGAGGCGGCGCAGGCAGGCCTCCAGGCGATTCGGGATCAGTTGGGGGAGGTGGTCTTTAGGAAGCATAATGGTAAAGGCAAATTATAGCAGGCGGAGCGCGTTGTCGTCTTGCGATAGGCTGACTATTTATTACGCTGGCTTGATGCGCTTTATCTCTGTCAATGACTGGCCAGCTCCCTACGCGTGCACCTACGAGGCCTACAACTACGCCTATGTTCCGGAGCCTCCCCCCCATGAACAAGACTATCTGGAGCTATTCTGGATCGAAAGCGGCGAGGGATGCCACCTGTACAAGGGGGAGCGCAGGCACACGCCAACGGGTTATCTCGCCTTGATCCGTAAAGACGACTGGCACGGCTTTTCCGCCTGGGAAGAGGGGGGACGGATGCGCCTGATCAACTTCGCCTTTCACCCCTCGCTCTGGGAACAGCTCCGCGATAATTTCTTCCCCGAGGCGCCCTGTTTTTTTGACCGCGAGCCGATCGAAGAGCGGGAGTTTTTCCTGGGAGCCGACGACCGGGAGCGATTCCGGCATTTGGGGTTCGATCTGGCGGCTGGACGCTGGGACAGCACTAATGCCGCCGCTTTCTTACTGGGTGTCCTCTGCCTACTGGCTAACCGCCAAAGCGGCGGGCAGGCGCACGCCCCCACCCCCGAATGGCTGACCCGAGCCGTCCGTACGATCGAGTCCTGGCCCAACTTCGTCGGAGGCGTGCCGGAGTTCGTGCGCCTCGCCGGGCGCAGCCATGAACACGTCTGCCGCTGTTGCCAGCAGTATCTGGGCACGACCCCGCGGGACCTGATCAACCGCGCCCGGCTCAAGTGGGCCTCCATGCAGCTGGAGACCTCCGACAAACAGATCATCGAAATCGCCGAGGAATGCGGCTTCGAAAACCTCGGGTACTTTTACAAGCAGTTCCGCGCCGCCCACCGAACCACTCCACGGCAATACCGGATCAAGTACGGGCTCCCGCAGTACCCATAAACAGGGGGTATACGAACGGTCCGGGCCGGGAGCTTTCCCATCCCTGCCATCGGAGCGATGGCTGCTCCCATGTAAATTCTTTTAAAATTTTTGGGTTATACTCCTTGACGAGCAGGCGTCGGTTGTCATTGTTCGCATCAGGCCCGTAGTGTAACGGTAGCACCGCAGATTCTGGTTCTGCTTGTCGGGGTTCGAATCCCTGCGGGCCTGCCACTTTTTTAGCCGATCTCCTTGTGGAGCAATGGCTAACGCCCGAGAACGAATACCAGACCGGGCTTGACGCAGACGCCGCACTGGCAATGATTATGGGAATGCGTTCCGCCGTTCCGGCTCACTCTCAAGCGCCCACTCTCACCCGCTTGCGTCCGCTCTGGCGGTGCCTGTTTTTCACCGTTTGCTGGAGCTTCGCAGTCGTTAGCCTTCAGGCTCAGGAGCCGGGGCAACCGGCCACCCCACCCGCCACCGGCACCGACCAGTCAAGCGCAGCGCCCGGAGTCGTCACAGCCGAATACCTGCAAGGGCTCGAAGAGGACTACCCCGCGCCCAAAGATAACGAGCCGGCCAGCAGCGACTTTAAACTGATCCAGGATGCCAAGGCCTCACTCGATCAGGCCCAACAGTATAAAGTCCAGCTCAACGACCTCGAAAAGGTGATCAGTGCCGCTCTGGCCGATACTCAGGCTCTCAAGGAGCAGACCACCTTGGTCAAAAATACCCCCGACCCGGCCCTACCCGATAGCCTCGCCGATGCCGAGAGCCTTCTCAGCCAGCTCAAGAGCAAGCAGGACGCTCTCAATACTCAGGTCCAGGATTTGAAGGCCCGGATCGGCAAGTTTTCCGAGGAAAAGCTCACCGCATCCACACAGGTCAACGAGATCCGAGCCCGGATCAACGACCTGAGCAAAACCCAGGGCGGCAGCGAGACAGAGAAGGCCGCCCGCCAGGCCCGCATCCAGCAGCTTCAGGCCCAACTCGACCTGCTTGAGCGCCAGACCGCGACTTCCGACCTGCGGCGCGGTTACCGGGTTGCCCAGCGCGAACTGGCCGAGGCTCAGCAGACCAGCCAGGCGCGACAGATCGAGACCCTCGGCGCCCATGTCGAACAACTGCGCAAGGAGGCCCTCACCCGTCAGGAGGAAGAAGCCCGCGAGGCCACGCGCCAGGCCGCCATGCAGGACCCAGTCTTAAAGGAACTGGCCAAGCAGAATCAGAGCTGGATCGCCATGCGCAGGGAGTTGACCGGGCAGATTGAGAAGCAGAACCAGCAGCTGACCTACTACACCGAGGTTACCCAAGATACACAGGCCCGACTGGAAAAGATCGAACAGCGCCTGTCCATCGCCGGGCATTCGCAGTCGGTCGGCGCCCTGCTCCACCGCGAACTGCGGGCCCTGCCCGACACGGAAAAGCTCGAAAACGAACAAGACGACCTCAACGACCATGTGCGCGAGGTCCAGCTCGACCTGATCGACCTGGAACAAGAACGGGACAAGGCATCGGACACCAACCAGGCGATGGCCACTTACCGCCAGCAACTGCCCGCAGCCAAGTCACCCCAGGAGGGTGCCCTTCGCGAGCGCCTGCTGCGTGAGTTACTGGCCCAGCGGGTAGAGATTCTCAGCGGATTGATCTCCGATACCGACGACTACTTTGAGTCCATCGTGGCGACCGCCGCCGCCGTCGGCACCGCCATCACCGCGGTGGAATCCTTTGAGGAGTTCACCGCCGAGAACGCCTTGTGGATCCCGGACCGGAACCACCTCTCGGATGAGGATTTCCTTATCCTGCCCGGCATCCTGAACGACATCGCCCACCGCACGGGGCAGATGATCAGTAACATCTTCACCCAGGGGCTGGAGCGGCTGGCCGTCATCATCCTGGGCACGCTGCTGCTGGTGCTGGTGGCCCGGCGGATCGGACGTTCGCTGGATCGGCTACGCCAACGCCCGCTGAGCGAGGCGCAGTTTCCGGATACGCTGCTTCTGCTGGCCTACGAAATCGCCCTCGCCTTCATCCCTGTGCTGGTGCTGCTCGGCATTGCCTGGACAGTCGATATCCCCGCGATCGAAAACAGCTGGGAAAGCACCGTGGGCACAGCCCGGAACAGCTTCGCGGACGCCATCGCGATGACTTGCCTCGGGCTCATCCCCGCCACCATCTCGCTCACGCTCCTGTACCGGCTCTCCCTGCCCGGCGGCCTTGGGGACGTACAGTTCCGGTGGAACGACCAGTCCTGCCGCGTGATCAACAGCACCGTGCGCTGGGTCATGCTGCCGGCCTACGCACTCTCGTTCATTGCCACGTTCCTGAGTTCCTACGGAGTGATTTACGACCAGAACACGGGCTCGCGCGTGCTTTTCCTGGGGGCGCTGATCTTACTCATCGTGGCCTTCCAGCGGGTGTTTCATCCGGAGAAGGGGATTTTCTCAGACAGCGGGATGCGCTTCGGACTGTTTCGGCACGCCTTCCTGCGCTGGAGCGTGTATATCCTGCTGGTGGGCTGGATCACGATGCTGGCCGTTATGATCAGCCTCGGCTACATGGCCGGGGTCATGGCCATGGTCCGCACGACGGTCCACACGCTCTGGCTGTTGGCTGGTATTGCGGTGCTCGACGGGCTGCTGTCGCGTTACTTGCGCATCCACCGCTACCAGGCGATCGTCCAGCAACGCGCCAAGGACGCCGAAAAGGCCGCTGCGGAGAGAGCGACCGACGGGGGCAACGAAGCCGTCCCGCCCGTGGAGGAAGGTAATCCCAACTGGCGCGAGATCGACCCACAGATCCGCCACATCCTGAACCTGCTGCGCGTGGTCATATTTATCATCGGCGTGGCCTTTATCTGGCACGACGCGCTCCCGGCCTTCCGCACGATTTCGGACTTCGCGCTGATCGGTGACAGTGCCTCGCCGATGCTGACCGTCGGGCAGCTCGTCATGCTGGGCGTCTGCCTCATCACGACTCTCGTCCTGGCCAAGAACCTGCCCACGATCATCGAGCTGGTCATCTTCAGGCGCATGGAGAGCATCAGCCAGGGCAACCGGCATGCCTTCGCCACGCTCGTGGCCTACTTCATCGTGCTCTGCGGCGTCATCTGGGCCAGCGTGATCGCCGAGGTCGAGTGGTCGAAGGTGCAATGGCTGATCGCGGCCATGTCGGTGGGCCTGGGCTTCGGCCTGCAGGAGATTTTTGGCAACCTGGTGGCGGGCATCATCCTGCTGTTTGAGCGGCCGATCCGGGTAGGCGACATCGTCACGATCGACGACACCACCGGGAGCATTGCCCGCATCCGCATCCGCGGGACCACGATCCGGGAATTCGACCGGCGCGAAGTCATCGTCCCGAACAAGACCATCATCACCGGCAAGCTCATCAACTGGACCCTGAGCGACACCATGACGCGCCTGAAAATCCCCGTCGGGGTGGCCTACGGCACCGACACGGAGAAGGTCATCATCATCCTGAAGGAGATCCTCGCCAGCACGCCCAACGTCCTGAGTGACCCTGAGCCCCGCGTATTTTTCACGGAGATGGCGGACTCGTCGCTGAACTTCATCTGCTTCGCCTACCTTTCCAGCATGGACTTCCGGCTGGATACGCAGAGCGCGATCAACCACGCCATCGTCAAGCGCTTCGCCGCCGAGAGCATCGAGATTCCCTTCCCGCAGCGCACGCTGCACATTGTTCGGGAAGGCGAGAAAGATTCGTAAATTTGTAGATTTATAAATTCGTAGGGTTCGCAGATTCGAAACATTATTGAGTGGCGGTTGCCGACACGGACAAATCTTACAAATCTTCTAATCTACAAATTTACGAATTAATCAACGGGCTGTGGTGGAAGGCCTTGTAGGACTTGTTATTATCCTCTCCCATGTAGGAGCGCAGCAGGCGTCCGTCGGCCTGGGTCAAATCGACCACGATGAGCCCGTCCACGCAGTGGCCGAAATCATTGTCCACGTTAAAGGAAAGCAAGTTGCCGTTCATCTTCAGGTAGTGCCGCAGGAGGACGGGCACGCCCTTGTGGTCGGTCTCGATCTCGGAAATGAGTGCGGACACGTCGTCAATGTCCTTGACCGACTCCAGCAGCGCCTGTTTTTCAGTGCCGCGGATTTTCGGGCCGCCGCGAGGCGGGTTCTTCGCCTTCACAAACGCGGCCAGCGCGGGGTCGAGCTTGTTCTTGCGCAGGAATTTGACCATCAGGTCCTTGGAAATCGAGTTGTACTCCTGACTGATGCTGACCGGGCCGAACAGCGTCTTGTACTGCGGGTGGCGGCAGACGAACTGCCCGATGCCGCGCCAGATAAGCGAAAGCGAGGCGTGCTTTTTCTGGTACTCCGAGACGATGAAGGAGCGGCCCAGCTCCAGCGCCGGATCGAGCTTTTCGAGGAAGCCAGGCTTGAACTTGAAAAGGGTCGAGGTGTAGAGGCCGGCCTTGCCGTGGGTGAGGAGGATCTCGTCGGTCAGGCCCACGCGGTAGGCGCCGACGATTTTCTCCGCCTTCATGTCCCACATGAACAGGTGCCGGTAGTACAGGTCGAAGCGGTCCGTGTCGGAGGGCTCGCCGGTCCCCTCGCCCACTTCGCGGAAGGTCTTCTCGCGCAGGCGGCCCAGCTCGTCCAGCACATTGGGGATCTGCGAGGCGTGCGCGTAGTAAACCTGAAAGGCGCCGTGCTCAACAAGGCGCTGCTCCTCGGGGATGGCGGCAATCTCCGCCCGCAGGACCTCGGACGACACAGCCTGGGCCAGGGTTTTTTCCGCGCCCGGCTTGCGCGGGAGGCGGGGAAAGGCAAACTTGTGGCGCGGGGTCGAGTCCTGAGCGCGTTTGGCCAAAATGTAAGTGTTGATCCGCAGGTACTGAATGAGCTCCTCGTTACTGGTGAACTCGGCCATCTTGCGATACGGGATGGGATTGCCGATGCGCAGGCGCAACGTGCTGCCCATCTGCCGGATCATCTCCCGCGGCAGCATGAGCGTGCGCAGGCGCGGGTGTACGAGCCCGCCGAGGTGGAAAAGCATGCTGTTGCCACCCTCGAAGTAACACGGCAGGACGGTCGCCTGGGACTTGTGGATGAGGCGTCCGGTGTTGGCGGCCCAAACCGGGTCGGTGATCTGGCGCTGCTTTAAGCGAAAGTGCGAAACCGTGCCCGAGGGGAACGTCCCCACGCAGCCCCCGGCGCACAGGTGCCGGATGGTTTCCTTCATCGCCTTAAAGTTATAACGCGCCGACTCGGGGCGGTCAAAGGGGTCCACGGCGATCAGCCAGGGCTTGATCTCCTTCATCACCTCCAGCAGGTAGTTGGCCAGGAGCTTGGTATCCTCGCGCACCGAGGTCAGCAGCGCTCCGAGCACGACGCCGTCGAGCCCGCCGTAAGGGTGGTTGCTGACAACCAGCAGCGGGCCCTCGCGCGGAATACGCTCCAGGTCCTCGTCGGAGATTTCGTAGGAAATCTCCATCGCCCGCATCGCCCGCTGGAAGAAGTTCGGAGTCGTGGGGTCGTCCACCACACGCAGGTACGCATCCTCCAGGCCGTTTAGCCGCAGAAAACGCTCCATGGCAGGCCCAGCGACCTTGTAAATCGCCCCCTTTGCGCCCCCGGACATATTCCGGCGGACGAGGCTCAACGGGGTTTCGATTCCTTCACGAGGCATAAACGGTAACGTATTGCATTCCACTCTGGAAAAAACAAGCGGGAAGTCAACGCCCCACCGTCGGCCTCCTCAGCTCAGCCGGGTGAACAGATCGAGCGGGAATTCGCGCTTGAGGTGGTACCAGGTGTGGGCCAGCCCGCCCGGCTGAGCCTCCGCCCGGTCCAGAAACTGCCGCAGGTAGCCCTCGATCCGCGAGCGCCGGAAAGGCGTGCCCTCCTCCTCGGCCCCCTGTCGGACCGGCTGCTGAAAGCTCTGGGGCGGCTCGTGCGCATCGGTATCCCCGTCAATCTCGCCCAGCAGGGCCTCGATGTCCCGGAAGACATGACCAGCGCCACCCTTTCGTGGAATTTTTCCACTCTCCCCCACCCCGTAGAGGAGAAATTCCACACTGACACCGAAAAGCTCTGCCAGCCGTTCATGGGTATCGGACGAAGCAGGAACCCGTCCGTTTTTCCAGGTTCCCACAGTTGATATAGCATTATCAGTGTGGTGGGCGATATCCCGTAAGGTAAGGTCATGGTAGCTCATCAAGAGCCGAAAACGCAGGCTAAACTGCGGCGCATCAACTGGAAGCGTGGAGTGTATCTGTGACATGGCTATGGATTTTTTCTATCACAAAGTAGAATTTTTCCACTTTTTTCATTTACATTACAACTGAACCCAGTATCTTCTTCTATCATTACAAGACAACAAAAAACTCACTTGTACTAGTTTATACTAAAATAATCAACCTCCGCCCGGTCTCCTGTCCCCGGCGCCTGAATACACCTGTCCGCTATGAACCGCACCGCCGCGAACCGTCTTGTCGACTACATTCTGAGTAAACTCGAAACCGAACCCGTGGCCAGCCGAGCCGCCCTGTACGAGGACCTGGCTGAATTTCTGCCCAGCGAGACTATCGCCGGTCAGCTGCGCGAGCAGGCCCAGACGCTCCGGGATGTGGAAAAACGCGCGCAGGCGATCAAGCTGGCCATGCGCTTCTCCACTCCCCGTCGGCCCGCCGAGCTGCGCTGACCGGTCACCTCACGCCATCCGTTTCCGCCATGAAAGCCAACGAGCATTTCTCCTTTTTACTGCCGCAGGGGCAGGAGTGGTTCTCCCCCAAGGAGGTCGCCGCCATCATCGGCAAGTCCGATCAGTACGTGCGCGATGCCTTTGACAACCAGCGCATCCTCGGCCACGCCTCCAACGCCCGCTCCGCCCAGGTCCGGCGCAAAACCTACCAGATCCACCGAGACGGGCTCCTGCTGTTCCTGCTGGAGACGGCCAACTACGAGCCGTCGGACTTTCTCCAGCGCGTGGCCGGGCTGCTGAAGCACCGTTCCCGTCCCGAGCTGGAAAAACTCCAGGGCGAACTGGGCAGGCTCATTGCCCGGCAATTTTAGACTTTTACCCGCGCGGGGGGCCCGTCATTGTTGTGCGCCATGGGTAACAGCTTCGGCAACTTCTTCCGTATCAGCACCTGGGGCGAAAGCCACGGGGGCGGCATCGGCGTCGTCATCGACGGCTGCCCGCCCAATCTGCCCCTGAGCGTGCAGGACGACATCCAGCCCGCGCTGGACCGCCGCCGCCCGGGCCAGAGCGACATCACCACCCCGCGCAAGGAGACCGACACGGCGACCATCGTCTCGGGAGTCTTCGAGGGGCTGACCCTGGGCACCCCCATCGCAATCACGGTCCCGAACTCCGACCACCGCCCCGAGGCCTACGCGGAGATGAAGGAAAAATTCCGCCCCTCGCACGCCGACTACACCTACCAGACCAAGTACGGCATCCGTAACCACGAGGGTGGCGGACGCTCCTCGGCCCGCGAGACCATCGGCCGCGTCGCCGCCGGAGCCGTCGCCCAGAAGGCGCTCCAGAGCGCCTGCGCAGGCATCGAAGTGCGCGCCTACGTGGAGCGTATCCACACGCTCGGGCTGGAAGACTTCGGCAGCGGCGAAGCCCCGCTTTTTCCTTTCCCCAGTTTGGAGCAGGTCGAGGCGACCGCCGTGCGCTGCCCCGACGCCGACCTGGCCGCGCAAATGATCGCCTGCATCAAGGACGCCCGCTCCGAGGGCGACTCTGTGGGCGGGGTCATCGTCTGCCGCGTACGCGGACTGCCCGTGGGCCTGGGCGAACCGGTCTTCGACCGGCTGGAGGCCGAGCTGGCCAAGGCCATGCTCTCGCTGCCCGCGACCAAGGCCTTCGAGATCGGCAGCGGCTTTGCCGGGACCTTCATGAGCGGCTCCCAGCACAACGACCTCTTTGAAAACCGCGAGGGCCAGGTACGCACCCGCACGAACCGCTCCGGCGGCGTCCAGGGCGGTATCAGCAACGGCGAGGAGCTGTACTTCCGGGTCGGCTTTAAGCCCACCGCCACCATCCTCCAGCCCCAGGCCACGGTGGACCAGTCCGGCGCCGAGACCGAGCTGATCGGACGCGGGCGGCACGACCCCTGCGTGGTCCCCCGCGCGGTCCCCATCGTCGAGGCCATGACCTGGCTCGTGCTGGCCGACCAGTGGATGGCCCAGCAGGCCCGCCTCGGCACCGCTCCGCGCAGTTAGGGGCTAAGGCCACCCTCCCCCTCACACTGGCCGAATCTGCGCGGGACACCATTGACGCCACGCCCGTCCCGGCTTATTCTTTTTCGATAAAAGCACTGCCATGACTGAAGCCTATCTCATCCTCGGCACGCCCGGCGCCGGGCGGCGCGAAGTCGTTTTCGACCTCATCGACGGCGGCCTTGAGCAAGACCAGCCCGTCAACATCCTCCTCGCGGCCACCGAGCCCGACTCGCCCTTTGACGAGCAGCTCGCCGCCCGCCCACAGTTGGAGATGATCGAGCGCGACGAGCCCGGCATGCCCCCCTCGCCTGACTTCGGGGCGACCGTGTTTTACCTCACGGACGGGACGGCTGACTTTCGCGACGAGATCGAGCTTTTCAAGCGCTGGACCGAGGCCAACGGCGTGGAGCTGCTGCGTGTGATCACAGTGGTGGACTGCGCGCTGGCCGAGAAAGCAGCCGCCCTCGCCCCCTGGTACGACGCGCTCATCCACTTCAGCGACGTGGTGCTGCTCAACCGCCGCGAAGACGTGGAAAACAAGTGGCTGCGTGAGTTCGAGCAGTCCTACCACAAGCGGCACTTCCCCAGTCTCTTCGAGCTCGTAAAAAAGGGCCGCGTGGCCAACCCGCCCCGCATCCTGCATCCCGAACCGCGCCGGCTCAGCCATCTCTTCGATGGACTCGACCCCATCGACGAACTCGAACTGGACGAGGACAACCTGCCCGACGAGATCATCGACCTGACCTCCAAGGCCGACCCCTACCTGGCCCGCCTGCCCTCCGGCCAGTTCGAACTCGCCCTGCCCGACATCCGCGACTACCTGCCAAGGACATAGCCCTTAACCTGTGCAAGGACATGGTCCTTGACCTGTGTGATCCTACGGATCACTGATGCCGCCGCCAAGACGGCGGCATGGGCCACGGCGGTTGACGCCGACTCACACGAACCACGCACGCCCACACAGGCAGTGTACGGAGACCGGCAGGCAGACGACCATTGACGGCGGGTTATTGAAAATACCCCCGCTGCTTGTCGGAGATGGGCATGCCGGTCTTGTCCATAACGGCGAGCATGTCCTCCCAGACTTGGCGTTTGACCTGGGGCGAGCCCTGGTGGAGCAGATATGACGGGTGGAAGGTAATGATGGCCGGGATGCCGTTAAAATCGCGCCAGGAGCCGCGCTTACGCCGGATGCCCGCTCCCTGCCCGTAGCCGAAGAGCCCGTCCACCGCGGTGGAACCGAGGGCCACGATCACCTTGGGCTGGACGATCTCGATCTGGGCCTTGAGGTGCGGCAGGCAGTAGGCCATTTCGACCTCGACCGGCTTGCGGTTACCGAAGGGCTTATCATGCTCGGGCCGCCAGTTCATGATGTTGCCGATGTAGACCTGCTCACGCTTGAGCCCCATCGCGCTGATGATCTTGGTCAAAAGCTGACCAGCGGCTCCGACAAAGGGTTCGCCCTGGGTCTCTTCGTCCGCGCCTGGGGCCTCCCCGCAAAAGAAAATATCCGCATCCAGGCTACCCACGCCCAGCACGAGCTTTTTACCCGGTTTGACGTGTTCCCGGCAGACCGGGTCATTCATCACCTTGTCCTTGAGCCAATCCCAGCGGCTCTGCTTGTCCCCGCCCGGCAGCGTGAACGGCGTCGGCGCGGGAATGGGCTTCACAAAGTCCGGCAATCCCGGCGCCGAAGGCCCGGCGGCTTGCGACGAGCGCCCGAAAGCCGGGGAAGCTGCCGGAGCGGCTTTTTTCGCGGGGGCGGCGGGTTCCGTGCCCGGCAGGACGATCCCGGTGGCGCGTTCGCCCGAGTCGGTGGACGGCTCCGAATAGGCGCGGCGCGGCGCACGGGCGGGCGCGGGTGAAGGCGCCGCGTCCTCCGAGATTCCGCCCGAGGCGGGCACCTCAATAGCGGGTCCAGTCTCGGCCTGGCGGGCGGCCACGGCGGCGCGCAGGCCGTCCAGCGCCTCCTGGCTGACGGCGACGCTCCCCACGCCCTCCTCGCGGAGGCGCTTGAGTTCATCGACGACGGCCAGCAGTTCGGTGCGCATACGTTGGGTCAAGGTTTACCGCAAACGGACGGTTTTTCAAAAGCTAAATCTCTATCTCGGAGGAATGGCATAGAAAGAACGCAAAGGTCGCGAAGAAAAAAGCAGTGGAGCCCCCACAGCCAACCAGCCTTCGCGCACTTGGCGTCCTTTGCGGTTTAGATAAAAGTCTGTTCTGGACTTAGGCGTCCTTGTTCAGCAGCCGCTCCAGGTACTTGGCGAGCATGTCGAACTCGAGGTTGACGCGGTCACCGGCCTTTTTCTGCTGGAGATTGGTCACCTCACGGGTATGCGGAATGATCCACACCGCGAAGCCGTCCTCGTGCAGCTCGGCCACGGTCAGGGAGATGCCGTCAATGGCAATACTGCCCTTGGGGGCGAGGTACTTGCCGGTGCCCGCCGGGATCTTTACCCGGATGTAGATGTCCTTGCCGCGCTCTTCAATGATGGAAATCGTCCCGGTCTCGTCGATGTGGCCCTGCACAAAGTGCCCGCCCAGGCGCCCGTCGGCGGCGAGGCTGCGTTCGAGGTTGATGAGGGAGCCCGGCCCGAGATCGGCGAACGAAGTCAGCCGCACAGTCTGGCCCAGCAGGTCAAAGCGCAGCGTGTCCCCGGCGATCTCCACGACCGTGAGGCAGCAGCCGTTGCAGGCCAGGCTGTCCCCGATCTTGAGGTCGCTGAGCACCTCCTTGGCGCGGATGATCAGCCGCCAGGCTTCTTTTTCCTCGGTGAAGGAGACGACCTTCCCCGTTTCTTCGACGATTCCCGTAAACATAAAATTTTATCCGTTAATCCGTTACCGGTTATAAAAGGCCCCTCGCCCGCGACTCACTCTTCCCGAATGACCAATGACAAGTGACGAATAACAAATGACTCCCCTCACTTCAGTTTGATGCGCAGAACCTTGGTCTCGTTGTTACGCTCGACCAGAAAGACCGCCTCGCTCCTGTCCTTATCACTTTCGATGGCGGAGAGAACCTGCTGGGCCTGCGCGAAGCTGGTGATCTCGGTGTTGTCGATCTCCTTGATCCAGTCACCGATCTGCACGCCGCCGGAGCTGGCCTTGCTGTTGGGCTTGATGAAGTCCGCGACCACGCCGCCCACGTCCGCGCGCAGTTCGCGCCGGGCGATGCCGTCCATCAGCAGAAATTCACGGATGCCCAGGCCCAGCTCCGGGTAGTACTCGCGCTCGGCTTCCTTGAGCACCTTGGGCTGCGCGCCGAGCTCGACCTCCACCTGCTTTTCCTCGTCGCCGCGGATGACGGTCAGCGTAACCTTGTCGCCGATCTGGTGGGTCGCCAGTTGAGTGTCGAGATAGCGCGGAATGATCACGTCGGGGCGCAGCTTGGGCAGCGGCTCGCCGTCGAGCGCGACGATCACGTCCTTGCTCTGGAGTCCGGCCTTGGCGGCGGGGCTGTCCTCGATGATGTCGCTCACGACCACCGCGCCCTGCCCCTCCAGCCCGAGGAACTGAGCCACCTCGCGCGAGAGCGGCTGCAGTCCGGTCGCTCCGAGCCACGGGCGCGGGTCGCCCACCGGCTGCGAGGGCACGCGCTGGATAAAGTCATAGAACCGGTCCACGGTGAGAAAGGCATTCGTCTCGCGCAGGTCCTGAATCCCCACCGGGCGCTGCTGCGTGGCATCGAGAATGAGGAGCTTTTCTTCCGTGCTGGGGCGACCGCCCCACCCGGCGAAGCGCCCCTGCGCGTCAAACACCGCCGATCCCGGCGTGGTCACCGCCCGCACGGTGAACCCGATCTCCCAGGGCAGCTGCTCGATGGCGGAGAGGCGGCTGCTCAGGAAGTACGGCATGAAGTGCCAGGGCTTGCTCATCACACCGATCCCCCACAGGAACTGGCCGGTCTTGAGGTCCGCCTTGCCCCACTCGGTGATGGGGGTGAAGTTTTCCTGCCCCTCGTCGAGCTGGATAAAGTGAAAAGCGGTCAGGTAGTCCTGGCCGAGGTAGTGGCCCTTGAAGCCCTCCACGTCCTGCCCAAGCGGACGCACACGGATGTCCTTAAAACGCTCCGGCGGCAGCCACGAGGGGATGGCGCTGTCCATCAGGATAATTCGCCCCTCCCCGTCAAACACCACCCCAATCGCCCCGACCGGCTCACGGTCGATCTCGTTCTGCACGAACATCTCCACCGCCACCACGCTCTTGGCGCGCGCGTTGAAAAGCGCCTCGAAATCGTCGGGCAAAGGCTCCTGCGCGGCCACACGGGCCATCGGCAGCATCAGCAGGGCGGAAAACAGGCAGAGAAGGAATTTGCGGTGAGTCTGGGACATAGGCCCGCCAGTCAAACCGCCCGCCGCCACGTGTTCAATCTTTTAGCTCTCACAAAGGCACAAAGGACACAAAGTGGGAGGGGAAGCCATCATCGTGCGCTGTTAATTCATTCAATGTTTTTAACCACGGATTTCACGGATGGCACAGATGAATAAACAATATCCGAGTTATCCGTGAAATCCGTGGTTAAAGGGATTTTTCCGTTTCGAGGGAAAACGCGGTTCGTCCCTCTTTGTGCCCTTTGTGCCTTTGTGAGAGAAAAAAACAGCGACCCACGCTCAGGGCTTGAGCACCATGAAGCGCACCTGGTGGTTGCGGTCGATCTCCATGAGGGTCTTTTGCGGGTCGGCCTCGTAGAGGTTGTAAATGTCTTCCAGCTCTTCGAGGGACTGGAGGGGCTGGCGGTTAACCTTGGTGATGATGTCGCCGGGGCGGATGCCCGCCTCGTAGGCCGGGAAGGCCGGTTGCACGCCCACCACGACAAAACCGTCCGTCGAGTCGAGGTTTTCCTCGCGGGCGATGGAGCGGCTGATCTTCTGCACGCCCAGGCCCCAACCCGCCAGCGCGGTCTCCTCGCCGATGCGACTCTCCAGCGGCTCGGTCACGACGGGCACGGTCAGCGTCTGGAAGCCGCGCTTGACCTTCAGCTCGACGGTCTCGCCCGGCGCGCGCGAGGCGATAAAATTCTGGATGGGCGGGAGCTGCTCGGGGAAGCGCCCGTCCACCGGCTGCCCGTCGATTTCAAGGACAATGTCGCCGGGGCGCAGCCCTGCCTTGGCGGCGGGCGAGCCGGGGTCGACGCTTTGCACGAGCATCCCACGGTTGCTCTCCAGCTCGTAAAAGTTCTCCAGATCCTGCATCGGGCCGGGGCGCAGGCCGATATAGCTGCGGGTGATGGAGCCGTCCTTGATCAGCGCCTCGAGCACAGCGCGGGCGATGGCCGAGGGCACGGCAAAGCCCAGATTTTCCGCGCCGAGGTAGCCGCGGGTGTTGATGCCGATGACGTCGCCGTCGGGCAACACGAGCGGGCCGCCGCTGTTGCCAGGGTTGATGGCCGCGTCGGTCTGGAGCCAAGTGTTGAAATACCCGGTTTCGTAGCCGCGCCCGACGGTCGAGCCCTCGAAGTAGCGGTCGGTGTTGGAAATGATGCCCCGGGTGACGGTGCGGGAGAGGCCGTTGGGCGTGCCGACGGCGTACACGGTCTGGCCGGGCACCAGCGCATCCGAATCACCGAACTCCGCGTAGTCAAAGGAGAGGCCGCGCTTGGCGAGCAGTTCGGGGTCGATCTTGACCACGGCGAGGTCGGTCCAGTGGTCCCAGCCGACCAGCTCGGCATCGACGCGCTCGAGGTTGTTGAGCGTGACCATGATGCGCTCAGCGTAGGGGTTGACGACGTGGGCGTTCGTCAGGATGTGGCCCTCGGGCGTCATGATCACCCCCGAGCCGACCCCGTGCTGCGTGCGCTTGGCCCCCTGGTCAAAGGTCGTTTCCCACACATCGAGCCGCACCACCGCGTCCAGCAGCCGCTGAAAGCCCGGCTGAATATCGTCCACCGAGGCGGAGACATCCCCCCCGCCCCGCGTGGCGAAACGTGGCCCGGGCGCGGCGTTGAGCAGGGGCATCCCCAAGGCGATGGCGAGCAGTGAGAACAGAGCGGGGGCGCAAAATCGCATGCCCAACCCCTAGCCGATTTCGCCGCCCTGTCACGGCCAAACCGACATGGGCTTGACCCCTGCCCCCGGAAGCGGCTATTTCTTCCCGTTTTTACAGACATGGCGACACGTTGCGACAGCTACGACTTTTCCCGGATCGAGAGCCACTGGCAGGACTTCTGGGCGGACAACAAGACCTTTTACGCGCAGGACTTCGCGGACAAGCCCACGTGGTACGTGCTGGACATGTTCCCCTACCCCTCCGGCGCGGGTCTGCACATCGGGCACCCCGAGGGCTACACCGCCACCGACGCGCTCAAGCGCTTCAAGAAGGCCCAGGGCTTCAACGTGCTGCACCCGATGGGCTGGGACGCCTTTGGGCTGCCGACTGAGCAGTTCGCGATCAAGACCGGCGAGCAGCCCGCCGTCGTGACCAAGCGCAACATCGCCCGCTTCAAGGAGCAGCTGCGCGCCATCGGCCTGACCTACGACTGGGACCGCGAGGTCAACACCACCGACCCGCACTACTTCCGCTGGACGCAGTGGATATTCCTGAAACTCTTTAAAAAGGGTCTCGCCTATGTGGACGAGAAGCCCGTGTGGTTCTGCCCCGACCTGGGTACCGTCCTGGCCAACGAGGAAGTCCTCAACACCCCCGAAGGCCCCCGCAGCGAACGCGGCGACTTCCCCGTCGAGCGCCGCCCGCTGCGCCAGTGGGTCCTGCGCATCACCGCCTACGCCGACAAGCTCCTGGCCGGGCTCAACGACGTGAACTGGCCCGACTCCACCAAGCGCCTCCAGGCCAACTGGATCGGCCGCTCCGAAGGGGCCGAGGTCGTTTTCGGGCTGGACGGCTTTGACGACACGCTGACGGTTTTCACCACCCGCCCGGACACCCTCTTCGGGGCCACCTACATGGTCGTCGCCCCCGAGCACCCGCTGGTTTCCAAGATCACCTCCGCCGAGCAGCGTGAGGCCGTCGCCGCCTACATCCAGAAGGCCGCCAACAAGTCCGACCTCGAACGCGCCGAGCTGTCCAAGGAAAAGACCGGCGTCTTCACCGGCGCGTACGCCATCAACCCGGTCAACGGCAAAAAGATCCCCGTCTGGGTGGCCGACTACGTGCTCATGAGCTACGGCACCGGCGCGATCATGGCCGTCCCCGCCCATGACGAGCGCGACTTCGCGTTCGCAAAGGAGTTCGGGTTGGAGATTATTCCGGTAGTTGGCCCCTTGGAGAAAGATGCTGAACTACTCGTTGGCCCCTCAGGAGGCCCTGAAAACAGGATGCATCTAGTGGAAGTTGACGGTAAGGAAGCGCACGTATGGTCTTCTGTGTGTAAACCTTTTTCAGGCGACGGATTTGCAATTAATTCAGGCCCCTATAATGGCTTGCCGACCCAAGAGATAAAAAAGCAAATCGTTGCGAACCTCGAAAAGCAGGGCCGCGGCAAGGCCACGGTCAACTTCAAGCTGCGCGACTGGCTGTTCTCGCGCCAGCGCTACTGGGGCGAGCCCTTCCCCATCGTCTGGGTCTCCAAGGCTGATTACGCCAAGGTGAAAGCCGGGGCGGCCTTCGCCGGGCAACTGCCAGCAGAGCCGGTCACCTGCACGATGGACGGCAAAACGTGGTTCGCCGTGCCGCTGCCCGAGAGCGCCCTGCCCCTCACGCTGCCCGAAACCGAGAGCTACCAGCCCTCGCCCGACGGGCAGAGCCCGCTGGCCAACCTGCCCGAGTGGCTGGAAGTCGCGCTCGACCCGGCGACGGGCACCGTCAAAGCGCGTAGTGAAATTTCCGATACAAGCGGGTTGATCGAAGGCCTGCGCGAGACCAACACCATGCCGCAGTGGGCGGGCTCGTGCTGGTACTACCTGCGCTACATCGACCCGAGGAACGCCGAGTCCCTCATCGATTCGAAAAAGGAAGCCTACTGGGGCATGCCCGACCTCTACGTCGGCGGCGCCGAGCACGCCGTGCTTCACCTGCTCTACGCCCGCTTCTGGCACCGTTTCCTCTTCGACGAGGGCGTGCTGAGCGTGCCCGAGCCGTTTACGAAGCTTTTCCACCAGGGCATCATCCTGGGTGAGGACGGCGAAAAGATGTCCAAGAGCCGCGGCAACGTCGTCAACCCCGACGACATTATCAAGGACTACGGCGCGGACACCCTGCGCCTGTACCTGATGTTCCTCGGGCCGCTGGAGGCGAAGAAGCCCTGGAACACCAAGGGCATCGAGGGTATGATCCGCTTCCTGCGCAAACTGTGGCGCGAGGTGCTGGCCGAGGACGGCTCGGTGGCCGAGCGCGTAGACGACGCGCCCGAGTCGCCGGAAACCCTGCGCGTGCTCCACGAGACGATCAAAAAAGTCACCGCCGACTACGAGGCCCTGAGCTTCAACACCGCGATCTCGCAGCTCATGATCTGCCTGAACGCGATTTCCAAGGCCGGGCGCATGAACCGCACCACCGCGAGGACCTTTGTTCAGCTGCTCGCCCCGCTGGCCCCGCACCTGTGCGAGGAGCTGTGGGAGCGCCTCGGCGGCGAGGCCGGGAGCGTGTCCGCCACGATGTGGCCGCAGTGCGACGAGTCGCTGCTGGTCGATGACACGGTGAAGATCATCGTCCAGGTCAACGGCAAGCTGCGCGGCGAGCTGACCGTACCCAAAGACACCGCCAAGGACGAGATCCTCGCGCAGGCCAAGGGCTTGGAGCGTGTCGCCGCCCAGATGGAGGGCCTGACCGTGGTGAAAGAGATTTACGTACCGGGCAAAATCGTCAATCTGGTGGTGAAATGAGCCTTCGCCGCCCCGCCCGCCTGCTTTGCCTGCTCACGCTTTTCGCGCTGGGCTGCGCCGGTCTGCGGGCCGAGGAAATGCGCGAGGGGTCCGTGTTTGTCAAGGGCCTCTCCGGCAGCCTGACCGCAGACGGACGGCAGCTCGCCAAGCACGAGTCCTTCGACCCGGTGGGCAAGACCATCGTCAGCGGTTCCTCCGGGCACTCCTGCCTGGTCTTTTCCAACCGCATGGCGCTCGTGCTCGACCCCGACACCACACTCGTTGTGAAGTCCTTCCAGCAGGCCCTGCCCGACGGCTCGGCCCGCCATACCGACGACGTTGAGCAAGCCCGTAGCGAGATCGACCTCAAGCTCGAGCGCGGAGGCTTCGCGCTGGCGCAGGTCAAGCCCCGCGCCACCTCCACGCTGACGATCGAGCTGCCCCAGTGCACGCTGAGCGGGCGCGTGAGCGCGATGCACATCTCCCTCGACACCGTGCCGCCCGAGGTAGCCGTCCTGGAGGGTAACCTCCGCATGAGCCGCAAAAGTGGGCGCGACCTGCTGGTGCAGTCCGGCCAGTGGCTGGACCTGAGTATGACCAGCCACCTCTCCCAGCGCGACATGCTCAAGCCCCTCGACGCTGTGCACGAGAGCGCCGTCCGCAGTGAGACCGACGTGGCCGAGGGCAACTACAAGCTCGTCTTTTTCACGCCCTCCGCCAGCGGTTGGCAGCCCCAGGTCCGCATCCTCAAGACCGCGACCCAGAACGCGGCCAAAAACGACTATCTGATCCGCAATTGAGCCTCCCGATCTCCAGCCCGTTTCTCCCGGCGGACTTCGACCCCGCCCGGCCCCTGGCCATCATCGCGGGCAAGGGGCGCTACCCCATCCTACTGGCCGAAAAGGCCCGTGCCGCCGGGGTACCGCTGCGGCTGATCGCCTTTCACGGTGAGACTTCGACCGACCTGTTTGAGGATTTTCCCGAGCGCGAACGCGCCCTGATCAAGGTCGGCCAGGTCGGCCACATGCTCAAGGCCCTCAAGCGCCTCGGAGCCGGGACCGCGATCATGGCCGGGCAGATCACGCCGCGCCGCCTGTTCAAGGGCCTGCACCCGGACCTCAAGGCCGTCGCCATCCTCGCCTCGCTCAAGGAGCGCAACGCAGAATCGATCTTCGGGGCGCTCGCCGCCGAGATCGAGAAGATCGGCGTGCGCCAGCTCGACGCCCGCGCCTTTCTGGAGGACCAGCTCGCGGAGGCTGGCGTCATGACCGGCGGGCGCGACAAGATTGACCCGCAGGTGCTCGCCCACGGTATCCGCATAGCCAAAGAAGTCGCCCGGCTCGACATCGGCCAGGGCGTCGTGGTCAGCCGCGGTACCGTGCTCGCGGTGGAGGGCTTTGAGGGGACGGACGAGATGCTCAAGCGGGCTGGTCAGTTCGAGGCGCGCGACCCGCTCTTTGTCAAGACCGTCAAACCCGGCCAGGACTACCGCTTCGACGTGCCGGTCTTCGGCCTGAAAACGCTCGAAAGCCTCGCCGCCGCCAACATCCGCCACGCCGCCGTCGAGGCCGCCAACACCATCATCCTCGACAAGCCCGCCGTCCTCGAAAAAGCCCGTCAGCTCAAGATCCAGCTCACCGGCTACGGGCTGTAATTGGTCTTTGGGGGCTCCGCGCCCCCAAACCCTGCGGCAGACGAAGTCTGCACTTTCGATGCTGCGCATCGCGTCTGGGTTACGGCTTTCAGCGAAGCTGAAAGCCGTAACCCCAGAAGGAGCATCCAAACTGGCCCACCCAATGCTGTCGGATATCTACGACTCACCCTACAAGACGGAGGTGGGGCCGAAGCCCGCCCGATAAAGTATTTGACAAAAGGGCCGTAAAAGGATTCATAGGCGTCCAATAATGAAGTTCAACCTCGTAGCCGTGCTCGTAAGCGTAGTCGTAGTCCTCGTGACCTCGACCGCATCCGCACGGGTATAGCAAAGAACTTTAAACAAAACTTTCTGAACCCCCTGCCGAATGCGTTCGACAGGGGGTTTTTGTTTTACCCAACCATGTCGGACGCTTCCGGGGGCCAATAAAAAAAGCCAACCAGAACATCCTTATGAAAATGACCGGAGCCGACCTCGTTATTCGCCTGCTGGAACGCCAGGGTATCCGCACCATCGCGGGTATCCCCGGAGGAGCCAATCTGCCCCTCTACGACGCACTGGCCCGCCGCCCCGTGATCCGCCACATCCTCTCCCGCCATGAGCAGGGGGCGGGCTTTATCGCGCAGGGCCTGGCCCGCGCGAGCGGACGCCCCGCCGTGTGCTTCGCCACGAGTGGACCGGGCGCGACCAACATCGTCACCGCCATCGCGGACGCCAAGCTGGACTCGATCCCCGTGGTCTGCATCACCGGGCAGGTCGCCAGCCCGCTCATCGGGACGGACGCCTTTCAGGAGGTCGATGTCTTCGGCATGAGCCTGCCCATCACCAAGCACAACTACCTCGTCCAGTCCGCCGAGGAGCTGTTGCGGATTATCCCCGAAGCCTTCCGCATCGCCGCCAGCGGGCGGCCCGGCCCGGTCTGGATCGACATCCCCAAGGATGTCCAGCAGGCCACCATTGAGTTCGCGGACTGGCCCGAATGCGGCGCGGCGTCGGCCCCCATCGAGCCGGAAGCCGACGCCGTCACCGAGGCCGCCGCCATGATCGAGGCCGCGCAGCGCCCCATCCTGTACCTGGGCGGGGGCATCATTCACAGTGAATCCTCCGAGCTGGCCTGCGCGCTGGCCGAGCGTTCGCACCTGCCGACTGTCAGCACGCTGATGGCCCTGGGAGCGATGCCGACCGACCACCCGCAATCCCTGGGGATGCTGGGGATGCACGCCGCCCCGTACACGAACCTCGGCTTGGAGGAGTGCGACCTGCTGATCGCGCTGGGGGCGCGTTTCGACGACCGCGCCACCGGCAAGGTCGCTGAGTTCTGCCCCGGCGCGAGCGTTATCCACGTCGATATCGACCCCGCCGAGCTGGGCAAGATCCGCCGCCCCACCCTGGCCGCCCGCGCCGACGTGGGCCGATTCCTGGCGGAGCTGCTGGCCATCCTGCCCGAGCGCGCCCGCGCCGACTGGAACGCCCGCATCGCCACCCTCAAGGCCGAGCACCCGATGGACATGCCGGGGGCGGACGACCCCTCGCGCCCCTACGGGCTGATCCGCGCCATCGCCCGCCATGCCGGGCGCGACGCCATCGTCGCCACCGACGTCGGCCAGCACCAGATGTGGACCGCGCAGGCGTTCCCCTTCTGCCGCCCCCGCCAATGGCTGACCAGCGGCGGCCTGGGCACGATGGGGTTCGGGCTGCCCGCGGCGCTGGGCGCGGCCCTCTCCGAGCCGGAGTGCCCCGTCGTCTGCATTAGCGGCGACGGCAGCTTCATGATGAACAACCAGGAGCTGGTCACCGCCGTCGAGGCCGGGGCCAACCTGAAAATCATCATCATGAACAACCAGTCGCTCGGACTGGTCCACCAGCAGCAGACCTTGTTCTTCGGCAAGCGCCTGATCGCCTCGAAATTCCAGCATGGGCCGGACTTCGCGATGATGGCGCGGGCCATGGGCATGGACGCCATCGATCTGGCCGACGAGGCGGACATCGACGCGGCGCTGGCCGAGGCCTTCGCCCGGCCCGGCCCGGTCCTGATCAACGCCCCCACCTGCGTCGAGCAGCACGTGCTGCCAATGGTCCCCCCCGGCGGCGCTAATAGGGAAATGATCCGGCAGGCTTAAGGCAGGCTTCACACAACGGCGGCGGCTGAGGACTTAAATACTCCCCGGCCGCCGCAACCGTTTTATACAAGAGGTTTAACCACAGAGCACACAGTGAGATTAAGCGGAGGGACTTTTCCGACTCTTTCCCTTCGCGCCTCTTCGCGTACCTTCGCGGGCAAATTCTTATCCCATAAGGCTGACGCTCGGGCCTACTTCTTGCCCTTGAGGACATGCTTGCGCAGGAGCTCCTTGAGCTCGGGCAGGCCGTTGTCACTGAGGCAGGAGAGCTCGTGGACCTTGCGGCGGACTTTCTTTTTGAAACGGGCGAGGTTTTCCGGTGAGGCGGGCTCGTCCATCTTGTTGGCCACGATGAGGCGCGGCTTGTCGAGCATGGTCTCGTCGTAGAGGCGAAGCTCCTCCATCAGCTGCTTGTAGTCCTCCACCGGGTCGCGTCCGTCGGTCCCGGCCATGTCGATGAGCAGGAGCAACAGGTGGCAGCGCTCGATGTGCCGCAGGAAGCGGTGCCCAAGGCCGCGGTTCTCGTGCGCGCCCTCAATCAGGCCGGGGATGTCGGCCATGGTCAGGCGCTCGTAGGTCTCGGGGTACTCGACCACGGCCACAGTCGGCTGGAGCGTGGTAAAGGGGTAGCTCGCAGTCTTCGGCGAAGCGCCGGTCAAGAGGCTGATGAGGGTGGACTTCCCGGCGTTGGGGAAGCCGACCAGACCCACGTCCGCGATGGACTTGAGCACGAGTTTAAAGGTGCCCTCCTCGCCGGGGATACCGGGGGTGTACTGACGCGGGGCCTGGTTGACGGAAGACTTGAAGGTGGTGTTGCCCAGGCCGCCCTTGCCGCCCTTGAGCAGGACGTACTCCTTGTTGTACTCGATCAGCTCGAGCACGGTCTCGCCCGTCTCCTCGTCGATGACGACAGTGCCGGGGGGCATCTTCAGCTTGAGCGAAGGGCCGTTGGCCCCGTCCATGTCCGAGCCTTTGCCGGGGACGCCATTAGCGGCGGTGGCGTGGGGCTTGAACTTGTAGTCGGTAAAGTCCGTCGTGTTCGGGTCGCACACGAGGATGATGTCGCCGCCGCGCCCACCGTTACCGCCGTCGGGGCCGCCCTTGGGGTTGTGCGCCACGCGCCGGAAACTCATGCAGCCATTGCCGCCGTCTCCGGCTTTGAGGCGAATGTTAACTTCATCGACAAACATACAGCCCTTTGTCGGCGAGGCGGGCCCGGCGGTCAAGGGCCAAAGCGCGGCCCCACGCTGCGGGCTTGCCGAGGCCCGGCGAACGCACCACACTTTCCCCATGGCCAAACGCCACCCCTACGAGTACCTGGTCGAGCCCTTGCAGGAGCGGCCCGGCTATTTTCAGCGGAATATGTTCGGCTGCCTGGGCTGCTACTACCGGGGCAAGCTCGTGGCCGTGCTCGCCGAGGGCGAGGACCCGTGGAACGCCTTTCTCGTGCCCGCCGAGCGCGACCGGCACGCCGCCATCGTGGCGGACTTCCCCATGCTGACAAACCACCCCGTCCTGCCCAAGTGGCTCATGCTTCACGCCGAGGACGACCACTTCGAGACCGTGTCCGGGCGCATCGTCGAGCGCATTCTGGCCGAAGACGAGCGCTTCGGCGTCATCCCCCCGCCCAAAAAGAAGCGCAAGCCCGCCGTGAAAAAGCGCCCGCGACGGGAGGGGTAAACCCCAAGTGCGGGTCCTCCCCCAATCTCTCCGAAAAAAACTACACCCCGGCGGGTTCGGGTGACGGTGAGGCAGGCGGCTGCGCCGGAGGCGTTTCCGAGGAGCGGGCCGGGTCGCCCGATACGTTTTCGAGCATGATCGTCTGGGTCGGGAAGGCAAAGTCGATGCCCGCCGCGTTGAAACGGCGGATGAGCTCGGAGTTCACCCAAGTGGCATGCTCCATATAGCCCCAGTAGTCCGCCGGGTGGTACCAGTAGATGACGATGAGGTTGAGCGAGTCTAACGCCAGCTCGTTGAAAAATACCCGGGGCGGAAAATCGGGCTGATGGATGGGGGCATTGCTCGGCGGAGTTTTTTGTTTCTCTTCGACGGTCTGCCCGGCAAGTTCCTCTCCCGATACGGCTTCTTCCGGCGCAGGCGGAGCGAGGATCTCCTTCACGATATCCATAGCCTCAAAAATCTTCTCCGGCGGCGTGCCGTAGGTCAGCGATATGGTGAAGGCACGCTTAATGTAGGGGCGGGAGCTGACGTTCTCGATGTCGGAGCAGGACAGTTCGTCGTTGGGGATGGAAACCATGTGCCCGTCGAGCGTGCGCAGGCGCGTCGAGCGCAGACCTATCTCCTCGACCGTTCCGTCAAAGCCCTTAATGCGGACACGGTTGCCGATGACGAAGGGCCGGTCCAGTACCAGCATGATGCTGCCGAAGACGTTCTTGAGCGTGCTCTGGGCCGCCAACGCCACCGCCAGGCCGGACACACTGGCCCCGGCCAGCAGCGTCGCCCCGGAGAAGCCCAGCCGCTGCAACCCTTGCACCATCACCCCGATGGCGATGACGATACTCAGGATGCGAATGCCCAGCCGGATCAGGTATTGGTCGATGCGGCGCTCCTGCAGGTGCCGGGACTTCACGATGGCCGAGGCCACGATGCTGCCCAGGACGATAATGATCGTGATGTACGAGACCAGGACGATGACATCAGAAATCATGATGATGAACTTCCACGCGTCCCCCGTGAGGAACACCTGATCGTCGAGCATGTAAATGAGCACGCGCGTCAACGCGATCGTCACGACCGGCAGGCTAAGGTGTGCCGTGTTCACCGCCAGCGGTTGCCAGTACTGAGAGATGCGGCGGATCAGGCGAGCCAGTCCGTACACGATGCCAATTAGCAGACCAAAGCCCAACAAGGTCAGAACCCACTGCCAGATGGTCTGCTCGTAAACCTCGACCGTCATCCAGTGCGGCAGGCGTCGGACGTATTCGACCGGGATCATCGGACCAGGAGTGAGGAAGTACAGTTCGTAAAAGCCCTGGAACTGGTCACTGAGATAGGGGTAGTTCTCCGCCTGATAGTACAAGCTCTTGGCATCGCTCAGCATCGTGTTGACGAACAGGTAATGCCCCTCCAAATCACCGTGGTTGATCCGGGTGATCTCAATCGGCGTGCCCGGAATACGATAGACAGGGAGCTTGCCGGCCTTGATCGAGGCAGCCATCTCGCCCTCATCGGGCACTTCGTCGAGCGGAGGCATCTCGCGGCGCGACAAATACTCCGCCATGTAAACGGAAGCCTCGATGGCGGCGTCGCCCTGGAAATTCACCGGGATGTCCTCCATGTCGAACAGGTCAGCCAGCTCGAGCGCAATGTTGTTGAGGTCGTCCTGATTCTGCCAAGTCACCCCGTCGGCGTTGATCAGCGTGTAGTAGCTGTCGATCAGGTAAAAAAAGCTCTCCAACGTGGCGCGGGGGCTACGCGTGTCCGAGGCGAAGTTGGACATGTTGTCCAGCAGCTTGCGTGAGTCCAAATGCTGATCCACATAGTGGGGTACATCCAAGTGCTCGCGCTCGTAGGCGTCCGAGTGCTCCTTATAATGGTGCGGGTCTTCTACCTCCTGGGCGCAAAGCCAGCCACTCAGGCCGAACGACAGCGCAAATGTCATTAACAGAGCTTTCATCACGAATAACGTTTCAGGGATTATGCTAATAGCAGGCGCAGGTT
>JAUTCS010000003.1 GCA_030673825.1 Verrucomicrobiota bacterium JB024 | reverse complement strand
AGTCCGGGGCGAAGCACAGGTGGTTCAGGATACTGCGCCACTCCAGCAGGGCGCGTTCGATGTCGCCGTGGCGGAGGGTGTCGGAAAGCAGTTCGGCCCGCGCGCCGGGGGTGGTGCGGATTTTGGCTAAAACCTCGGCGGCGCCGTTGCCGTACTCGGGGGGAACGCCCTGCTCCAGGTAGCCGGGGCAGGTGATGCCGTGGTAGCGCAGGCGGCAGACATTGCCCAGACGCGAACTGGCGTCCTCGTACTCCTCGAAGCGGTGCCCGGCACGGAGGTTGGCCAGGTCGTAGAGGAGGTCTTCGAGCGCGTAGGAGTCATCCTCCAGGGCGGCGGCGATGGCGAGGCCCTCGCCGTGGTTGAAGTAGCTGAAGATGACGCCGCGGCGGGTGGGGCACTTGTACTCGTCGATGAGCCCGAGCCGGTGCCACCACTCGGCGGGGCTGGAGTGGGGCTGCTGCTCGTGGACGGGCGGCCCGGCCAGCTCGGCGAACGTGGGGAAGGGCGGCGGCTCGACGATGCGGAAGGGCGGGTTGATGAGGGCGCGTCCGTGCGAGTCCACCCGCGCGAAGACCTGCGCCCCGGAGTAGTCGAGCCGGGCACTGATGAGACCGTTGTTCTCGACCAGGTCGCGGACTTTCCCGCCCTGGGTGAAGTACGGCAGCAGCGGGAGCAGGTCGCGCTCGAAGTGCTCCAGCTTCCAGCGGCGTCCGGGCACGGGGGCCTGCGGATCGCTGCGCTGGTAGTGCTCGCGCACGTGTTGGTACATCCATTTGACCAGCGTGACGGAGCCGGAGTTGGCCTGCTGGGGCATCATGGCCAGCGCCACCTGACGGCCGTAAATGTTACCCTCGGTGCCCTCGATCTTGCAGAGGTTGCCGATCTGGATGCGGGCGAGCGACTCGGGCAGGCGCAGGGAGTGCTTCCAGTGGCCCTTGCCGTAGATAAGGGTCTCGCCGAGCCTGGCTTTGCTGCGGGGGCGCTGGCGCTCCCACTCGCCCTCGGAGTTGAGCATCTCCTTGATCTTCGGGCGCACCGGGGCGGCGGCGCTCTCCTCGACGGCCTGCTGCTGGAGGCTGTGACGGGCGCGAGAAATATTCAGCTGGCGCAGGCCCAACTCCAGCGGGCGTTCGCTGAAAAGGCGTTCGCTCAGCTTGTCGGCGGCGTGCACGGGCGAGGCGCTCTCTTTGCGGGCCGTGTGCATGACGGAGAGGAAGCTGCCCCAGTCCAGGTGGGGGGAGCGGCGCAGTTGCAGGGGGCGGGCCTCGCTGAGCCGGGGCTTGCCGGGGGCGACCAGCACGTAGCCCTTTTCGTCGAGCCCGCGCCGTCCGGCCCGGCCGAACATCTGCAACAGCTCGTCCGGGCGCACGAGCTGGCTGTGGCCGCCGGTCTGGTACTCGCGGTCGGTCACGAGGACGGACTTCATGCAGAAGTTGATCCCCGCGGCCAGCCCGGTCGTGGCCACGATGACGCGCAACTGGCCCTTTTTGGCCAAAGGCTCGATCAGCCCGGCGCGCTGCTGGTAGCTCAGGCCGCTGTGGTGGAAGGCGATGCGGTTCTTTAAAAGCTTGGCCAAGGGCTCGCCGGCGAGCTGCTTTTGCTCCGGGTTCAGCTCCAGCCAGTCGGCCAGGGGGAGGGCGCCGCTCAACTGCCGGGCGAGGTCCTCGGCGGCGTGGCGGCGCGGGGCGAACACCAAAATGGGCCCGAAGTCGGCGGCCAGCGCCCGCGCGATGAAGCGTGGCCAGAAGCCCCGGATGTTGCCCGGCAGACGGTCCGGCAGGCCCTCCAGCATGATCTCGTCCTGGGGGACGGGGCGCTCGTGGCGGTAAACCAGCTCGGCGTCGCGCCCGATGCGCCGCAGCCAGGAAAGGAGCTTTTGCGGGTTACCCACGCTGCCGCTGAGGAGCAGGAGCTGGGTGCCGGGCGGGGCGGAGGCGACGGCCAGCTCGTAATTGACGCCGCGGGTGGTGTCGCCGAGCATCTGGTACTCGTCGATGACGAGCAGGCCCGGCCCCTCGCCGCGCAGGAAGCGGCCCTTTTGCGTCTCCAGCGTGGCCACGACGACGGGGGCGTCGGTCTTTTCGGAAACGTCGCCAGTGGCGATCCCGACGTTCCAACCATGCCGCCGCCATTCGTAGAGCTTGTCGTTGGCCAGGGCGCGGGTGGGCACTGTGTAGATGGCCTGGTATTTGAAGCCGCTTTTCATCAGCAGCTCGAAGATGTAGGTCTTACCCGCGCCGGTGGGGGCGTGGACGACGACATCCTTCCCGTCCTTCAAGTAATTGACGGCCTCCTGCTGCCACAGGTCAGGGATTTTCAGACTGGTAGCAAGCCCTTCCAACGGAAACATAGCTTAAGCACATCCCGGGCCGGTTGGCAACTTTCTTCGCCGCCGGTGTGCGTGACAATTCCGTAAACCCGATTCACGGTTTTCCGTTCTCCGCTGTCCCGCCCAATGACGTATGACCCATGACCAATGATGAGTGACAATGACGCCTCCAACAAATCCTTGTCGTGGGCGGGGGAGGCTTTAAGTTGTTCCCCGCAAACCATGAAAGCCAGCGACCTTTTCGATTTACCTGCCAGTATGCCCTTCGGGCACATTTTCAGCCCGGAGGCGGCCCCGTGGGAGTGGGTGGCCCGTATCGGCGAGGCCGTGCAGGGGTTTGATTTCCTGCGGGCCGAGGACATGCACCCGAACATCCCCGAGGGCGTCAAAATCACGGGCAAGGTCTTCATCCACCACTCGGCCAAGCTCCCGCCCTACGCGGTCATCCAGGGGCCGACCTGGATCGGGCCGGAGGTGGAGATCCGCCCCGGCGCGTACATCCGCGGAAAAGTCATCGTCGGCCCCGGCTCGGTCGTGGGCAACTCCACCGAGCTGAAAAACTGCCTCCTGCTGGAGCACGTGCAGGCCCCGCACTTCAACTACGTGGGCGACTCCGTTCTGGGCAACAAGGCGCACCTGGGCGCGGGCGTGATCTGCGCCAACCTTCGGCTCGACCAGGGCCCGGTCATCGTCAACACCCCCGACGGGCGCGCCGACACCGGCCTGCGCAAACTCGGGGCGCTCATGGGCGACGCCTCCGAGGCCGGCTGCAACGCCGTTCTCCAGCCGGGCACGATTTTGGGCAAGGCCGCCGCGGTCATGCCGACCATGGCCTTCGGGGGCTACCTGGAGTCCGGCACGCTGGCCTTTAACCGGCCCGTCATCGGGCGGGTGCCGCGCCGCGACTATCCCAAGAGCACACCCAGCGTGGCCCGGTGAACGTCCGGCCCGCCCGCCACGGCGGAGCGGCTGCCGGGTGAACCGTTCGCGCCCTCGGCGTAGCGGCCCGTGGCGGCGTCCTGCCCGTACCAGTCGGTGATGACCCCGCCCGCGCCGCGGATGATGGGGATCAGCGCCATCAGGTCCCAGGTCTCCAGCACGGGGTCGAGCATGAGGTCGGCCCGGCCCGTAGCCACGAGCAGGTAGCCGTAACAATCGCCCCAGGCGCGGGTCAGCCAGGCTTTTTCCGCCAGCTTGTCCAGTCCGGGGACGTGGTGCTTGCCTGCCGCGAAGAGTGCCGGGTCGGTGGTCGAAATGACTGCCTGCGAAAGTTCCGCGCATTCACGCACGCGAGTGGGCTCGCCGTTGAGGGTGCAGGTTTCATTGTCGCCGATGAGCAGTTCGCCCAGCACGGGCTGGTGGATGCAGCCGAGGACGGGCTGCCCCTTGTGCAGCAGGGCGATGAGCGTGCCAAAGAGCGGCACGTGGCTGATAAAGGACTTGGTCCCGTCGATCGGGTCGAGCACCCAGACAAACTCCGCGTCCGCCCGCTCGTTGCCGAACTCCTCGGCGATGATCCCGTGGGCGGGGTAGCGCTCGGCGATCATTTCGCGCATGAGGCGTTCGGCGCCGCGGTCGGCCTCGGTCACGGGGGTGGAGTCGGCCTTGCGCTCGACGAGCAGGTTCTCCTCGTCGCGCCAGTAGCGCAGGATCAGCTCGCCGCTGGCCTGGGCCAGCTCGGTCATAAAGGCTTTCATCTCGTCGCGCAGGGAGGCGTCCATGGGGGCGCAGTTTTTAGAACATTCCCCGCGCAGGCAAGCCCGGGGTGGAGGTAACTCGCATCGACTCGGGCGAATGGGCGTGAGCAGAGCGATTATGGGGGAGGAAATATCTTCTTATTAAAATAATATAAAAAACCAATAAACTTGACCGTGTAGCTGACCGCATGAATTTCTAGCGTGCCATGAAAAAGCTTCTTACCATCTCAATTGCATTCCTTTTTGTCACGCAGGGCTTTATCGCCTCGGCCCAAAGCACTTCGGAGTCCAGCGACTCCTTGGAAAACAGTAGTCCGGACGAGACCTCCGACAGGGGAAACTTTGTCCTCAGCGTGGGTGGCGGTGTCAGCGTACCCTTTGACGCGAAGATGTTCGGTACTGCCGACGTGGAAATGGATGACGGCCCTGCTGCCACTATGACTCTGAATTATTTCTTCGAGGATATTGACTATCTCTATGTCGGGCTGGACTTCACGTACTTCAATACCGAGATCAGCCGCATTAACTCGTTCCCTTTTCCTTTCTCCAATAGCATCGACGTTTATAACGGCCTGGCCACGGTCGGGGTCGCCCTGCCGGTGGGCGACATCGTGCTGCTGACTGTCGGCGGCGGCTTTGGGGTGGGCGTCTTTGACACCGACTTCGGCGGCGTGATCTCCAGCTCCAAGACTAGCACGGTCGGGGTGTACAAGCTCGAGATCGGCGCCCAGTTCGAGCTGACCGAGTCCTGGGGCTTGGGCGTCGGCTATAAGTTCATGGGAACCACCAGCGATGTGAAGACCCCCCTCACCGGGTTCACGCTGGAGGACTTTCAGACCAACGTCTTCACCGCCGCGGTGACCTTCCGTTTTTAATCCACACACCAGCGATTATTTCATAGAGGCCGCATCCAGCTCGGGTGCGGTCTTCTTGTTGGGGCAGTCAGTCCCTGGGATGTTCCTTTATCCTGAGCCGTTGGCGCTCGGGGCTTGTTTTATCCCCCCGAAGGCGTGTAAGCTCTCCGCGTACTGATGCACTGGAAAGATGTTCCCATCCACGTTGTGGACTTCGAAGGCAGCCGCCAAAGCGGGGTGGTCGAGTTTGGGCTGGTCACGCTCTGGGACGGCGATATCGCCAGCTGCTCGACACGCCTGTGCCGCCCGCAGGGCGAGATCACCCCGCAGGAACGCGCTCAGCACGGGATCGTCGAGGACGAGGCCCGGCTCTTTGAGCCCTTTGCGGCGGAGTGGGAGCGCTTCACCTCGCTGCGGGCGAAGGGGCCGATGGCCGCGCACCACGCGATGGTCGAGAACGGTTTCCTGAAAGCCCAGTGGCCGTATCCGCCTGCCTCGCCGGACTTCCTGCACGAGGGGCGCACGGTGGCCGACTGGGGCCCGTGGATCGATACCCGGCAGCTCTATGCGCGGGTTTATCCCGACCTGAACGGCTACGGGCTCTCGGAACTGATCGGGACCTTTGGCTTGCAGGAGCGGCTCGACGAGGAGGCGGCCCGGCACTGCCCGGAGCGCCGTGGCAAGTACCACTGCGCCCTCTACGACACGCTGGCCTCGGCGCTGCTGCTACTGCACCTGGGAGCGCAGGAAGGCTTCGAGCACATGAGCATTCCGTGGCTGATCACGCAGAGCCAAGCCTCCGTCGATAAGCGTCAGGAAGCCCGTCAGGGCGGTTTTTTTGAATAGACGCCGCACTTTTTCCGTTTATTTCGAGATCCGATTAAGGGGCTGATCTATAGACGGTTATGCCTTGCTGAGGTTTACGGTCCTGTGATCGGAAGGCTGTCGGACCGGCTGCGGAGAAAAGCCAATTGAACGCGCAAGCCCCGCGCCCGTCTAATCTCGTATCGGTCTTTCCTGTTTTCTCTCATCGTTAACGGATGGGGAAGGCCGTTTCTTCCCATGATCGCATCACGTTTCGCCCAACACCGCATTTTTTTCACGCGGACCGCGCTGGTCCTGGCCGTTTTGCCGCTGCTGTTCAGCTCGAGTTTCTGGGACCCGCTCTCGCGGTTGTTTTCCGAGTCGTTGTTCGCGCTGGGCGTCGCCCTGGCGGGAGTGGGGGTGATCGGCAGGGTGTGGTGCTTCAGCTACATCTCCGGGCGTAAACAGTCCCAACTGATCACACAGGGGCCGTACTCGCTGATGCGCAACCCGCTGTATTTCTTTACCATGATCGGGGCGGTCGGGATCGCCTTTACCAGTGAGATGCTGCTGCCGCCGTTGGTGGTGATGACGCTTTTCGCGGTGAGCTACCCGTCGGTCATCCGGCAGGAGGAGCGTGCGCTGCGCCGGGTCCATGGGGCGGCATTCGACCGGTACTGTGAGACGACCCCGCGCTTCTGGCCGAGCTTTTCCAATTACGACGAGCCGGACGAAGTCCTGCTCAACCCCCGGGCTTTCCGGCGCGGTCTTCAGGACGTGATCTGGTTTATCGTGGCGTGTGGGACCTTTGAAATCCTCGAAGGGCTGCACGAGTCCGGCCTCCTCCCTGTGTTCCTGCAGGTGCCGTAAAGCCTCCGTACCGCGGAATTGCTGCCTCCCACCGCTTCAGGCTCTCCGCGCGGGCACAAAAAAGCCCGCTTGGGAGCGGGCTAAAAAGTGGTGCTCAGGGAGGGATTCGAACCCTCACACCTTGCGGCACTGCCGCCTGAAGACAGCGTGTCTGCCAATTCCACCACCTGAGCAAGTTGGGAAAGGGTGTGAGAAAAGCGTGAGCCGCGCAGACTGTCAAGCGACTTTAAGCGCCGTTTGGGGAAATTTTATGCAGCCGGGAGCTGTGCGCTATTTTCTGGGGATGGCCAAGGGAAGACCCATCCTTACGACCCCTCGACGGGTTCGATGATAATCAGCGGCGGCTGCGGGCGGGCGGACTGGTCGCCGGGGGCGGTGGATGGGGTTCCGGAAGGTGAAGCGCCGGAGGCCGGAACAGGCGGAGACGGCGGGCCGTCCAGGGCCGCGTCGAGAGCGGCCTCCAACTGGTAGGTCTCCAACAGGGCGGCGAGTTCAGGGTCCTGCGCGAGAGCCATGACGCGGGGGTGGCTCATCAGGCCGTGGATATCCTGTTCGCGGGCGAGGGCGGCGATTTCCTCGTCCTGGAGCATCTGCTGCACGACAGGCTCGTCGAGGAGCTGACGGGTTTGCGGTTGGTTGGCCATACGCTCCAGCGCGACTGGGTCGCTCAGGACGCGGACGGTCTTGTCCATCACGCGGTAAGTTTTGTCCGGGACCGGGTCGATGGCAGCGATGGCACCTTCGCCCGGCAGGCCTTCGAGTGAGCGGTTGAGCCGGACGATCCAGGCGAGCGAGTCCAGTGCGAGCTCGGTTTGGGGCGGGATGTCCACCGCTTCTTCCGACTGGGAGTTCTGCTCCAGCGCCGGTCCGTAGCCCCGGATGAAGCTCTCCCCGAAGTGCCCGGCAATGCGCACCATGATCAGCAGCAGCAAGACGCTGAGCGCGCCCAGCACGAGCCCGGCAATGGCCCCGCCGATGCCGACCATGCGCTTGAGTTCGGGGTCCTTGACCTTGCGGGTGGGCCGGAAGACCAGCATCCCGATCAGGCTGAAGCCCAGGCTGAAAATCAGAAACCCGCCGAAGCCGCCGACCACCTTGAGCGCGGGAGGCGGGTAGGGGAGGAACTTCCCCGCGAGCGCGCCCCAGAAGTCCGCCCCGAAGTACCCGGCGAGCACGCCGCCGATTAGGGCGATGACGCCGAAGCTTTTGCGGCCCAGGCCTTCGCGGCGACCGTCGAGGGCGCTCAGGAGAATGAACAGCGCGCACAGCGCCAGAAAACCGATGCGCAGCCCGGAGCTGGCGGTGAGGTCCGGCATCATCCAGGCCGGGAAAAGGGGCAATACCATAACGCATCATTTATCACCTGCGCGGGGCTTGCCAACCCATTTTCCCGGAGGGAGGGGAAAGGCCCCGGGGAGAAGGCCGGGTGTGGCTTGCTTTTGGGACCGCGAGCTGCTATCCCGTTTTCAGCAATGAATTTGGAAGAATTCGGCGAAGTCCTGCGGCTCTCCGTCAGCCCGTCCATCATTATCTCGGCCTGCGGGCTGCTCATGCTCAGCATGACGAACCGCTTCGGGCGGGCCATCGACCGGGCGCGGCTGCTGGTGCGTGAGCGTGCTCATGCCGAGGGCCGTACCCTGGCCAGCATCGGACGGCAGATGGCCATCCTGCGGCAGCGCACGCGCCTCATCCGCACTAGCATCCTTTTCGCCGCGCTGTGCATCCTCTTCACCGCGCTGGAAATGCTCACGCTGTTCGTTTGCGCGACCGCCGGCATTGACAATGGCGTCCTGGCCGGGCTGCTCAATATCCTCTCGCTGGCCTGCCTGTGTGTGGCCATGGTGTACTTTATCAAGGACATCACCCGCTCGCTGGAGGCGATGGAGGCCGACATCGACCGCGAGGAACCGGTGGCGGAGTAGGGGCCATCGGTTTATCGGTTTGCCAAAATTCGGTTTGCCAAATTCCACGCGCACGCGCAGCCTATCCGTTTTTTCCCATGAGCGAAGCACAGACAGACAATACGAGCGACTTGATGGCCGTGCGCCGCAAGAAGCTGGACGACCTGCGGGAGCGGGGGATGGACCCCTTCCGCGCGAACTGGGACCAGACGCATACCTCCAAAACCGCGCTGGAAGCCTACGAGTCCTTCGAGAAGACGCTCCCCCCCGCCGAGTCTGAGGACGCCCACGCCCCTGACGGGCCCGAGGTGTCCGTGGCCGGGCGCATCCTGACCTTCCGGCTCATGGGCAAGGCCAGCTTTGTGAAAATCCTCGACCGCGACGGGGTTATCCAGCTCTACGTCCAGCGCGACGCGCTGCCCGAGGGCGTGTACAACGAGGACTTCAAGAAGCTCGACCTGGGCGACATCATCGGCGTGCGCGGCCCGCTCTTCCGCACCAAGACCGGCGAAGTCACCGTGCGGGTACAAAATTACGCCCTCGTCTCCAAGGCCCTGCGCCCGCTCCCGGAAAAGTTCCACGGCCTGACCGACAGCGAGCAGATTTACCGCCAACGCTACCTCGACCTGATCACCAATCAGGACTCGCGCCAGCGCTTCCTCACCCGCAGCAAGATTCTTCAAGAGATTCGCAAGTACCTGTGGGGCAAGGAATTCGTCGAGGTGGAGACGCCCAGTCTGCACGCCGTGGCCGGGGGTGCCGCCGCCCGTCCCTTCATCACGCACTTTAACGCGCTGGATTGCGATTTTTACCTGCGCATCGCCCTGGAGCTGCACTTGAAGCGCATGCTCGTGGGCGGTTTCGACCGGGTGTTCGAGCTGGGGCGTGTCTTCCGCAACGAGGGCATCTCCCGCCGCCACAACCCGGAGTTCACCATGCTGGAGGTCTATCAGGCCTACACCGACCACCGTGGCATGATGACGCTCATTCACGGCCTGCTGCACCATATCTGCGAGAACGTCCTGGGCACCTACCAGATCGAGCGCGCTGACGACGGCGTCGTGATCGACCTTTCCGGCGACTGGCGCGAGGTCGAATACAGCCAGTTGATCAAGGAAACCACCGGCGACGCCGACTGGTTTACCCGTTCGCGCGAGGAGAAGCTCGCCGCCACGCAGAAGTTCGGCATCGAGGTCAACCCCGAAGCCGCCGACTACGAGATCACGCAGGATGTCTATGAAAAGATGATCGAGCCCAAGCTGATCCAGCCGACTTTCGTGACCCGCATCCCGAAGGAGCTGATCCCGCTGGCCAAGCTCAATGCCAGCAATGACGGGACCCTGGACATCTTCGAGCTGGCTATCAACGGCCAGGAAATCGCCCCGGCCTACTCCGAGCAGAACGACCCGATCATCCAGCGCCAGATGCTGGAAGAGCAGGTGGGCGAGGAGCGTCAGAACCTCGACGAAGACTTCCTCGTGGCCCTGGAGCACGGCATGCCGCCGGCCGGGGGCATGGGCGTCGGTATCGATCGTCTGATTATTCTGTTGACGGGAGCGGCAAATATCCGCGATATGATTCTTTTCCCCGCCTTGCGTCCGGAGAAAAGCTGATTATCTTTTTGTTCTTTTTCGGCCCGCCTAAAAAATCTGAAAAAACCCGCACATAAAGTGTTGACTGTGGATTTTTAGGTGCCCAATGTCTTGCCCTTCATTTTTGTCCCTATGCGGGCCCCGGTAGCTCAGTCGGCAGAGCGCGTCCTTGGTAAGGACGAGGTCGGCGGTTCGAATCCGCTCTGGGGCTCCAGCATCTCTTCAAACACTCAACATCAACATGGCTAAAGAAACCTTCGAACGTACGAAACCCCACGTCAACGTGGGCACCATCGGTCACATCGACCACGGTAAAACCACCACGACGGCCGCGATCCTCAAGGTCCAGGCCGACAAGGGCTTCGCTGAATACAAGCCCTACTCGGAAATCGCCAAGGGTGGTACGGTTCGTGACGAAACCAAGACGGTCACCATCGCCGTCGCTCACGTGGAATACCAGACGGAAAACCGTCACTATGCCCACGTTGACTGCCCCGGCCACGCCGACTTCGTCAAGAACATGATCACGGGTGCCGCCCAGATGGACGGCGCGATCCTCGTGGTTTCCGCCGCTGACGGCCCGATGCCGCAGACCCGTGAGCACATCCTGCTCGCCCGTCAGGTCAACGTGCCGAACATCGTTGTGTGGCTCAACAAGGTTGACCTCCTCGACGACGAAGAGCTCCTCGAGCTCGTCGAAATGGAAATCCGCGACCTGCTCTCCAAGTACGACTACGACGGTGACAACATCACCATCGTTCGCGGTTCCGCCACCGCCGCCCTCGAAGGCAAGCCCGAAGGCGTGGAAGCCATCGGCAAGCTGAAGGACGCCATCGACAAGGACATCGCCGAGCCCGAGCGCGACATCGACAAGCCTTTCCTCATGTCCGTCGAGGACGTCTTCTCCATCACCGGTCGCGGTACCGTGGCCACTGGCCGTATCGAACGCGGCATCATCAAGGTCGGTGAAGAAGTCGAAATCGTCGGTCTCGCCGACACCCAGAAGACCACCGTCACCGGTGTGGAAATGTTCCGCAAGCTGCTCGACCAGGGCCAGGCTGGGGACAACGTCGGTCTGCTCCTGCGTGGTATCGAAAAGGACAAGATCCAGCGCGGCCAGGTTATCGCCAAGCCGAACACGATCAAGCCGCACCATCAGGCCAAGGCTGAAATCTACGTCCTGACCAAGGACGAAGGTGGCCGCCACACGCCGTTCTTCTCGAACTACCGCCCGCAGTTCTTCTTCGTCACAGCTGACGTGACTGGCGTCGTCACCCTCCCCGAGGGCGTCGAAATGGTCATGCCCGGCGACAACCTCCAGATCAATCTTGAGCTGCAGAAGCCCGTGGCCATGGAAGAAGGCAAGCGCTTCGCCATCCGCGAAGGCGGCCGCACCATCGGTGCCGGTCGTATCACCGAGATTGTCAAGTAAGACACATTCAGTGTCTTCACTTTTTCGCCGGGGCCCTTGAAAAAGGGTTCCCGGCTTCTTCATTGAAAGAAAGGAAGGTAACTTTTTATTGCGTAGGGCGGTAGTTCAATTGGTAGAGCAGCGGTCTCCAAAACCGCAAGTTGGGGGTTCGAATCCCTCCCGCCCTGCCACTATGCAAGTTTAGACGTTTGAGAGTTTGAAAGTTTGAGAATTCCGGGGTGGGTAGCCCCGCCCCGGAACCTTAAACCGCGATACCCGCTGAACTCTCAGACCTGAAAGCCTTCAAACTCTCAAACATTTTCAACCCAGTTCCATGGCCAATCCCTTTTCCAAAATCCGCCTCTTCTTTCAGGAGACCACCACCGAGGTCTTCAAGAAGGCTGTTTGGCCCAACTTCAAGGAGCTGAAGGAAATGACCTTCGTGGTCATCGTGGCCATCGTCATCCTCGGGGTTTACATCGCCCTGGTTGACTTCGCTAACTTCAACTTCGTCGCCTTCTTCAGCGATCTGGTCCGCGACCAGATCTGATCGGCCCACCCCTTGATACCCATGACCAGCACCTCTTCACTTGCCGGTTTGCACTGGTATGCCGTCCACACCCTCTCGAACATGGAGGGTAAGGTTAAGCGCTATCTCGACAAGTTCATCGAAGTCGAGGAGATGGGAGACTATATCGAGGAGGTCCTCATGCCGACCGAGGTTGTGACCGAGGTCAAGAACGGCAAGAAGTCTCAGAAGACGCGCAAGCTTTATCCCGGCTACCTGTACATCCGCATGCGCATGTACGACGAGTACGGCAAGCTTAACCACAAACCCTGGTATTTCGTTAAAAGCATCCAGGGCGTGATCGGATTCCTCGGAGGCGAGGATGACCGCCCGACCCCCCTCAAGCAGTCCGAGGTCAACACGATCCTCGATCAGGTCAAGGCTGCCGAGGGCGTGGAAAAGCCCAAGGTCGTTTACGAAGTGGGCGAGGATGTCAAAATCACCGACGGACCGTTCCTCAACCTCATCGGCAAGATCGACGAGGTCGATCCGGAGCGCGGCCGCCTCAAAGTTTCCGTTTCCATCTTTGGCCGGTTTACCCCGGTCGATCTGGAATACTGGCAAGTCGAACGCGCGGAAGAGTCTTAAACCAAGACGACTCGCTAACACCGCATACATATCATGGCTAAAAAAGTAGTAGGAACCGTACGCTTACAGTTGCCCGCTGGTGCCGCCAACCCGGCACCGCCGGTCGGCCCGGCCCTCGGCTCGGCCGGGGTCAACATCATGGCCTTCTGTAAGGAATTCAACGCTAAGACCAAGGGCGAGGCCGGCATGATTCTGCCGGTCGTCATCACCGTTTACGCCGACCGGTCTTTTACCTTCATCACGAAGAGCCCGCCCGCTCCCGTGCTGCTGAAGAAGGCCGCCGGCATCGCCAAGGCCTCCGGCACCCCCAACAAGGACAAGGTTGGCAAAGTGACCCGCAAGCAGATCCTGGAGATCGTCGAAATCAAGAAGGCCGACCTCAACGCGACCGATCCCGCTCATGCCGCGCGCATGATCGAGGGGACCGCCCGCTCGATGGGGATCGAAGTCATTGACTAACCTGTAAGGAGGACATGATGAGCAAAATCAGCAAACGCATGCAATCCGCGCAGAGTGCCGGAAATCTCAAGGCCGCGCATGGTCTTCAGGATGCCATTGAGCTCCTGCAGAAGATGCCCGCCGCCAAGTTCGACGAAACGGTCGAAATTTACGCCCGTCTCGGTGTTAACCCGAAGCAGTCCGACCAGATGGTCCGCGGCACCGTTTCCCTGCCCAACGGCAGCGGTAAGAAGGTGACCGTCGCTGTCTTCACCGAAGACGCCCAGGCCGCCCTCGACGCCGGTGCCGATTACGCCGGTATGGACGACCTGATCGCCAAGGTGAACGAAGGCTGGATGGACTTCGACGTCGCCATCGCCACGCCTTCCGCCATGAAGGAAGTGCGCAAGATCGCCCGTGTGCTCGGCCCGCGCGGCCTCATGCCGAACCCCAAGTCCGGCACGGTGACCGACGACATCGCCACCGGTATCCAGGAAGTCAAGGCCGGTCGCGTCGAGTACAAGATGGACAAGACCGCCAACCTCGCCGTTGTCGTGGGCAAGCGCTCCTTCAGCGCCCAGCAACTGCTCGAAAACGCCACCACGGCGCTGGACAGCATCGCCAAGTCCAAGCCCGAGTCCTTCAAGGGCGGCGTGTTCATCAAGAGCATCACCATCAGCTCGACCATGAGCCCCGGCGTCAAGATCGACACCAAAACCCTCAGCCTTAACTAAGCGCCATGAGACCCGAAAAACAATTTCTCGTCGATGAGGTCAATCAGCACCTCGACAAGTCTGAGTACGTCTTCCTGACGGACTTCAGTCGGCTCAACGTGGAAGAAACGGCTCAGCTGCGCGGCCTTCTGGCTGCCCAGGACGCCGAGTTCCACGTCGTTAAGAACAGCATCTTCAAGGTTGCCTCCCGCACCCGCGAGCTGCCGGTGGACGAATCCGTCCTCAACGGCCAGACCGCGATCGTGGTCGGTGGGCCCAACCCCTCCGAAGTTGCCAAGGTCATCTTCAAGTTCTTCAAGGACAAGGAAAAGGTCGACATCAAGACCGGTATCCTCGGGGACAAGGCCCTGACCCGCGACGACGTCGAAGCCCTCTCCAAGCTCCCGAGCCTGGACGCCCTCCGCAGCCAGCTGCTGGGTCTGTTCTCGCAGCCGGGCACGCAGATGGTCCGCGTTCTTATCGCCGGTCCGCAGAGCTTCCTCAACGTCTTGCAGGCGAAGGTCCGCGAAGAAGGCGGCGAAGCCTAATCCACTTTTCCCTCGGGAAAAACATAACCATAACACAAAGATACTCGAAAACGTATCCAAAGAACCGAGCAGGGGGACTCGTCCCTTAAACCACCACCTGTCATTCAAGGAAACATCATGAGCGACATCACTAAGGATCAAGTTATCGAATGGCTCTCGGGCCAGTCCGTTCTCGAAATTGCCGGCCTCGTCAAGGACCTGGAAGAAAAGTGGGGCGTCAGCGCCGCTGCTCCGGTCGCCGTCGCCGCTGGCCCCGCTGCTGCTGAAGCGGCTGCTCCGGCTGAAGAAAAGACCGAATTCGACGTCATCCTCAAGGCTGCCGGCGGTAACAAGATTGCCGTCATTAAGGAAGTCCGTGGCATCACCGGCCTCGGTCTGAAGGAAGCCAAGGAACTCGTCGAAGGTGCTCCCAAGCCCGTCAAGGAAGGCGTCTCCAAGGAAGAAGCTGCCGACCTCGAAAAGAAGCTCAAGGAAGCCGGCGCCGAAGTCGAAATCAAGTAATTACGCTTTATTGACGCTAACGAAATTGCTGAAAAAGCTTTCTAATCCGTGGAAAAGCGGGCCCGCCATCGGCGGGTCCGCTCTCTGCGTTTTTATTCAATCCATTTTCCCGGGCTGATCTTCACCGGGACTTCCCGAGCCGAGCAGGGCAGGGCAGTCCCGGTGGCGATGAGCGCGCCACCCTCTTAACACGCATCCAGGCAGAAACATGATTGACCGCAAAAACTTCGGCAAACTCAAGGAGGTTATCAGCCCTCCCAATCTGATCGAAAACCAGATCGTCTCGTTCCAGGAGTTCCTCCAACTGGACACGCCTGCCAGCCAGCGCAAGCCCATCGGGCTGGAAGCCGTCTTCCGCGAAGTCTTCCCGATCCAGAGCTACGACGAACGTTGTGCCCTGGAGTATGTTTCCTACAACGCCGTCCCCTCCAAGATGACGGAGATGCAGACCATCCGCGAAGGGGTGACCTACTCGGTCTCGCTCTACGTGAAGCTGCGCCTGCGCGAGGAAGACGTCATCAAGGACGAAGAAATTTACATGGGCGAGCTGCCCATGGTGACCGAGCGCGGCTCGTTCATCATCAACGGTGCCGAGCGCGTCATCGTCTCTCAGCTGCACCGTTCGCCGGGCATCTGCTTTGAGGAGGCCGCCCA
>JAUTCS010000002.1 GCA_030673825.1 Verrucomicrobiota bacterium JB024 | reverse complement strand
GTTGATCGAGGCGCGCGGCGAGGCGCCGACCTCGATGGTGCGCGCCAGGGTGCTGTCGACCGAGCCGGGGTCGCGCGTGGCCCGGACCAGGTCGACGATGTAGCGCATGAGTACGTCCGTCACCTTGATGGAGCGCACGGTGGCCTGCGCGGTGAGGATGTCCTCGGCGGTGGCCTGCGGCACCAGCTTGGCCGGCGGCTGGTTGCTGCGCTCGATGACAAGCAGCTCTTCTTCGAGCGTGGGGTAGTCGACGGTGAGCTTGAGCATGAAGCGGTCGACCTGGGCCTCGGGCAGCGGGTAGGTGCCCTCCTGGTCGATGGGGTTCTGCGTTGCGAGCACGAGGAAGGGCGACGGCAGCGGGTAGGTCGTCTCACCCAGGGTGACTTGACGCTCCTGCATCGCCTCGAGCAGGGCCGCCTGCACCTTGGCCGGCGAGGGGTTCACCTCGTCGGCCAGCACGATGTTGGCGAAGATCGGGCCCTTCTTGAACACGAACTCCTTCAACTGGTCGTCGTAAATGGACACCCCGATCACGTCGCTGGGCAGCAGGTCGCTGGTAAACTGGATACGCGAAAAGGTGCAGTCCACCGACCGGGCCAGGCAATAGGCCAACGTGGTCTTACCCACCCCCGGCAAGTCCTCGACCAGGACGTGTCCGCCCGCCACCAGAGCTACCACCACTTGCCGGATGACCTCGTCCTTGCCGCGGATGACCGTGCCGATGTTCTGGCGCAGGCCGTCGAGAGTTTCCTTGATACGCGGGGCGGGGATGGGTTTCGCGGGGGTACTCATAGCTTTATATATCAGTTGAAAACCTTTCCAGCATACGCCCGGAAGCGCCGGTTGCAAGCCAGTGAGAAGCCTTTCGGCCCATGAAAACCGACAGCCTCCAGACGATCCGGTTCCCCTAGGAAGCAGACGGATCGTCCTCGCTGAGCACTTCCGGCACGAGCAGGTAGGTGCTGAAGAGGAAGAACCACGAGCCCATCATGAGGGCGAAGAGGTTGCCCCACCACTGGGGGAGCTGGATCGGCCCCTGCCCAAAATACCCCACGAGGCTGGAGCAGAGGAACCCGGCCGAGCCCAGCAGGCTGAAAAAATTGATCCACCAGGTCATGTCCCAGACCCGCCAGGCCCAACGCCGGTGGGTGACCTCGATCAGACCGAGATAGCTGGCGGTGACGAAGCAGCACGAGGCGACCGTGCTGGGCGTCCACACAAAGAGGTCGCTCTGCCACCAGGCGAGCCCCTCCACGAGAGCCATCCCGCAGTTGATGTTAAAGATGATCGCTCCGGTCAGTTGCACCGTGGCGATACGGAAGTCGATCCGCTCCCACTCCCAGGCAAACCAACGCCACGGGTGGCGCTTCGGTTTATCAGCATGTTTGGCGGTCGGGTCGGAGGGGGCGTTGAGCGCCTCCAGTACGAGCAGCGCGCTGCCCACGGTGAAGAACACCGACCCCATGAAGCAGATGAAATCCAGCGCCCACGTGCTCCAGCCGAGCCACTGCTGCACGGCGGTAAAGGCCAACGGCACGGTCCCGAGGACGAAGCAGATCGAGCCGAGGATGAAGATCAACCCGATCCACCAGCTCAGGTGGTCGAACCGCCAGCCCCACCAGTGAAAATGCCGCAAGTGCCCGCGGGCCAGACGTTCGACCGCCGCCAGGTCGTGCTCAATGCCCTCTTCGACCAGCGCGCCCAGCCGCTTGCGGTGTCGGCGCGAAGTCCAGATGTGCAGCCGCCCGTCCGGCAGCCGGTGCACCACCTGCGTGATGAACGGCCCCACCCGGTGCGAGCGCAGGTGCTCCCAGTGCGCCGGGAACTCCACATGGCGCGGGAGCGCTTTTTCCGGATCAGATCGTGATGTCGGCAAGGAGGTGACAGCTTTAACCGCAAAGAGCGCAAAGGACGCAAAGAGAAGTCAGAAAAGCATACGGCTTCGGGACTGTTTACTCCTTTGTGTCTTTGCGGTGAGTAAATAACAAACGCTCCGGATCGCCTAGCAGACGCGACCCTTGCCCTTTTGCTGCTCGAAGTATTTTTCGAAATCCTGGGCCTCGTCGCCGAGCTTTTTGATGCACTTGACGATGTCGGCGGCGAACTTCTCGGCCATGTCGCGGGAGAAGTTCTCCTTTACCACCATGCGCAGGACGTGCACGTCGTCGGCGTTCGCCGGGAGCGGATAGGCCGGGACGATCCAGCCGAACTGCCGCAGCAGGTCCGAGAGCATGTACACGACCTTGGTCGGCAGCTCGCGGTCCTTCAGGCGGACGGTCACGGTCGGCAGGTACTTGGACTCATTGAGCAGTTCGAAGTAGCCGGTCTCGATCAGCTTCTTTTCCAGGTACTGCGCGTTGTCCATGATGTTGGTCATGATGCGGCGGTACCCCTCCTGGCCCAGGCGCAGGAAGTTGTAGTACTGAAGCAGCACCATGCTGGAGGCGCGGGAAAAGTTCAGGCTGTAGTTGGGCATGGAGCCGCCGAGGTAGTTGATATTGAATACAAGCTCCTCGGGCAGGTCCGAGCGGTCACGGAAGACGACCGAGCCGATGCCGGGATAAACGAGCCCGAACTTGTGGTTCGAGGTGTTGATCGAGCGCACCTGCTCCAGGCGGAAGTCCACCTCGACCTCCGGGTACACGAAGGGCGCGACAAAGCCGCCGCTGGCCCCGTCCACATGGATCGGGATGTCCCAGCCCTTCTCGGCCTTGAGCTTGAGGAGGGTGTCGTTGATGCCGCGGATGTCGTCGATCTGCCCGGTAAAGGTCGTGCCCAGCACGCAGCCGACCGCGCAGGTGTTCTCGTCGATGTAGTCCACGACCTGATCGGCGGTCATGTAGAACTGGTCCTTTTTCAGCGGGACGACGCGCATCTCCACATCGAAGTAGCGGGCGAACTTTTCCCAGCACGTGTGCACGTCGGCGGAGAAGACGATGTTCGGGTTCGTGGTGGGCTTGCCCGCCTGCTCGCGGCGCTTTTTCCACGACCACTTGTGCGCGAGCAGCCCGAGCATGATGGCCTCGGAGGAGCCGACCGTACAGGTGCCGACCGGGTCGCACTCCTTCGGCGCGTTAAACATCCGGCCCATCATGCTGATGACGCGCTGGTGAATCTCCTCGGTCTGCGGGTACTCGTCCTGGTCCACGAAGTTCTTGTTCGCGGTCTCCTTCAGAAGCTCGTCGGCCTCGGGCTCCATCCACGTGGTGACGAAGCTGGCGAGGTTGAGGGCGGGGTTGCCATCGAGGTTGAGCTCGTCGCGGATGATCTGGTAGGCCACGCGCGCGTCCATCCCGGTCGCGGGAATCGCGTACTTGGAGACCTCCTGGTCCATGTGGCGGTCCGCGTACGTGTAGGAGAGAGGTTCGTTTTGATCAGAGGTGTGTTTAACCTGGCGCATGGGCGAAAGCATGGCTGCCCCCCTCCCCCGCGGCAAGGCCGAAAGGGCAATTAATACACCCCGTGACGGAATCTTCACGCGGGGGAAGGCGTTTATTTATCTTATTGCAGGCGATACGCCCACCAGAAAAGCCCAACCACATCCGTTGTCATCCTGAGCGAGCACAGCGAGTCGAAGGATCTCCCGGTGCGGATTTTTTACGGACCCGTGCGACAGGCTGCGCGAGGAGGTCCTTCGACGCGTCCGCCAGCGGACTTGCTCAGGATGACAACACGCGGGGTTTCTCCCGCTGATCGGCAAGGATTTATCTCCCCAACGCACGCCCCTCCTCCGCAAGAGACGGCTAGACGCTCCGCCCGATGTGGCTGACTACGGCGCGACGACGGTGGACTTGCGCTGGATGAACGCCTCGGCCTGCCGCACCCAGTTATCGCGCTGGGTGGGCTCGGCGTAGAACTCGTAAAAGTTGATCGCCCGCATATAGGTGACCATATTCTGGAGAAACCCGTACACGGCGAGCACCTCGTTCTGGCGCTGGGTGAAGGCCTCGTTCTGCGCGTCGATGAGATCAATGTTGTTGACCATCCCCTGGCGGTACTTGTCCGTCACGATGTCGAGGTTCTTGTTCGCGCGGTCGGCGGCGGTCTTGCTGTACTCGATGTTGGCGCGGGAGGCGGCGAGCGAGTAAATGGAGTTGAGGATACGCTGCTGAACGAGCTGGCGCGTGAGGTCGCGGGTGTACTGGAGCCCGCGCACGACGGACTTCTGGCGGATGACGTCGAAGACCCGCGCCCCGCCCTCGAAGATGGGCAGCTCGGCCTCGACCATGACGGCCCAGGCATTGTCGTCCGGCGGGAAGGTCGGGTTGAAATCGCCGCTTTGGTAAAAGGAGTTCGCGTAGTTGAAGCTCGCACCGACCTCGGGCACGTAAAAGGCCCGCTCCTTTTGATCGAGGCTGATCTCCTGCCCCTGAATGAGCCGCTCGAACGCGCCCACCTCGGGGCTGCGCGAGACCCCGTACTGGAGCGAAAACAGCCGGAAGCGCTCGTAGTCGGCGTCGGTCCCGACGAGCCCGGAGGCGGTCGAGGCCATGTCGCGGAACTGCGACCGCAAGCCGCTGGGCTTTGTCGAGGACAATGTTGTGCCCGTCGAGCGGCTCGGTGAGTTCGTTCGTGAGCTGCGGGCGATTGTCGAGCGGTTCGGGACGCGGGCGGCGTTCTACGCGCACGCCTCGGTCGGTGTGCTG
>JAUTCS010000001.1 GCA_030673825.1 Verrucomicrobiota bacterium JB024 | reverse complement strand
GATATCACCCCGCAAAACGACGCACCGACCCCATGGGCGGACGGCCGCACTCAGCCGTCGTCTCGCTCCTGCTCTCGCCCAACGTCTCCCTCACCTGGCTCGAACGATTTTTCGCCGGGCTCAAGGTCAGCGCGCTGACCTACAAGACCCGGATCGTCGGCGGCGATATCAGCGCGACGGACGGACGCGTCTTCGCCGCCACCCTGACCCTTTACGGCGAGGCCGCCCGCCCGGTCACCCGCACCGGCGCCGTCAAAGGCGACCGCATCGCCGTCACCGGGGCTCTCGGGGGCAGCCTGAGGGGCAAGCACGCCGCCTTTTCTCCGCGTCTGCTCGAAGGCCAGTGGCTGGCCGCCCGTTCCGAGGTCAAGGCTATGATGGACCTGACTGACGGGCTGGCCAAGGACATCCCCGCCATGCTGCCGGATACCGCCTGCGCACGGCTGGACACGGAAGTCATCCCTCTCGACGCCGATGCCCACGCCGCCTCGCAGCAAGACGGACGCTCCCCGCTCGAACACGCCTGCTGTGATGGCGAAGACTACGAGCTGGCCGTCATGCTCGACGGGAAAAGCGATCTCTCGGCTCTGCAGGAGGCCTGGGCCAAGGACTTTGACCTGCCCCTGACCCTGATTGGCACCGTGGCTGACGCCTTTCCCCCCGACACGACCGGGCACCTCGTGGACGACGCCACCGACAAGGTGCTCTTCCCCAACGGCGGCTACCAGCACCTGTGCGGACGATGAGCGAACCGGCGTCAGTCATCGAGCAGCTGCGCGCCGGCGTGCAAACCACCGGCCCGGAGGAAACCCGCGCCCTCGGGAAGGCACTCGCGCCGCTCCTGCCCGCAGACACCGTGCTCGCCCTGCATGGCGATCTGGGCACGGGCAAAACCACCTTTATCGGCGGGCTGGCCGCCGGGCTGGGCATCACCCGTCCCGTGACCAGCCCCACCTACAACATTTACAATCTCTACCGCGGCCAGCGGCAGCTCATCCACCTCGACGCCTATCGGCTGGAGCAGGCGGGCGAAACCGACGGGCTCATGCTGGAGGACCTGCTGGAGTCGCCCTGGCTGCTCGCCGTCGAGTGGCCCGAGCGCTTTGACCCGGCCTGGCTCAGCCGCGCCTGGCGGCTGCGGTTCACCTTCGAGAGCGACACTATCCGGCACATTCGCCTGGAGTCTGGCGACGCGTGAATCTCCGATCGCAATAGACCTATCCGATATTTTCCCGCGAAGATACGCGAAGGTAAAAGATACTGTTGCAGGAATAGAGATGTCCACAGATGGGCAAAGCTCTAGCTGAAATTATCTGTGTTCAGCTGTGTAATCTGTGGATAAAAAAACAGAGGCCTCGGCGTCTCCCGGCTTCGATTGGGCGGCACGAAAAAGAGCAGGTTTCCTTCGCGTTTCTTCGCGTGGCTTCGCGGGCAATCCCTCTTCAAAAAAAAATGCCCGCCGATGACGGCGGGCATAGCAGGTAAAGAGATTATCGGGAAACGGACGCTCAGGCCTTGGGCTCTTCCGCCTTTTCCGCAGGCGCTTCCTCGGCAACGGACGCTTCCGGCTCAAGAGCGGGAGCAGCTGCTTCGGGAGCGGGCTTCTTTTCGGGCTCAACGGGCGCTTCGGTCGCCGGAGTGGCTTCCTCGGCAGCGGGGGCCGTCGGCGTTTCCACCGGAGTCGAGGGTTCCTCGACGGCAACCGCTTCGGCCTCGGCGGACTCGGATTCCTCCTCGGTGACGGCTTCTTCGTCCCCGGACTTGTCCCCAGCGGATTCGGCCTTGGCAGCCGGAGCGCTCATCATCGGGTTGGCGAACAGCTTACCGTCGCCAAACTCGGTCACGTAGCCCTCCATCACGAGCCAGCGCAGGTCGGCGAAAAGCTGGTGGACCTGCTTCTCCTCGGCGGTGAGCTCGGCCTTCACCGGGGCCGGGGCGGGAGCCGGGGCCGGGGTTTCCTCGGCGGCGGCTTCCTCCTCCTGTTCGGCGAGACGGTTTTTCTCGTGGGCCTCGACGATCTTGGCGGCCTCTTCTTCGGGCACCTTTTCGATCGCAGGGGCCTTTTCCGGCGGCAGCGGCTGCTCGGCGCTCTTTTCGAGCGTGATCCCCAGGAACGCCTCCGGCAGGGCGGAAACGTTGATGTTCTGGTGGTTCTCGATAAAGTCGATCAGCTCTTGCAAGGACTCGGAGAAGTGCGTGTTGCTGTCGCGGAAGGACCGCTTGACCGCGCACACGTAGGAGACGCCCTTGGCGCCGCGCTTGTAGATGGTGAAATTCATCCGGCGCAGGCGACCGCGCAGGTTGTTAGCCGTGTCGAGCGGGAAGCGCAGCTGGCGGTCGCGCACGGCGGCGATAGAGCGGGCGATGGGCCCGTCGGGCAACTGCTCGACGCTTTTGCCGGAGAGGCGCACCTGCTCGGACTCGCGGATCACCTCGCTGCGGCGCTTGGCCAGCAGGAAGTGTTTGGCCGCCTCGACGCCGTCGAGGTACTCGGCCTCGCCCTCACGGGGGGAGACGACCTTGTAGCGGACCACGCGGGACATCTTCTTGAGCCAGGCGTCGATGACGTCCTGCTCCTTGACCGCCTCGATCTTTTGCTGGAAGCGCTCGAAAGGCATGTTCGGGACGCAGCGGGCATGATGTTCAGCCACCAGCGCCTGATAGCGGTGGTAGTTGGGCGGGCCGAGGAGCTCGCCGGTCACGCCGCAGCGGTTGACCATGAGGAAGGAGCCCTTCGGCGGATCGATCTCGACCTCTTCGACGGTGAAGAAACGCTCGCCGTGCTTCTCCATGACGTGGGCCATCGCCGCCTCTTCGGACTCGAAGGGCAGACCGTCGGGCACAGAGATGACAAAACGCTCCATCCCGCCGGGCAGACCGGCGAGGGGCTTCATCACGATGACGAAGCGCTCGGGCTTGCTCAGGATGAGGCGGGCCAACTCAAAGAGCTCGTACGTGCGGCACGAGGTCTTGATGGCGTGGCACAGGGCCTTGAAAGGAATGTCCTCGGGGTAAAAGAGCACGTCCACGACGGGCTGGTACTCCTGCTGGACGGGCGCTTCCTCGCGGCGATCACGGTCGCGACGATCATGACGGCGACGGTCTCCGCGCGGTTCGCCCTCGGGGCCACCTTCGCGGGGGCCGCGGGCCGGACGGCGATCGCGGCGGCCGGGGCCGCCTTCCCGCGAGCCACCGGTACGGGGGCCGGAGGAGCGCTCACGGTTGTCGCGTTTGCCACGCTCACGCGGTTCACGCGTATGGGTGGTGATGGACTTCCCGCTCGTCCAGTCAGGCCCGAAGCTCAGGGACTGAAGTTCGCTCAAGTCGATAGCGGGGGGGGTGTCCGCATCCTTACCGGATTGTGATGTTCCAGCCATATTACCGCAGCAGAGAGTGTAAAAGGGAGAAGATTCGTAGCGTTACCGTTTCAGGCGAAAAAATGGGTTTTCCAAGCCAAGTCCGCAGCCTAGGAGGAAAATCCGCCCAATGGCAATAAGGTTTCTAGGGAAGATGAGTGTCGCATTATTAGGCAAATAACAGCCCTTGAGAGCGTTTTTCGTACCAGTCGGGAGCCGGTCTCGATACGAAATGCGCAAATGCTGTGAGATTTTTGTTGCGCGGAGGCGCGCGACCCGTTTTCTGTTTCCCCTTCGTTTTCCACGAATCTTTGCTCAGGTGGTGGAATTGGTAGACACGCCGTCTTGAGGGGGCGGTGCCGCAAGGTGTATGGGTTCGAGTCCCATCCTGAGCACCATTTTTTAAAAGCCCGCAGTCGCGGGCTTTTTTGTGTCAGCATACCGGGCAAACGCCCCCCAGAGCCGCACGGAAGCACGCTTTCCTCTCAATCGCTTTTTGCAAGGGAGGCCCGGTAAATCATTTGACTTCAAACTTGGATGGGATCATATTCAAAATTAATAACGTTTTCATTATACTGTCTCCTATGAAAAAATACTCCACCCCCCAAACCATGAAAATCCCAAGCTCCCTCCGTGGGCACCTGCCCACCGTCGTCGTCGGACTGAGTCTGCTGGCCGGCGCAAGCAGCGCCTCTGCGGCCCTGGTCATCAACACCGGCGACATTGTCGACAACACCTACACCTACGCGCTAACAGCCGATGAAATGACGACTGACACCGTCTTCGGCAACGATGTGTACGAGCGCACCCTCGTCAGCCTGCCTGACCAAAACGGTGTTATCTGCCGCAATGTCGGTACAAACGGCACCACCGGCATCACCTCCTACGCCATCGTGCCCTCGAAGTCCGTTTCGGGTGCATACTTCACCTACCTCTACGACTTCACTGGAGCCGGCTACACCGTCGACTCGGTCCAGTTCACGGACCGGGGTGCCTATATCGGCGCGGCCAGCACGACGGTGGATATCACCATCTCCATCGCCTGGAGCACGGACAACACGAACTGGACCACCCTGCGAGACATCACGAGCGTGGACGGCGCCTTTGTCGCCCCGAGCGACTCCAGCTACTCGCCCGTGATCTTCACCGAACCTGTCAGCCAAGTCTACTACCGCGTGACCTACACGACGGAGGACGGCTCCAACTTCGACGCAAGCAACCGGACGGAATTCGGCCGTACCAGCGACGGCATGACAACTCCGGGCTTCAGTGCCTCCTTTGCGTTGACCCAAGTGCCCGAGCCCTCCACCTGCACCCTCTTCGGCGGTGGGGTCGCCCTCCTGGCCCTGCTTCTGCGCAAGCGCCGCTAAGCAACTGAGCGAATGCCACGTCAGCGCATCCGCGTTTTTCCAGCCTCCCCAGCATGGGGAGGCTTTTTTTTGCCCATAGCGACCGGGTCCGCATCCGGAAAGCCGTTGACAAGCGAGAGGGCATTCTGCACAGTCAAATTAATAACGTTTAAAAAATGAATCATTCAACCACCCACACCTCCAGCCCCGTAAACAACCGCCAGCCGCTGGCCCGCCTGCTGACCGCTGCCACCGGGCTGACTCTGCTCGCAGCAGCCAGCCCCTCCCAGGCCGGGCTGGTCATCACGCCGGACCAGATCCACAACAACACGTACACCTACGAGCTCTTGCCCAGCGAAATGGCTGACGACAGCACCTTCGGCACGGAGGTGGACAGCCGCACCTACACCCAACAATACGCCGGGGTCGAAGCCCGCCCGGTCGGCACGCCCAAGGACGGCAAGGTCAACTACGGGATCGTCCCCTCGGCGTCTCCCTCGGGCGCCTACTTCACCTACAAATTCGACTTCGCCCGGGCAGGCTACAAGGTGGACTCCGTCCAGTTCATGGACCGCGGCCTCTACGTTGGGCAAGAGACCGGTGCGCCCACCACGACAGTAACCGTCGAGTGGAGCACGGACGGCGAACACTGGACCAACCTGCGGACAATCACGAGCGAGAACGGCGCGTTCGTCGCCCCCTACAAGGCCACCTACAAGCCCATCACCTTCGACACGCCCGTGAGCACGGTTTACTACCGGGTGACCTTCGCGAACGCTGACGGGTCGAAATTCCGGCCGAACAACCGCGTCCACTTCGGTCGCAGCGCCAGCGGGACCACCGACCCGGCCATTCAGGCCAAGTTCAAGCTGAGCAAGGACTGATCACCGCAAGGGTCAGGCACCCCTGCACTTTCAGCCATACGAAGGACCCCGGGCATCCTGCCCGGCTTGCTTCAAAAAAACCCTCCGCCGTTACCGGTGGAGGGATTTTTGCTAAAAGAAACGGATTCAAGGGCGACTCGACGGGTTTAGACCCACTCGGCACTGCGCCGCCGCCAGCCCAATTCATCTTTATTCCAATACAGCGGGCGTATTGAGACCCGAAGTTCTTTAGCCAGGGCGATGACTCTGCCGACGAAAAAAGCCGCTTGTCAAAGGCTGAAAAGGCGCTGATTTTTCGCCATGGTCATCCCGGTCCTCTTGCTTTGCGTCTCGCTCATGCTGCTTTTTGTCGGGGCCGAAGGGCTCGTGAGGGGGAGTTCGGCGCTCGCCGCCCGCGTTGGCGTCAGCCCGCTGGTCATCGGGTTGACGGTCGTCGCCTTTGGCACCAGCGCTCCAGAACTGGTGGTGAGCCTCCAGGCCTCGCTAAAAGGCCAAGGCGACATCGCGCTGGGGAATGTGCTGGGCTCGAATTCCTTCAACATCGGGATCATCCTCGGGCTCACCGCCCTGATCTGTCCCATCCGGGTTCACCTGCAAGTCATCAAGTTTGACGCCCCCATCGCACTGGGCGCGGCCCTGCTGCTGCCCCTGATCTTGCAAGGCGGAACCGTCTCCCGCTTCGAAAGCGCTCTGCTCGTGGCGGCGCTTGTCGCGTATATCCTGCTGAACCTGTGGAAAGCCCGCCAAGAGCCCCGACCGGCGGACAACGATCTGCTGCTGGATACGGCCAATATCCCGCGGCATCACTGGGGGGTCGATCTCGCCCTGATACTGGCCGGGCTGGGGCTGCTGATAGCCGGCTCCGACCTGCTGGTTCGCAATGCCGTATCCATCGCTCGTCACCTCGGGGTCAGCGAGGCGGTCATTGGCCTGACCATTATCGCCGCCGGCACCAGCATGCCCGAACTATCAACCTCGGTGATCGCCGCCCTGCGCAAGCAGCCGGACATCGCCATCGGCAACGTGGTCGGCTCCAACATCTTTAATATCCTGGGGATTCTCGGCGTCAGCGGCCTGGTCGCCCCGATCCACGCGACCGGCATCCAGCCGCTCGACACCCTCATGGTCATTGTCTTTACGGTGCTGCTTCTGCCACTGCTTTACACCGGCAGGCGCCTGATCCGTCTGGAGGGCCTGGTCCTGCTGGCCGTTTACGGCCTGTACCTGTGGATGCTTTGGCCTAATCCGTCGTAGGGGCTACACCGTTTCGGATTAGAAATGAGACTTTTGTTTTTATCCGCAGATTACACAGATGGGGCTCAAATAATCTGTGTGCAACTGTGGACACAACACTTCTTAATATCTACCCATTACTCCCGTCGCCCACTCGGCAAGCGGCGGCTCTAAGGGTCTTAGACCCATTCGGCGCTACGCCACTGGAGGGCCTTGACCACGTCGCGGGCGAAGAACGGCCCCCGGTAGATCATGCCGGTGTAGAGCTGCACGAGGCTGGCCCCGGCGTCGAACATCGCACCGGCGCTCTTGGCGTCCATGATGCCGCCCACGCCGATGATGGGCAGCTTGCCCCCGGTGGCGCGGGAAATGTAGTTCACCATCTGGACAGAGCGGGTGTGGATGGGGCGACCACTGAGGCCACCGGTCTCGCCACGGTCGTCGATGCCCTCGGGGCGGGCCACCATGGTGTTGGTGGCGACAATCCCGGCCATCCCGAGGTCCTGCACGGTTTCCAGCACGTCGTCCGTCTGGCGGTAGGTCAGGTCGGGAGCGATCTTCACGAGGAAGGGCAGACGCGGGACGCCAAGCTTGCGGGAGCGCTCGGCGTCGGCCTGCAGGAGGGTTGAGAGCAGCTCGCGCAGCCGGGCCTTGGCCTGGAGTTCACGCAACTGCGGCGTGTTCGGGCTGCTGACGTTGATGGTAAAGTAGTCGGCGAAGTCGGCCAGCGCGTGGTAGGAGTTGAGGTAGTCCTCGGGGGCCTGCTCCAGGCTGGTGATCTTGCTCTTGCCGATGTTGATACCCAAGGGAATCTTGCGGCGCTTGAACTCGCCCGAACGGGCCAGACGCTCGGCCACGGCCTTGGCGCCGTCGTTGTTGAAGCCCATGCGGTTGATGACGGCCTCGTCCTTGGGCAGGCGGAAAATGCGCGGGCGCTGGTTGCCGGGCTGCTCGTGCCAGGTCACCGTGCCGATCTCGACGAACCCGAAACCCAGGGCGGGCATGACGGGCCAGACCACGGCATTCTTGTCGTACCCGGCGGCCAGACCGACCGGATTGGGGAAGGTCACACCGAAGCACTTCACCGGCCGGTTTTTGCACGGCCGGTTGTAGGCCGCCATCATGTTGGCCAGGGGGCGAGCCCGCATCAGCAGCTTAAGCCAGCCTATCGAGCGTTCGTGGGCGCTTTCCGCATCGGTCTTGAAAAGGACGGGGCGGACGACGTGTTCATACAGGTCTCCCATAGATGTCTAAATTTCAGGCTGCCACGCCCCTGATTGGGCGTATGGCAAAAAAATTACATTTTTCCCTTGGAATAGCGCTTAAAAAACTTTCAAAGCAGGTGAATTTTTAAATTCGAGGGGCAAAATCCACACACCTTTTGCCCGGCCTTGACAAACCTTTATTTTCGAACGTTTCCCTAATCGCACATATGGCAAAAACATCTTCGGTATTAGAATGGTGCATCGTCCGCCTCGGTGAAGACCTCAACTGGTGGGTGGAGGAGATCAGCGACGACGTCCACTGGGACGTCGACGGGCTGAGCATCATCGACCCCCGCCAGGTCGGACACATCATCGATCAGATCGAACCGCTGCGCGACTACGACTTTCAGCCTGAGCTGTTCGAGTCCGCCTTCTACAAGTTCAAGATCGACAAGAAGCTCGACGACAACCGCCTGCGCCTGGTCCGTGTGAACGACTCTCTCCTGGAGAGCGAAGACATGCTCTTCGCCCTGGCCGACATCATCGACGAGGAAAAGGGCCCGTACGCCGACTGCCTCGACCACATCACGCGCCTGCGCGTCAAGCTGCTCAACGACACCATCGACTTCGAGCAGAAGCTGACCGTCGAGGAGCTGGAGGAGGAAATCCGCGAGGAGCAGAACGCCGACTTCATGGAAGGCCGCGCCATCCACGTCTTTACCGAGCTCAACGCCATCCTCGAATACGTCCCCGCCGGCTACGAGGCCGAACTCGAAGAGGAAGAGGAAAAGAGCCCCGAGGACGACATCGAAGAGGACTTCCCGGACGTCGACGACGATGAAAAGATCGAAGAAGACGAGACCATGAAGTGGGACGAGGACGACGATGACGAAGAAAGCGACGAAGACGAGGAAGGCGAAGACGGCGACCTCGACGACGAAGACGACTTCGACGAAGAGGAGGAAGAGGACGACGAGCCCCGCTCCAAGCGCCGCCGCTAACTGGCCCGGCCTCACACGCATCCTCAATAACCTTTCAGCAAGCCCGTCCCACCCGGACGGGCTTTTTCGTGCGCCGAGCTATCGAGATATTAAATCCACAATGCAACAGTTTCTAAGCCTAATTTATTATTTTTATATGCATTCACCGGGGGATTTTAGTTTTGTTTTGACAATCATAAAAGAAACTGTTTCTAAGCGAGTATTTCACCCCCATCATGAACTTACGCCCCCGCTTGCCTGCGGCCCTGTTCGGAGCCGCCCTCGCCCTTTCGCTCACCCCGGCAACGGTCTCCGCCGACACCACCCAGCGCCCGAACATCCTGTTCATCGCGGTGGACGACCTGCGGGTCAACCTCGGCTGCTACGGTGACGCCCAGGCCATCACCCCGAACATCGACGCCCTCGCGCAGACCGGCACGCTTTTCGACCGGGCCTATTGCCAGCAGGCGATCTGCTCGCCCTCGCGCAGCTCGCTGCTGACGGGCCAGCGCCCCGACACGATCCAGGTTTACGACCTGCACACGCACTTCCGCAAGGCCGCCCCGGACACCGTCACCCTGCCCGAGTACTTTAAGCAAAACGGCTACCGCACGCAGGGCATCGGTAAAATCTACCACTGGGGGGTGGACGACCCGCAGTCGTGGTCCGTCCCGATCAGCCTCGTGGGCGACCGCGTGAAAACCGACCGACCGCGCTCCGGCTCTTACGTCACCCCGCACGGGATCGAGGTCAACGAGGCGGTTAAGGCCAAGCCGAAAACCGGCCCTTACGCGGGCTACCAATGGGGACTGGCCTACGAGAGCCAGGACATCCCTGACGAGGAGCACGGCGACGGCGCGCTCACCGTGGCCGCCGTCCGTACCTTGGGCGAGCTGGCCAAAAACAAGGACGAGCCGTTCTTCCTCGCCGTGGGCTACCTCAAGCCGCACCTGCCCTTCGTCGCCCCGAGCAAATACTGGGACATGTACCCGCCCGAGGATATGGACCTCTCCGACTTTACCGACGCGCCCGCGGGCATCCCCCGCATCGCCCTGACCAAGTCCAACGAGCTGCGCACCTACGCCGAGATTCCCAAGGACGGCCCTCTCCCGCTGGAGCTCCAGATCAACCTCCTGCGCGGCTACTACGCCTGCACCAGCTTCATCGACGCGCAGGTCGGCCTGCTCATTGACGCCCTGAAAAAGAACGGCCAGTGGGACAACACTATCGTCATCCTCTGGGGTGACCACGGCTTCCATCTCGGCGACAAGACCATCTGGGGCAAGCACACGAACTTCGAGGAGGCCGTACGCGCCCCGCTCATCATCCGCACTCCCGATGGGACTCAGGGCCAGGTCGCCGAAGGGCTGTGCGAGTTTGTCGATGTGTACCCGACACTCTGCGCGTTGGCCGGGCTGGACATCCCCGGCAACCTCGCCGGCGTCTCCCTCCAGCCCGTCATGGACGATCCCGCCGAGACGGTGAAGGCGTACGCCTTCAGCCAATACCCGCGCGGCCCGAACATCTGGGGCTACACGGTGCGCACCGACCGCTACCGCTACACCGTCTGGGAACACCTCCGGGACCAGATACGCATCGGCGTCGAACTCTACGACCACACCACCGACCCGGCGGAAACCGTCAACCTCGCCCACAACCGCGACTACGCCGACACGGTCAAGGAGCTCGATCAGATCCTGGACGAGCAGACCCCCACCGCCTTCCCCGCCCGCCAGATCATTCACTAAACGGGCAGGCGTTACTTTCCTCCACGCCCATGGCGCCCCTGAAAAACCTCGTTTACGTCCTCTCCGACCAGCACCGCTACGACGGCTGGAGCCGCTACCGGCCGGAGCTTGTCACGCCGGGGATGGAGCGACTCGCCGGAGCGGGGGCGTTTTTCAGCCACTGCTGCTGCACCTCGCAGCCCTGCGTCCCCTCGCGGGCCTGTCTGCTGTCCGGGCGCTACGCGGAGGTTCATGGGCTCTGGGACAACGCGAGCGTGCTGCCGCCCTCGCTGCCCACCTGGCCCGAGCATTTCTCCCGTGAGGGCTTCCAGACCGTGGCCGTCGGCCGCACGCACCACATCGACCGCGGCTTCGACCACGTCATCCGTGTGCCCTCGGGCCAGAGCTACCCGCAGAACTGCCATGACCGCGTCATGCAGTGCCACTGGGACCCGGACGCCCGCATCGAGCCCAGCTCCGCCGCGTTTGAAGACTTTTACGAGGCCCGCATCACGCAGACAGCCATCGCGTTTCTAGAGGAAATGGCCCGTTCGGACCAGCGCTTCGCGTTGCATGTCGGCTTCCTCGCGCCCCATCCGGCACTGAGCCCGCCCCGCGAGTTTTGGGACCTGTACGAGGGGGTGGAGTTTCCCCTTCCCCCGCAGCAGATGCCCGACGAGGACCTGCTGGAGCGGCCCCATATCCATGCCATGAGCTAGGTCAGCCCGGAGCAACACCAGCGCATCGCCCGGGGTTACTACGCCATGATCTCGCTCATCGACCGGTGTATGGCTCAGATCCTCGACGCCATGACGCGCCTGGGACTGCTGGAGAACACCCTCCTGGTCGCCACCAGCGACCACGGCGAGCAGCTCGGCCACCGCCACCTCTACAGTAAGTGCTACGGCTACGAGCCCTCGCTGCGCGTCCCGCTCCTGATGCACGCGCCCGGCACGGTGCCCGCCGGGCTCGAGCGCGACGACCTGATCGAGCACATCGACCTGATCCCCACCGTCTGCGACGCCCTCGGGCTGCCCGCGATGGGCACTTCCGGGCGCTCCTTCTGGGACCGGTGCCGGGGCGAAGCCCCTGCCGGGCACCCCCACCGCGACTTCACTTACTGCTCGTACTCGGACGGGCAGATTTTCCGCGACTGCGAGGCGAAGTGGATTCACCGCAAGGCCGGTGAGAGCCGGTTTGCCGACGAAGTTTACGACCTCAAGGACGACCCCCGCGAGCAGACCAATATCGCCGCGACCGAGCAGGGCCGAGCCGTCATCGCCCGCTTTCTCCCGCGCCTGCAGGAGCTGAGCATGGACGGCCTGCGCAACGACATTTCCGTCACCCACCCCGCCCATACCCAGCCGCCGCTGATCCCGTTCTTTACGACGTAGGCAGGCGATTAACCGGCGAAGGAGCGTACTCACTGGGCGCGCGGGACATTCGGCTTGCCCACTTCCGAGCCTGTGCCGATCATCGTGACATGTTCACGCCCATCCTGCTGTGCGGGGTCCTGGCGCTGGCCGCCCCCGATACCCCGCCTTCCCCGGAAACGTCCCCTCCCGCCGACACCCCGACCTCCCCGAGCGCCCCGGAGCGCCGGACGAAGTTTTTCGGTGACCTCGAAGTCGTCTATCCCGCCGGGTACGAGGCGTTCGCCGACGCCTACGGCGGGTGGCTCAGCGGTAGCAAGGAGGCGTACGTAGAGGAGTTCCGCGCAAGCGCCCGGGAAATCATGAACTTCATCAACCAGAGAAAGCGCACACTTCTCAGCCTCACCTGTGACGCTTACGCCCTGGACGCGCCGACGCCGAAGATGACCTCGGCCTACGAAGCCTTCGCCGACCGGAGCTTCGGCGATGTCGCGCGAGACTTTAACATCACCCGGGCCAATATCTGGGAAAGAAACACGCTCATTGAGGTGCTTAAACAGCACGGCCCGGTTGACGGCTTTTACCTCAATGAGGAGGGGCGTCCGGAGTGTTCCTTTGGTTTTGGCGTCAAACACACGAAAGATTCTGACGAACCGGAGGTCGAATCGCTGTTCTTTGACATGCCCGTCGTGATTAACCTGGAAAAGCAGCCAACTCTGCCTGAGCAAATGGACGAGGCCAGGAAGCGGACAGAAGAGATTTTTCATCTTTTCCAGCATACCCAGTTCAATCAAGACAGTGACCACCGACTCGCCCTCCTCTACATCGTGGCGATGCTGATCAATCTGGATGCTTGGCATGCGCATTTTGAGGAGGACCAGGAAACACCCGCCTGGATAAGAGTGGGCCTCGCCCACTCCGTAGCGTCTAAAACCTTCACCGTGCTCTTTGGCCCAAAAGATACCCGATGGATGAAAAAACTCATACTGAACGATCTGCGCACGTACGGCTCGGACCTTTACGACCTCGACCTTCAGGCGACGGAAAATATCCGATTCAGCACAACGGAGCCCAACGCAGCCTTCGCCCTGTCCTGCGCCGTCATCGAGGACATCATCGACCAGCACGGGAAGGAAGTCTTCACGATTGCGCTCAGTCAGCTCCCCGTGGGTGAGGGCACGATGCCCCAGTTCTACGCCGCCTTTGAGACCATAACCGGCGAGGACATCCGCGACTTCATCGAACCCGCCCGCGCCCGCCTGATCACCGAGTACGAGACCCTCCCGCCCGAGGAGGGAGGACAACAAGAAGAGCCGCAGGGCTGAGGGTTGGCCTCCTTCGCATCCGTTGATGCTCCGGAGCGCACAGAGAGAAGCCTCAGCCCTTCGCCTGGAGTGCCACGTCCTTGGCAAAGTAGGTCAGGATCATGTCGGCCCCGGCGCGCTTGATGGCGAGGAGGGACTCGTCGCGGCAGCGTTCCAGGTCGAGCCAGCCGAGGCGGGCGGCAGCGTGGAGCTGCGCGTACTCGCCGGAAACCTGGTAGGCGGCCAGCGGAAGGTGGGTGTTGGCACGGACTTCGCGGATGATGTCCAGGTACGGCCCGGCGGGCTTGACCATAAGCACGTCCGCCCCCTCCAGCTCGTCGAGCTCGGTTTCGAGCAGAGCCTCGCGGCGGTTGGCGGGGTTGAGCTGGTAAGTGTGCTTGCCCAGCAGGGTGGTTCCGGCGGCGGAGGCGCTGCCCACCGCGTCGCGGAACGGCCCGTAGTAGGCCGAGGCGAACTTGGCCGAGTACGCCATGATGGCTGTCTCGGTCAGCCCGGCGTCGTCGAGGGATTCGCGGATGGCCTCCACGCGCCCGTCCATCATGTCGCTGGGCGCGACGAAGTCCACTCCCGCCTCGGCGCACAGGACGGACATTTTTCGCAAAATCTCCACCGTGCCGTCATTGTCGATGTCGGTGCCCGCGGGGTTAAAGATGCCGTCGTGGCCGTGGCTCGTGTAAGGGTCCAGAGCGATGTCCGTGATGATGGACAGCTCGGGCACGGCTTTTTTCACCGCACGGATAGCGCGCAGGACGAGAGTCTGCGGGTTAAGCGCCTCGGTCCCGGTCGGGTCCTTGAGCGCGGACTCAAGGCTGGGAAACAGCGCCACCCCCGGCACTCCAAGCCGGTAAAGCTCCTCGCACGCGGCTACCAGATCGCGGATGGACAACCGCTGCTGGCCCGGCAGCGAGGCGATATCCTGCGGCGCGCCTTCGCCGTCGATGACGAAAAAGGGCTGGATCAGGTCCGCCGGGGTCACGGCGGTCTCGGCTACCATGTTGCGAATGGCCACCGTACGCCGCAAGCGGCGGGGACGGCGCGGGAGATTGAGTCTGCGCATAAGGCGATATTTATGCGCGTCCGTCCGTGCGGGCGCAATTTTTATCAATTCGTGGATTTGTAAATTTGTAGATTCGTAGAGATTCAAAGATTCGTCATGCTTCGTCGATTAAGTCCGCGTCAGCGCCTTGGCCGTCTTCCCCATTACAAATCTCTACACATTTAAAAATCTATGAATCGTCCGCCTCAGCGGACGCCGCAGGCGCGCTCAACGGCTCCACAAAACCGTGAAAATTCCTTGCATTTCGCGCCTTGACTCCGGCCCCGCCAGCCTTAGCATTCCCCGCTTCTTGTGTTCTTAAACAGATTTTCTTTCGACTTTCGCGGCGCTCGCGAAACGGCAGCCCTCCACCGGGAAAAACGCCGTCACAACCCGCAGTCGCAAAGCGCAAGTTACTGATTCATAAACTTTTGCCAGAGTAGCTCAGTGGTAGAGCAGAGGACTCATAAGCCTTTGGTCGGCAGTTCAAATCTGCCCTCTGGCACCAATTTCCAGTGGGACTCCGCGAGCCGGACGTCCCTCCCGAGTGACAAATCCCCTCATGCAGCTTCCTGACCAAGCCCCCTTCAGCAGTGAACAACGGCAGGCCATCGAAGGCGCCATCAGCGTCCTGACCGCCGAACAAAACGCCTGGTTGAGCGGCTTTCTCGCAGGCATCGGGGGCAACGCTCCCCGGACCGCCCCCGCCGCCCACACCGCTCACCCGAGCAAGGGTATCCCGCTCACGATCCTGTTCGGCACCGAGTCCGGCAACTGCGAGGAGCTCGCCGGGCGTGCCAAGGAGCTGGCCGAGGCCCAGGGATTCATGCCCACGGTCAAGGACATGTCGGGCTTCACGCCCGAGGCCCTGTCCCAGATCACAAACCTCGCCATCATCGTCAGCACCTGGGGCGAAGGCGATCCGCCCGACAGCGCCAGCACGTTTTACAAGGCCGTCATGGACAGCAAGTGCCCGCGGCTGGAGCAGACACGTTTCTCCGTACTCGCCCTCGGTGACACCTCTTACGAGCATTTCTGCAAGATCGGGCGCGACCTCGACCAGCGCCTCGAAGAGCTCGGTGCCAAGCGCTATCACCCGCGCACCGACTGCGACGTGGACTTCGAGGAGCCCTACCAGAAGTGGATCGGCGGCGCCCTCCAATCCCTCGCCAAGGTGGCCCAGCCCGAACCGGCCCGCGCCGTCGTCGTCAACGGCTCCTCTTCCTCCTCCAACGGCTCGGCCCCGGTCCCCTCGACCAACGGCCAGGTTTACGGCAAGAAGAACCCCTTCCCCGCCCTGCTCAAGGAGCGCATCCTGCTCAACGGCACCGGCTCGATCAAGGAAACCTGGCATCTCGAGCTTTCGCTCGAAGGCTCCGGCATGTCCTACGAGCCCGGCGATGCCCTCGCTCTCATTCCGGCCAACTCGCAGGACGTGGTGGACACGATCATGGACACCTGCTGCTTCGACCCGCGCGAGCGCGTCAGCGGCAACGCCGGCAGCGAAGTCACCCTGCGCGAGGCCCTGACCCGCCACTACGACGTCACCGGCCTGAGCAAGAACATTTTAAAGAAGTACAACGAGAAGGCCGGCTCGGACAAGATCGCCCAGCTGCTCGACCCCGACAACGGCGAGGAACTGCACAAGTACCTCTGGGGCCGCCAGATCATCGACATGCTCGAGGACTTCCCGATCAAGGGCCTGAGCGGGGCGGAGTTCGTCTCCATCCTGCGCAAGATGCCCCCACGCCTGTACTCGATCGCGTCTTCCTTCCGGGCGCACCCGGACGAGGTTCACCTGACCATCGCCGCCGTCCGCTATGAGGCCTATGGCCGCCAGCGCAAGGGCGTTGCCTCGACCTTTATCGCCGACGACCTCTCCGCCGGCGGCACCGTCCCGGTCTACACGCACACGAACAAGAACTTCCGCCTGCCCGCCGACGCGGACACCCCGATCATCATGGTCGGCCCCGGCACCGGCATCGCCCCCTTCCGCGCCTTTATCGAGGAGCGCGCCGTCAACGGCACCAAGGGCGCCAACTGGCTCTTCTTCGGCGACCAGCGCTACAACTACGACTTCCTCTACCAGCTCGAATGGCAGGACTACCTGAAAAAGGGCGTCCTCAACCGCCTCGACGTAGCCTTCTCCCGCGACCAGCCCGAGAAGATCTACGTGCAGGACCGCCTGCTGGAAAACGGTAAGGAAATCTACCGCTGGCTCGAAGAGGGCGCGCACTTCTACGTCTGCGGCGACGCCAGCCGCATGGCCAACGACGTCCACAACGCCCTGATCAAGATCGCCCAGACCGCCGGCGGCAAGTCCGAGGACGCCGCCAACGCCTGGTTCGAGGACCTGCGCAAGCAAAAGCGTTACCAGCGCGACGTGTACTAAGCGGGCCCGCTATCGCCTTTTTCCCGCCCCGACGACCGGTCAGCCCGGCGTCGGGGCTTTTTTTGTCCGTAGATGCGGGCCTGAGGGGATGCCCCCGGATATCAATCTAGCGCAAACGTTATTAATACTATTTCTCCTAAAAAATCACGTTTTCTCCGCTTTTTAGCTAGAGATTGGCCGACCTATGCCAATAATCGGGCCGCCCAAGTGATACCGGTATTAATGTCAACTTACTAGAAGTTGAACCCGTTTACTGGGCTCAGTATCCATCCTCAACTCGTTCGCCCCCAGGGAGCCTCGGCTCGCTCCGGGCGGCTCATCCCAACGACTCGTTTATGCGCCATTGCCTATCCCCCCAGGCAACGCTCCGTGCCCGTGCGCACGGATTTGCCCTCATCATCGCCATCTCTCTGATGGCCTTCATCGTCCTGCTGCTGGTCTCACTGTCCCAGTTCCTGCGGATCGAGACCAAAATGGGCACTACGCAAAATGCCCAGATCGCGGCCCGGCAAAACGCCGTCCTCGGTCTCAAGACCGCCATCGGACAGCTCCAGCTCCTGGCCGGACCGGACCAGCGGGTCACCGCCACCGCCGGACTAGAGGACAGCACACCCGCCGACGCGGGCATCTCCGGGGTAAACGAGCCCTACTGGACCGGGGTGTGGAACTCCACCTACCCCGCCAACACCTCCGTCCGCAACTCCGCTGCGCTGGCCACCTACCGCAACTCCGGGCAGCGCGACCCGCAGGGCGGCAATAAATTTCTCGGCTGGCTCGTCTCCGACAGCGACAACGCCAACGCGCTGAATTTTGACCGCAACGATGCCGACACTGCTATTCAGTTAGTCGGTGAAGGCTCGGTCGAAGACCTTGACACCCAGGGCGTTTTCGCCCCCAAGGTCGCGATCCGCGACGAGGCCTCTACCACCGTCGGCCACTACGCCTACTGGGTGGGCGACGAGGGCGTCAAGGCGCGCTTCGATGCCGTCGATCCACACGCGGAGCAATCCGTCGCCTCGCCGCTGGACCCCGCTATCCAGCAGGGTAAAGTCAGCTTGCTCGTGGCCCAGCGTGTCGGCGTCGAGAACGCCCTCGACCTCAACATGATCGCCAACTCTGACGAGACCTTCGAAAAGGCCGCCAGCCAGCGCCAGCTCGGACTGCTTACGTACAACACCGGGGGAGCGCCGTACGCCGAAACCCAGACCAAAAACGCCTTCCACTCCGTCAGCTTCGCCAGCGCCGGCGTGCTCGCCAACGTCCGTGACGGCGGCCTGAAAAAGGACCTCACCGCCTACCTTTCGTCTAATGCCGCCCGCCCCGGCACGATGCCGACCTTTGACCGGAACACCGTGTATGACTACACCCAGTACGGCGTCAACACGACCCCGGACGACGAGGGGATCGCCGACTTCCCCGATCCGTTCAACGCCTTCACCCAGGCCTCGCCGACCTGGGAGCAGCTGCGCGCCTTTTACCAGCTCAGCGACCGCGGCACCGACAGCATTGCCCCGCGCATCCGCTCCGCCACGATGCCTGAGGGCTACCCGGTCGGGCCCATCCTCATCCGCGCTGAGCTTAACCTGATGCCGGAATTCGCGGTCACCACCACCCCCAGCACCGGCCCAAGCTCCCCCCAGACTATCACCGCCGCCACTTTCAATGTCGGTGTCGCCGTGCGTGTCGCGCTGTGGAACCCCTACAACGTCCCCCTCTCGGCCCACAATTACGAGGTCGAGCTCATGGTCCGCGACGCCGCCGCCAAGCTCTTCCCCCTCGTCGTGCGTGAGGACAACACCATCAACGCGGGCGGGCAACTGGCCAACAACACGGACACCGGCGCCAACGCCGGCTTTGCCGTCCTCACTCACGGTAACTCCGCCGACTATGGAGTGGGCTCGACCAACATGGATGGCGTCTTCCAGCACTCGGCCATCACTCACTACCTGACCGACGACCCGGACGAAGTCAGCGTGAGCGGGTTCGTCTTCCAAGTGAACGACATCACGCTCCAGCCAGGTCAGGTCATGATTTACACCCTCAGCGGCGACGCCGACTACAATGGGGAAAACGAACTGGTCGAGCTGGCCACGGCCACCGGCCTGGGCATCGTCCGGCTCCCCTATGGCGACGTCAAACCCCAGGTTGACGCTGTCACCTACACCACGACCGATGTATCCACGGGTACGACCACCACCCATATCCCCCACTTCGTCTGGCGCAACTGGGACACGTTTGGCGATAGCGCACAAGGCACTATCGCCAGCATGGCCCTGCTGGAGCCGGTCAATACCGTCAGCGAAAGCCGTGACCTGTTCGACACCACCACGAACCAAGTCGTCGGCCTCGACCGCTACTACAGCCGCCTGCGCGAGCGCCCCGTCACCCGTGTCGAGTTGGACAATACCGGTGGCGGCATTTCCACCCTCACCATCGACGCGCTCAGCGTCCCCACTGTAGGTGGAGCGACCACCTTCAGCGTCAATGGCTCCCTCTACCCGGTGGAGAACGAAAACTTCAACCTGGACGAAACGCCGGTCATGCTCACCCACAACAACGCGCTGGCACGCGAGGCTGGCCCCAGTGGACTGAACCTCGACGTTTCCAATCTTAACCAGGCCCCGTACATCATCCCTGGCTGGGGCGGAGCAGTGCGCTACGATTACACTTCCTGGGACTATAACGGCAGCCTCGGCTTCTTCGGACGCAACGAGAGCCTCAACGCCTTGAGTAACCCGGTCATCGCCGAGCTGCCCCCGCGCGACATCCCCATCCCCTCGCTTGGGTTCTTTCAGCACGCCCGCCTGATGGAGAACAGCCTCGGGCCGACCTTCAAGATCGGCAACTCCTACCCGGACGTCTTCATCGCCAACCTTGAGGACTTGGAACGCAGCGATGACGCCAATTACGACGCAGACGACCGCTACCCGGCGGCCATCGACTCCACTTACCTGCTTAACGACGCCCTCTGGGACCCGTTCTTCCTCTCCACCGTCGAGAACCCCGTCATCCTCAACGACGATCCCGCGAACACCTCCGACGGTCCCGACTACTACGCGGTCAACTCCCGGATGCGCCGCCCGCAGTACATCGAGGACATCCCCGGCGATCAGTTGAACGACTTCTTCGACTTCGCGGCGGCAAACCTCATGGTCGAGGGGGCCTTCAACGTCAACTCGGTCGATGTCGCCGCGTGGAAAGCCTTCCTGGGCAGCATGGGCAACCTGGCGCTCGACCCCGCCACCGGGGCTCCCGGCGGCACCGTGCTTAACCGGTACTTCTCCCACCTCGCCTTCCCCACCGGCGACGAGGACGTGGCCAGTACCGAGGCCAACATCTGGACCGGCTACCGCACCCTCGACGATGCCGAGCTGACCAGCCTGGCCGAGCAGATGGTCCAGCAGGTCAAGACACGCGGGCCGTTCTTCTCGCTCTCGGAGTTCGTCAACCGCAACGTCACGGACACCCCCGCCGGCACGGGCCAGCGCGGCGCCCTCCAGGCCGCCATCGACGCCTCGATCGTCAACGACGCGGTCCTTGACAACCCCAGCGTCGCCAACAACCAATACACCGACGCCCTTCCCGACCCCTTCCTGCAGGAAGGCTCCAACGGCTACCACTACGACGCCACCACCGGCTGGATCACCCAGGGCGATGTGCTCCAGGCGCTCGGACCCTTCCTCGCCGCCCGCTCTGACACCTTCCTCATCCGCTCCTACGGCGACGCCGTCGATCCGCTCAACCCGGACGCCCTCATCGGCAAGGCCTGGTGCGAAGCCATCGTCCAGCGCGTTCCCGATCCAGTCGTGCGCGCCTCTGATGACGCCACCGATCCGGATTACTATGAGCCGGACGATCCCGACACCTTCGGACGCCAGTTCAAGATCATCGCCTTCCGCTGGATCCCCGAGGACGAAGTCTAACCCGCCGCCTGCCAACCATCCATGAACCACTTCCGCTTCTCCCGAGGGCTGGCTCTGCTGGCCGTGCTCCTGTTCACGACACTCGGCGCCTCCGCCGCCCCGCGTAGCGTCCGCGTCCTGTGCCAGGGCGAGGTCCCTGCCGAGGCCTACTACTACGACGGCAAGGAGTCTCACCCGCTCAAGCTCGCCCGCGGCCAGTTCACCGCTCCCTTTGCCTACGCGAACGCCCACTTCGCTCTCTTCGCCACGCCCCCGGTCTTCGACTCAGCCGGACGGCTCCAGACTACGCCGATGGCCTACGTCGAGCTGCCCGCGGATGCCCCGCAAGCGCTCGTCCTGCTGGCCGGTGCCCCTTCCGCCTATACAACCCTCGCCATGCCGCTGCCGTCTTCCAAAGGCGCACAGACGCTGACACTAGTGAATCTCACCCCCGTCGAGCTCGGCGTCGGCGTGGATAAGGCCACCCTCCAGCTCGCGGCTAAGACCGCCCAGAGTCTGAACCTCCCCGCCAGCGACGGTAGCAAGGTCGCACGCTACACCCTGCGGGTGGCCGGAAAAAACGGCGACACTTGGCTACCTCTGGCCATGAGCAATCTTACCCTGCGCACCGATCGCTCGGGCCTGCTCGTCCTGCGCCAGCCCAGCGCCGCCACCGGGGCCAACGCCTCCTCCGGCGAGAAAGTCGCCTGGGACGTCGTTTATACGCCCGGCTCCTAGCGCCTGCTCAGCAAAGGCACCAAAGCCGCCACAGTCCGGATATTTCGCCTACTTTCACGGTTATACAGTCATCTTCGTGCAAAGTGACATCGATGTTCGTTTTAACATTGACGAACGAGAGCCGCTACCACTAAGAAATACGCCTGTGCCGCCGGGTTGTCGTCCGCCAACCGGACAAACACGAGCCCCAGCCCCTTTAGCCTGCCGTTGACCATGACCGTTTTCACCACCCCCGACCGGGTCGTCACCCCCTGGTTTAACCTCTGGAACGCCGACGCCTACGTCCGCACTGAACCCTTCGCGGGGGATCCGTGGGACGTCGCTACCTCCAGCACCTCCGGCGCGCCGGTGGTCTGGTGGGAGGGGGGCTTCGTCGGGCTTACGACCACCGCCCCGGCCACGTTTCGCTGGGAGCCGGGACGTCTGGAAGTCGAGGCCGACGCGGACGCGCTCTTTGTGCACGAGGGGCCGGTCGATGAAGACGTCTGGCTGGCCTACTACGCCCGCACCGGCTGCACCGCGCCCGTCGCCCCTTACGAGCGCATGCCCGAGTACTGCACCTGGGGCGACCAGATCTGGGCGGGTGGCGACAAGGGCGGCGATGCCGCCTCCGAACAGCTTTCGCTGGAGCTGATCGACGAACGCCTAGCAATGATCACCGAGGCGGGTTGGCCCACCGGCCGCTACACCGTGGACGAAGGCTGGTGCCCCCGTCTGGGCTCCGGCGGTTTCGGTGACTGGCGAGCCAAGCCCAAGATGGGATCGATGAGCGCGCTGGCGGAGCGCATCAGCGCCGCCGGACACATCCCCGGACTGTGGCTGTCCCCGCTTATCCACCACGAGTGCGACCGGGCCAAGGCCCAGCCCGAACTGCTCGGTCAGCGCGTCGCCATGGGCGGCGAGTGCAGTTGGAACCACTTTCACTATCTCTCCGTCAGCGCCGCCACCGAAACCCATGCCCGCGAGCTGCTGGCCCGCGTGCACGACTGGGGCTTCCGTAAGCTCAAGCTCGACATCTTCTACGGGCGCAAGCGCGACATGATGGAGCTGTGCCGGATCTTCGCCGAGGCCGCCGCCACCGTCTCCGATCAGTTGGAGTTGGAGTGCCACGTGCCCGACCCGTTCTGCTCGCGCTACTTCCACGTGGTGCGCATCAACGACGTGCTCATCAGCCCGAAGTTCCCCGGTTGGCGTAATGTAGTGAATTCCCACTACAGCGTCTGCCGTGACTCCTCGCCCCACCACTTGCTCAATCTCGACCACATCGGCGGCAACATCGCCAGCATCCCCGAGGACGACTTTCTTGAACACACCGGCATGCAGATGCGGCAGCTGGAGGGCGGCTATCCCGTCGTCGGCATGATGCCCCAGCGCGTCAGCGAAGTGGCCACCGAGGCCGTCGGCGAGCTCCTGCACGCCAACCAGTGCTTCTGCGCCACGGACTGATCCGCCACCCAACGCCCTCCGTCATCCGTAATCCTCCACCCTTCCGTTCCTGTGAAAATCCTCCCGTTGTTCTGCCTCCCCCTCGCACTGGCCGCGTCCCTTTTCGGCGAAACGCCCGCCCCCGCCCATCCAGCCCAGCCTGCCGCCGATACGGTGCAGGAGCCGGTCTATCCCTTTCCCATTCTCAGCCTTAAAGCTTCCCGTGCCGACGGGACCACCGTCAAACTGGGCTGGCAGCCCGATCCGCGCAACACCAACCTCGACCATTACGAGATCCTGCGAGACTTTCAGCCGATCGCCGAGGTCGGCCCCGACGCCACCAGCTACACCGACACCGCCGCCCCGCTCAGCGAGTCTTCCTACCTCATACTTCCAGTCAACACGTTCGGGCACAAGGCCGCCCGCCCTGGCCTTTACTTCCGCTTCGGCGTGCGTCCGGACCGCGTCGAGGCCGCCGAGGATGGTTTCCTCGACCGCGTGCTGGAGTCCCCCTACGTCACCGGCCTCGATCTCTTCCTGTTCTGGAACGAGCTGGAGCCGGAACAGGGCGAGTATAACTTTGACACCCTCGAAACCGTCATGGAGCTGGCCGACAAGTACCACAAGCAGGTCAAGCTCACGATCTATCCTTCGCAGCTGGGCACCTTCGCCCCCTGGCAGGAGGAGCAAATGACCATTCTGCTGGAAGAACCCAAGCCCGGCCAGGTCAAGCTCGACGGCACGCCCCTGACCCCGCGCAAGCGCCTCTATCCGCTCGACCCGGCCTTCCGCGAGGCCTGGCAGGACTTCCTCATGACCTTTGCCGACCGCTATGCGGGCGACCCGCGCATCAGCTCCATCGATCTGGAGGGGCCCTCGGGCTTCAGCACGCACATGCGCACCCCCTCGACCGAGGCGGGCCTGGAGCGTTGGGAATCGCTTGGCTTCACCAAGGACGCCTGGCGCGAGGCCTGGATCGAGGACGGCATGCTCTTCATGGACCTGTGGCCGGACACCCCCGTCAGCCTCAACTGCGGGCTCGACCCGCACCTGGGGGCGGCGTTCCTCGCGTCCATCTATGAGCCGCTTTACGCCGAGTACGGCAACCGCCTCATGCTCCGCAACGAGGCCGTCAACGGCCAGGACTGGTACGTCGATCCCGGCCCTGGCAACCCCTGGTACGCCTACCGTGAATACATGCGCGAGGTCTCGCAGCGCGCGGGTGTGGGCTACGAGATGTGGAAGTTCAGCTGGTCGCCCGAGGGCCTCGACACCGGCGCCAACGGCCCCATGGACCGCGCCCTCCAGGCCGCACTGACCGACGGCGGCACCTGGGTACACATCTGGCCGCAGGACTTCCGATCCGGCTACGAACCGCTCTACCGTGAGTTTGCGGGCAAGTTCGGCGTGGCCACCGTCCCGCTGAAAACCTACGTCGCGGGCGACGAGTACGCCGGGGTCGATCTGGGCAGCGGTGAGGGCGGCTCCGCCGCCGGTCCCGTTCAGGCAAAGATCGACACGCGCCAGCCCGTCCGAGCGGTGCCGCCCTACCTGCTGGGCTTTAACCAGAACTGGCTTTGGGGCGAGGCCACCGTGATCGACCCCGAGACCCACGAGATTTCCCCCGGCTTTCTCAAGGTCATGGAGGGGCTGCCCATCCCGCTCGCGCGCATGTCCGGCAGCGCCTCCCAGCACTACCACTGGAAGCGCATGCTCGGCGACCCCGCTCAGCGCACCCCGTACGAACTGCTGCCCGGCCGCAAGCCGCTGATGCAGGTCTTCGGGCCACTGGAGTGGGCAGACGCCATGCTCCGGGTCAACCCCGATATCGCCTTCACCTGGTCGATCAATCTGCTCGAAGAAAGCCCCGAGGAGAACGCCGAACTCGTCCAGCTCTTCACCGCCGGGGCCGACAACGAGTGGGGCCGCCAGCGGATCGAGTACGGCTTAAAAGAACCGCTCAAGGTCGCCATCTGGGAACTGGGCAACGAAATGGACTGGATCAAGGAGCCCTGGAGCGCCGAGCAGTACGTCGAGCATTGCCGCAAGGTCATCGCCGCCATCCGCGCCGTTAACCCGGACGCCAAGTTTGCCGCCCAGTCCGCCACCGCGCCCTGGTCCCCGCGCCACAACGCCACGCCCGGCGGTTGGGCGCAGTTCCACCGCACGGTGCTGAAGGAGCTCGGCGACGAAATCGACTACATCACCATCCACCCCTACTACCACGGGATGAAGCCCGCCGCGCTCGCCCCCTACCTCGACACGATCCGCGACGATATCGTCAAGATCATCGGCAGCCCCCGCATTAAGGTCTACATTTCCGAGCACGCCCGCTGGCCCCCTGCTCCCAAGGACCCCGCGAAAAACCGCTTCGCCAACGACCACCTCACCCACGGCCTCAGCGGTTGCCTGGCCACAGCCGAGTTTCTTAACCTCATGGTGACCCGTCCCGAGGTCACCGCCGCCGCTTATCACAACCTGCTGGGTGGCCCATGGAAAGTGTACGCTGTGGACGCGGAGACCGGCGAGTACTACGCCACCGGCGTCAAGCCCACCTTCCAGCTCCTGCACGACGCCTACAACGGCACCGCTGTCACCTGCCAGCTCAGCGGCGAGCAAACCGGTATTGACGACCCCGAACTGACCCTGACCGCAACCGCCGTCCTCAACGCCGAGGGTAGCCTGAGGCTGTTTTTCAACAACCGAAATCCCGACCAGTCCCGGCTGGTCAAGGTCGAGCTGGATCAACCCTACGAGCTGACCGCCGTGCAGACCGTAACCGCACCCGCCATGGACGCCTACAACACCGCCCGCGCCCAGCCCGTTCAGCTCTCCGCAGAAGATGTCGAGCCCAGCGGCCAGGCCTTCACCCAGGCCCTCGTCCCCGCCAAGACCGCCATCCTCTACCGCCTGCGCCCGCTTACGACGAAGCAGTAACACACGTCGCCGGCCACGCCCCGCTACCGCGGCCGTCTCGTATCCAAAAACGGATACACACTGCCAATATCCCGACGGGGATGAAAGGATACTTCTTCGTGTCCCTTCGCGCAGCTACGCGGGCGGCCTCTTGAGCAAGCGTTCTGAAAGGAACGTCACTTCTGCGCCGGAGGCACGAGCACACGCAGCTCGACGCGAATGGCTTCATCCCACGCGATGAGGCTTTCACGCAGAGACTGCGGACTATCATCGAAGCGCGGGACGCGCTCGGGACGGGCGGCCTCCTGCGGCCAGATTTCCACCCAGAGCGTGCCCTGCGGGCGGCTTGTCTGCGGATGGTCCGGATCGAGATATAGGGAATTTTCCACCAGCTCGTCGAAAGGGTAAAGCGAAGGCGCGCGCGCGTCGCGCCCCGGCGAAAAGCCTGCCCAGTTTTCCCACGCGTGCGCCAGCGGCAGGCGCGCCAGAAACCCGTATGGTATGTGATCGGCGCGGGTAGCCATTTGCGTGCGCCAGGCACTGCCGCTGTGCGGTTCGAGCTCGGGTCGGTTCGTCCGGCGGTTGAAATCCACGCACAGGCTCTCGGTCTTGCCGATGACCGCGGCTGGTCCTGCCGGGTGCACCGCCCGCACAGTCTCGAAAACGGACTCCTGTTCAGCGACCGTGAGGGACAAGCCTTCGTCGCCCCGCGGCGGCAGGTTCGTAAAATTAAACACCCAGGCTCGCCGAGCAAACGCCGGATAATCAGCCATCCGCGCACAAACCTCACGCCAGGCCTCCAGGTGAGCCTGCTTGCTCCAGCCCGCCCCCCAGGGGTCGGGTCCACGGTTGGGAAAGAGGTCGTTGGCCGGCGTACGCATTTGGTTCGAGTCCATGGCCGGACCGATCACGTGAATCGCGGACACGAGCACCGCGTGCGGGTCCACCCGGTCCAGCCCCTCGGCCAGCACACGCCGAAGCCGGTCGAGATTTTCGCGATAAACCGGGTCGGTGCTCAGCGGGAATTCACGCGCCGGATGCTCATGGCCGGTGGCGTCGATCTCCGGCGGCAAGTGCAGGACGCGCATCCCGATCTTGTTCGTGACGATGCGCGGCTGGGCCCCCTCGTCGTCAGTCTCATCACTGGCCATCCATCCAGGCAGAAAGCTCGGGTAGATTTTTAGCAGAACCGGCATCGGTCGGTCGCGGCCAGCCTGGCGCGAGGCCGCCGCCACCGCCTCCAGTGCCCGCTCGACGGCAACAAAGCTCACTTCGCCCGGCTCTGGCTGGAGATCAATCCAGGTCACCCCCAGCGCCAACGCCTGCACAAACGGCTGCACCGCGATGGCGTCGATTTCAGGCGGCTCGCCGGTCTCCCCCGGCAGGCAGTGCCGCATTCGCACCATCGCGTAAAGTCCGACCGGCACCGGGGCCGTCCCCTTTGCCAGCACGAGGGCCTTGCCTTCGTTTGCCCAATATGGCGGCACCTTCGTGCTTTCCGCAACAGCCTCCGCGCCCGCACCGGAGACCGGCGGCGACGCGTACATCGCGCCTGCAACGAGCCCCGCACCAGTGGCAAGTGCGAGCCGAAGCAGTGAGCGGAGGGAAGACTGGGGCGTTAACAAGCGCATAGGTTCAGGCATTCGCTACGATTCAGGCGACACCGGAACAAGCCGATGTCACCATCGGCACCTCGGCCACGCCGTGGTGTTTCTTCTCTGCCCACGCTCCGCCTCCCGACGGGAACGCCCCTAGACCTTCTCGACGACCGGCTGATGCAGCGGGAAGAACTCCGGTACCCACATGTCCGACTCCGGATAACCAAAGCCGAAAACAAGGTCCGTCTCTTCGCTGTGCGCGCCCGGCAGAACCGGGCCGAGGGCGAGGACAAGTTCGTTCTCGCCGTTCGTGCTCAGAGGCACATTCCGGGCCGAGGGACCACCCCGGTGGAACGTGGGAGCCTCGAATCCGTCGAAATGCTTCGCGTTAGGCTCAGTGTGCAGGACTTCCTTGCCGTTGATCCAGGCCCGCACGCCGAAGCGATAGTAGGCCAGGAGCTTGAGGGTCTTGGCGGGAGCCGCCGGGAAGTTGATCCGCAACACACAGCCCTCGGGGTTGGTCTCACCGGGGCGCAGCCACGTGCCGTACCGTTCCTCGCTGTGATCGGCCAGAGTCGGAGCGGCCTCCGCGGTAAAAGCGCCATTGAGAACCGGGTCCACCGCAACCGTATAGCTGCGGACGGCCTGCTCAGCCTCCACGGGCGTACAGGGGCGAACCGGGCCGACCACGGGGCGGGCATCCTTGAGCTGGTCTGCCAGCTCGATCGTCCATTCCGTCAGTTCGTCCAGCGTGCGCGGCTGTACGATGCCCACGATCGGGTCCGACACGACGACCTTGTCGCCGATCGGGTCGATCCACTTCTGCGGAATCGAATCCGGATCGATGATCCCCAGCAACGCCCCGAGGGTCGCTGCCGTACAGTCAGTGTCGTAGCCGCAATTGGTGGCAATGCAGAGCGACTTGCCGAAGTCACCCTTACCCGCGAGCCAGCCCAAAACGGTAAAGCCCAGGTTACAAGCGACATCGGTGAAATTTGTCATCCCGACAGCGGCCAGAATCTCGTTACGAATGACGAGCCATTCCTTGCCTGCCTGACATCCTTCGCGGGCCATTTGCACAGCACGGCGCACCCGACTCTCAGCTGGCAGGAACTTCAGGCTGCGATCAAGCAGCACATCCGGGTCGGACTCCACAAAGGCCAGCGACTGAAGCGCCGCCAGGAAGACTTCCGCCCAAACACCGTCACCGGAGTGGTCAAACACCGCATCAGCCCAGGCAAAGCCCGCCGCCCGCTCGGGGTCCCCGGGAGCCAGAGCCGCCCACAGTTCGCTGCGAATGGCCGCGCCCATGCATTCTCCGAAGTAGTTGTCGTACCAGCCACAGTCGGCCGCCGGCATACCGCGGCGATAGTTGCGGATGCCCACCCCGTACTCGTCAAAGGGGAACTGCACGTGCTTGATCCAGGCCTGCGCCAGGGTCTCAGGCGTAACTTCGCGGCAGCGCTGCGTGCGCAGATGATGGATCCAGACCAGTTGCAGGTCCAGGTCATCATTGGGCATAGCCTCGGCCGGTACCGGATCATAAAAGTCGAGCGACAGAACGTCCATGACCCCCTCGAAAGGGCCACCTAAAGTGCCACCGATAGCTTTCCCTAGCCATCCGGCCAGGATTTTTTTGCGTAGGATTTCGCTATCCATGTCCTTGAAAGTTCAAATTCAGGCATCGATGTCAACACAAAAGACATCGATCCCAAACCCTATTTCATGCCCCTTGAATCCGATGCGGTTCTATGGAAACAGTTTAAATCACCGGAAAAAATTGTCCCCGGGATGCATATTCATTCAAGTACGAGAATCTCCCCCACCTCCGTCGCCCCATGAAGGCTACCCGTCCTCCCAGGGAGCAACGCTCAGAGTCACCGGTATCAGTGGTTCGGACAAGCCGATCACCTCACCTTCGCGAAGCTTCCGCATGCTCGCCGACAGGCAAGCTGACCGGATTAAAAAATCGTGAGCTGAAAGCAGCCGCTCAGGCCGAATCCCGAATCACCAGCTCAGGCTCGTACATGAGCTTTTGCGGCGAGCTGACGTCCTTCGAGCGGATGCGCTCGATCATGAGCTTGGTGCAGTCGAGGGCCATCTGCTCCTGCGGCTGGCGCAGGGTGGTCAGCGCGGGGGTCAGTATCTCCGCCAGGTCGATATCGTCAAAACCGACGATCGCCACCTGCTCAGGGATTTTCAGGGAAAGTTGATGAATGGCCCGCATCGCGGCGATGGCCAGCAGGTCGTTCCCGGAGACAAAGGCCGTGGGCCGCTCGGCGGGCGGATACTGGAGCATAACGCGCGTGACCTGCTTGCTGACCGAGGGCAGCGAACCGTCACTGAAGAGCGAGAAATCCCCGGGCACCTCCAGCCCCGCCTCGGCCAGCGCCTTGACGTAGCCGGCATGGCGCTGCTTCATGGCCTCGGTCTCGCGACGGCCCCCGACGAAGCCGATCCTTCGGTGCCCCTTCGCGATGAGGTAGCGCACGGCCTTGGCCACGGCCGCCTCGTTGTGCAGGCCGATCATATCGGCCGGGATACCCGGCTCGCTCACCCCACTGAAGATGACGGGCTTACCCGCGTCGAGCATGCGCTGGCACAGTTCCAACGCCTGCGGAGAGGCCGAAAGTTCGGAAGAGTTTAGCATGACGCCATCTGCCCGATAAGTCTGGAGCGTTTGAAGCGCCCGCAACTCGTCGTCCGGATTGCCAAAACTGCACGAGAGCAAAATCGAAAAGCCCTCTTTCAGGCAGGCGTCGTGCATGGCCTGAATGATCTGGCCGTAAGTCGGATTGTTGATGCCCGGCACCACGATACCGATGACCTGCGAGGAGCCGCTGCGCAGGTTCGCCGCCTGTTGGTTGCGAACGTAACCGAGCTTGGCCGCCGCCGCGAATACCCGGTCCTTATGCTTCGAGCGCTTGGAGGCTCCCGAGAGGATACGGGCGGCGGTTTTCGGGGAAACATTGGCGACCTCCGCCACCTGGTAAATGGTACTCATGTGACACTAAATTAAGGATGGCTACTGACAGGGCCCTAACGGCATTGATGTCTTTTTATAAGTCCTTTAGTTGCTCACACGCAAGGAGAAAGCGAAAAAACCATAGTCCCGTTTCCCCGCGGTCCCTTCCCCACACAGCTATCCGGAAAAGACAAACTTTCGCCTTATTATTGACATCGATGCCAAAAATGGGCGTCATCATTTCATGAAGCCCCCGCCCAACCTGATCATCCTGCACTGTCACGACCTGGGCCAGCACCTCGGTTGCTACGGGAGGAATGACTCCCCCAGTGCGGCGATCGATGGTCTTGCCGCCGAGGGCGCGCTCTTTCGCTACAGTTTCTGCACCTCGCCCGGTTGCAGCCCCAGCCGCGCCGCTCTCTGGACCGGCTACTACCCGCACCAAACCGGGGTCTTCGGGCTGACGCACGCCACCTTTGCCTGGTCCATGACCGGCAAGGGAACTCACCTCGCGCGCTATCTCGGCGACCAGGGCTACGAAACGCTGCTCGTGGGCGGCTACCATGAGGATGACAGCGTGGATAAGCTCGGCTACGGGCGCATCTGCACCCGCGACGAGGGCCTGTGCTTCCGCCCGGTGGACGAGCTGGCCGGCGTGTGCGAGGACTACCTGGCCCGGCGCCGGGAACACCGGGAGCGCCCGTTTTTCCTCAGTGTCGGCATCTTCGAGCCGCACCGCCCCTTTAACTACGGAGGCGCCACACCGGTGGACGAAGAGGTCACCTCGATCCCGCCCTACATCCCGCAGGATACACCCGAGGGCATCGCGGCCGCGCAGAGCGAGTTCCGGGCGCTGCACGGGGCCATCCGCGAGGTCGATGCGGCCGTGGCACGCATTCTCAAGGCACTCGAAGCCAGTGGGGAGGCCGACAACACGTTTATCCTCTTCACCTCCGACCACGGCCTGGCCATGCCCCGGGCCAAGTGCAGCCTCTACGACCCCGGCATCGAGGTACCACTCATCGTGAAGGGACCCGGCATCCCCGCCGGAGCCGTGCGCGAGAACCTTTTCAGCAATGTCGATGCCTTCCCCACCCTTTGCGAGCTGATGGGCCTGCCCACGCCCGAGGGGCTTGCGGGCAAGTCCTTCGCCCCCTGCCTGCGCGAGGGCACCCCCGGCCCACGCACGGAAATATTCGCGGAAAAGACCTACCACCGCAGCTACGACCCCATCCGCTGCATCCGCACCGAGCGCTACAAGTACATCGTCAACTTCGAGGTCAACACCTGCTACGACGCCGGTTCGGACATCCTGCGCTCCCCCATCTACTGCGCCAACGCGCGCAAGTACACTTCCCTGCGCCCGATCTTCGAGCTCTACGATCTGGAGGCGGACCCGGACGAATTTGACAACCTCGCCGGGCGGGCCGAACTCGCCGCAGTCGAGGCCGACCTGCGCAACCGCCTCGTCCAATGGATGCGCGAGACGAACGACGAGCTGGCCGACCGCCCCGTCGAGAGTCCCTACTACAGGAAGCTCCGCAGCGAGCTGTTCGCTCGGTAAGGAGCGGCCTCAGCGGGTTTCACAGCGCTTGCCACCAAGAGGAGGATCAAGATTTCCAAGCTTAATTCTTTTTCCCCAGGTCGGTGAAATGAACACCGCCGGACGGCACGCCCGCCGGACGCTCCAGACGCCACGGCTCCCACGGGTTATGCGGGGGCTGATCGAGAATGCGCTTGGCCGAAAACTCCGGCTTCTCGTAGCGATTAAAGTACCAGTGCAGCTCATCGAGCAGCGCCTCGCGCACGGGTGCGAATTCCCCGTCCCCGGCCAGATTGCACGTCTCGTCCGGGTCGCCCACCAGGTCGTACAGCTCCACCTGAAGCGGCCCCTCGTAGGGGGCGTAACGCTCGATCAGCTTGTACTGGCAGTCCTTCACCGCACGGGCGTTTCCGTATTCAAAAAACTGATACGTTTTTTCCGGCACATCCTTGCCACGCAGGCGCTCCCACTGAGAAACGCCCGGCAACGCCTCGCGCTCCGGTGCCGGAACCTCGGCCCCGGCCACCTCCAGCAGGGTCAGGTGCAGGTCGCAGTGGTCGATGAAGCCCGTATCCCGGACGCCCGCCGGGAGCGTTCCCGGAAGCGACATGACCAACGGGATGCGCACCGACTCTTCCAGAAAGTTCTGCGGCCCCGTCGCGTTGCCCTTGGTGTAGAGGCCGTGCTGGCCGTTCATGTGACCGTGATCGGCGGTGTAGATTGTCAGCGTCGGCTGGTCGGGGGCGGCGGCGCGGATTTTTCCAAACGCCTCGTCAATCGCCGTGACCGCGCCGTAGTACTGGGCCAGCCACTCGCGAGCCTTGTCGTCCTCCTTCGGCAGCGCGAAGCGCGCCCAATCGTAGTCGGCGGGGATGGCGGGGCGCTCGACCGGCAGCTTCGCCAGCGCGTCGCGGTAGGGCTGCACAAGGTGCTCGGGGTGGTCGCAGAACGGGCTGTGTGTGTTCACCAGGCCCACGAACAGGAACCAGGGTCGCTCGTCCTCGACGGCGAGAAACTCGCATGCCTTGTCCACAATCGGGTCGGAGTTGTAGCCCTCGTACTCGCGCGGTTCGCCCATCTCAGTGAAACGCAGCGTCCCCCGGTGCGGGTATTGTCCGGACGTGTAGGAAAAGTAATAGTCGAAACCGGGCTGCGGGATATTGCCCTTGCCGCAGTGCCATTTGCCCACGAGCCCGGTACGGTAACCGGCCTTTTGCAGCCGCTGAGCCAGCGTCATCTGGCCGTCGAGGTTTTGCGGTGCGCCGAGGTGCTCCGCCAGCCAGTCGTGAATACCATGCTGGCTGGCCTGCCCGCCGGTGAAGAAACTCGCCCGCGCCGGGGAACACACCGGGCAAGGCGTGTAGGCCTCGTCGCAAGTCACGCCCTCGGCGGCGAGCTGCTCGATGTGCGGATTGCGCACGAGCGGATCGCCGTACACGCTAAGCGCCCACTGGGCGTGGTCATCGGTCAACAGGACAAGGATATTCGGCGGCTTGGGCATAGCAGTCTTTGGTTATGAACGCCAGGCATGGCCTTGGCAATGCCCCAGCACACAAATCAAGCTCCCGCGAGAATCGTCAGCATCTGGTGGCAAGTCTCGGCGCAGGCGTCGCGGCGGGTCGCATAGACATACGCGCCGGAAGCCACGCCGATGGTCAGCGCCTCGCGGGACTGCCAGTCGGCGTAGAGGCGCTTGCTCGCGCCGGTGGCCATGGCGGTGTAGAAGTTGACCTTGCAGATGCCGTCCTCGCCCACGGTGGAAAGCTTGCCGCCGAGGCTGCTCGTGCCGTGAAGGGCCAGGATCGGGCCAACCTGCGCGGTCAGTTCGCGGGCCAGCTCGCGCCGATAGTAGATGTTCGCGCCGGGCTCGCCGCGGTGCTCCGTCCCGAGGCTGGGCACGATCAGGTCCACCCCGGTGCGGCGCACGAAGTCCGCCGCCACCGCCGGGTCCGTCAGCACTTGTGCGGCACCGGGCCCGGCTTTTTCGAGCTGGGCGTGGGAAAGGATTTTGTCCGGGCAGGCTTCGACCACGACCCGCCCGCCGACGCGCTCCGCGTAAGCGCGGGTGAGGCGGACGTTCTCCTCCAGTTCATAGGCGCTGGCGTCGAACATGATAATCCCCATCCGCTCCTGAAACGCCGCGTCATCCATGACCGCCCGGTCGCGCGGATCGGGAGCCCAGCCGTGGTCGAGAAACGGGATCACCTCCACATGCGGGAAGCGTCCGGGCCGGGCGTACAGCTCGATCCCGTCCAGCCACAGGTGCGCCGTCTCGACCAGCGAAACCGCCTCGCCGAACTCGCCCGGGGCGGGCTGGTAAAGCCGCATCAGTTGCGCATGCTCCGGGTAGGAGGCGGTAATGCCCATGCCGAGCGTAACCCGCTCCAGTCCGCGCTCGCAGGCGAAGCGTTCGGCCCCGGCCAGCAGGCCCTGAATCTCGTCCGGGGATTCGGCGTTGGGGCAAAAGAGCGGTTGTTGCGCCCGCTGAGCGCCTTGCAGGCGGGCGAGGACATCGTCGCGGTGGGAAAGGATTTTCATCGCTCGGAGAGAGGAAGTGAAGCGGTTGTCGTGGCGCCCTCGCGGGCGAGTTTCTCCACGGCGGCGCGGGTCGGCGCACTCAGCGCGGAGAAGTCGTGCTGGCCGAGGTTCTGCGCGGTCGGCAGGCCGGTGCGGCCGCCGAGCTTTTGCACGACCTGGGCGGCGACCCACGAGCCGTACTCCATGCGCACAGCCAACGGCCAGCCCTCCAGCAGGCCGACGGCGTAGCCGCCGTGGTAGGCGTCGCCGCAGCCGGTGCTGTCCACCGCCGGGGCGTCAAAGGGAAGCTGATGCAGCAGCTCGCCCTCCGGAGAAATCGCCCAGCTCCCGCGCATCCCATCCGTCGCGACGACCTGCGCCCGCGTCCACGAAGCAATCTCGCGCAGGGCGGACTCGGGGTCCTCCTTGCCGGTCAGCGCCCGGACCGAAACCCACGGCAGGATCACGTCCGTGCCCAGCGCGATGCAGCGCTTGAGCTGTTCGTTCGAGCCGTGCTCAAGGTCGAGCACCGTGCGCACGGGCGAGCCTTGGACGCCATTGAGGATCGTCTCCACCGCGTCGATCTCGAAGCTGTCCATGATGAGCACGCGGGCCGCCCGCAGTGTCTCCATCGGGATGTCCTCGGTCTGGAGATGGCGGTAGCGCGAGAGGTTGTAATAGACGGTGCGCTCGGCGGTGCGGAGATCCACCTCGCACAGCGCCAGCGCGGGCGAGGCGTCGGCGTGCACCTGGAAGAGCCCATCGTCCACGCCGTTAGCGCGGAACTCCTGCCGGGCGATGCCGGAGAGGGTGTCGTCCCCAAGGCAGGCGAGGAAGCCCGTCCGGTAGCCGAGGCGGCCCAGTTGGGCGCTCGTGCTCCCGGCGGGAGCGCCGCCTTGCAGGACCATGTCGGAGACTTCGTGCTTTTCGCCGCGAACGAGCTTCTCCGGCGTGAGCCAGAGGCAGTCCACGGTCACGAAGCCCACCCCGATCACGTCGTATGCGTTGCGTGTTGTCATGGAAAACCTCCGTTACGGTTACAGGCTGGCCCCGCAGGAGCCGCCGGGATTGGAGATGGCGAGCGTTTCGACACCGAGCCAATGGTTCAAACGCTTCAAGTCCTGAGCAAAATGCCCCCGCGCCATGATCCAGTGGTGGTCGAGGCCGCGGTCGAGAATCGTGCCCATGATCTGCTCGGCGGTGTATGGAGCGCACGGCTCGACATCGGCGTAGGTACCGCGGAAGGCCATGGGCGAGTCCACCACGTTGCCCTCAAAGACCAGCGCGCGTGCGCTGTCGGGCGACTGGTAACGGGTCACGGTGACCGGGCCCAGTTCGAGCAACTGCTCGATGAGCAGCCCCCAGGCGGTTTCCTCGTCGGCGTTTTCCAGGATCGAGTGCCGCCGGGCCTCGTACTTGGTGCCCTCGCGCAGCAGACGCGTGGCCGAGCCGCCGCAGTGCCAGAAACCCAGAACGTTGCGCGCCGGGTCGAGCAGCGAGATGTCCATCAGCGTAGGCAGCGTGGCCCCGTCGTGGAGCAGGTGCGTGGCGCACATGGACAGCAGGCCGTTCATGTCGCTCTCGTCAGCGGCGGGCAGGCCCTGGTCATTGAGCAGGGAGAGCGCGCCGTCGGCGGAGCACTTGTAGAGGTCGAAAAGTTCGGGCCAGCACTTGAGCGAACAGGCGATGTGCCCGCCCTCGGCAGCCAGCTCCAGCGTGCCCAGCGCGAGGCGGAGCGTGAGGTCGGCCTGGTCGGCGGGGACGTTGTTAAAGGCGCACAGCTTCGACTCCGTCACGGCGGTGCGGACCTTGGCCACCTGCGCGTCGGAGAACTTCTTCGCCCGGTCAAAGGCGTACTCGAGCCCCAGCCGGTCGAAGCGGAACCCGAAGCGGTCCATCACCGCCAGCTCGTCGCACTCGGCATCGTAAAAGCCCGGCACGCGCCCGGTGCCGACGACGAGCCCCCGCCCATGGCGCAGCCGAGAAAGGGCGCGCACACTGCGGGCAAAGACGCCGATCTCCCCGGCCACCTCGGGCGCTTCGGGGTCGCGGAACATCCACGAGTAGCGCACGCCGAGGCGCTTGAAGGCGTTGAGGACAAAATTCTGGCAGCACAGGCTGTTCGCGGTCAGGCGGCCGCCCTTAACCTCCGGATACGCCCAGCTGTGCACGGGCAGGTTGTGGTCGCGCAGCCAACGCCCCATCTCCGAGCCGATCTCGCCCGCCGTGTACGAGCCGTGGAAAAGAATGACCGCGCTCACGCCCTGCGCCTTGAGCTGGTCGAGGGCGGCCAGCAGCGCGTCCGGCGACTCGAAGGCCTCGTCCGGCGCGAGCAGCTCGAAGTGCTCGGGATCGAGCAGGCCACGGACCTTCGCGCAAGCCTCGCGGTACAGCCGCGAAGCCTCCGCCCACACGAAGTGCATTTTCAGGCCGACGCCGACCATGCCGATCTTCGTGACGGGGGCGGCGCGCCGGGGCGTGACCAGTTCCTGGATAATCTCGCTGGCGACACCCAACTTGGGGAAATCAGACATGTTCTTCATGATGGTATATAAACGGGCTTGAGGGTTAAGTGGGCCTCGCCGACCGCCCCGGACTCGCCCCACCCCATCGGCAACGCGTCCATGCGTCACCCGGCAAACGGGGAATCGGGGCAGATACGGGGCAGTCCTGTTTTATCAGGAGGATGGTATTAGCATACCCCAGACTGACACTTTTCCGCTACCTGCCGCTTGCCCCAGACTGACACTATTTTGCCCAAATTACGGTTTTGTTCGCTTTTTCAGGGCAATTCATTAAAACTTACGGCATACTCCCATGCAGGCCCAACTGGAAAGCATCCCCGAGGCGGTCAACCGGTCCTTCGTCGTCCGGGAGTTCCGCCAGCCGCGTTTCACCACCCCCTGGCACTACCACCCGGAGTACGAGATCACGCTGATCGAGGGCAGCACCGGGGAGCTTTTTATCGGTGACCGCATCACGCCCTTCGGCCCCGGCGAGCTCTACGTCATCGGCGCAGACCTGCCCCACTGCTTCTACAGCCCGCCAGCCAGCGCCACCGACGAGCACGCGCACGCACGCGTGGTGCAGTTCCGGCGCGAGCCGCTGGCCGCCGCCCTGGAAACGCTGGAGGAGACCCGCCCCATCCTCGACCTGCTCGCTCGCGCCAGCCGCGGACTGCGTATCCACGGCGAAGCCCTCACCCGCGCCAGCGAGCGCCTGCGCGCGCTCCAGGAACTACGCGGCCTGCCACGCCTGCTGGAGTTGCTGCAACTGCTGGCCACGCTGGCGGACCCGGCGACCGAGAGCGAAGTCCTCGGCTCGGAGGGCTTCCTGCCCCAGCTCGACAAGCAGGCCAGCCGACGCATGAGCCGCGTGTACGACTACGTGCTGGCGCACCTCGACGGCGAGATCAACCTGCCCCGCGCCGCCGCCGCGGCGGGTATGTCGCTGTCGGCCTTCAGCCGCTATTTTCGGAAAATGGCGGGCAAGCCCTTCACGCACTTCGTCAACGAGGTGCGCATCGCCCGCGCCAGCCGCCTGCTGATCGAGAGCCCCCTGAGCGTCTCCGAGATCGCCTTCGCCTGCGGCTACGGCAGCCTCTCGAACTTCAACCGCTGCTTCCGGCTCCACGCCACTCTCAGCCCGAGCGAGTTCCGCCGCCGCCACCGCCAGACCGAAACGGGCTGACGTTTTCCCTTACCGGATCGTGCGCATCATTTACCGACTCTGACAGTTCCTTAAGCTTTTCGCTAACGGCATCCCAGCGGATACTTAAAATCAGCGCAACCGCTCACACAAACGCCCGCCGACCACCCACCCCTGACATTCATCCCAGCAACCCTCCCTTTTCCCATGCCCGAGCAGCCGCCCAACATCATCCTCATCATGACCGACCAGCAGCGCTGGGACGCGCTCGCCTGCGCCACCGGCGGCTGGGGCCACACCCCGAACCTCGACCGCCTCGCCCGCGAGGGTGTGCTCTTCGAGCAATGCTACTGCGCCGCCCCCTCGTGCGTGCCCTCGCGCGCCAGCTTCTTCAACACCGACTGGCCCTCAAGCATCGGCCCGATGAAAAACGGCGACCGCTGGGCCACCTCCTGGGTCAGCCAGCTCCAGGCCGCCGGTTACCGCACGTTCAATGTGGGCAAGATGCACACCCAGCCTTTTGACGCGCCCTGCGGCTTCGACCAGCGTTTCATCGTCGAGAACAAGGACCGTTTCTCCACGCCGCGCTTTTACGACGACTGGGACAAGCACCTCAAACAGCGCGGCATCCACCCGCCCACCCGCCTCACGTACAAGGAACACCCCGAGTACACGACCGCGCTCGGCGCCATCGCCTGGCCGCTGGAGAAGGACCTGCACTGGGACCACTTCGTGCCCGACATGGCCAAGTGGCTCATCGACGACCTCGACGACAAGCCCGTCTTTCTCCAGATCGGCTTCCCCGGTCCGCACACGCCTTATGATCCTCCGCCCGAGTACCTCGATCTCATCGACGAGTCTTCGCTGCCCCTGCCGCCCGACTACGACGCGGGTAAGGACATCCCGCCGCTGAGCACGTACCGCGACATCATGATCCACGGCAACCACGACGGGATCATGTGGAGCGACCATCCCAGCCGTGAACAACTCCTGCGCCTGCGCAAATACTACGCCGCCAATGTCGCCCTGATCGACGAGCAGGTCGGGCAGATCCTCGATCACCTGCGGGCCAAGGGCATCCTCGACAACGCCGTCGTCGTCTTCACCTCCGACCACGGCGACGCCCTCGGCGACCACGGCCAGATCCAGAAGTGGACCATGTACGACTGCATCACCCGCATCCCCGCCATCGCCTGGGCCCCGGGCCGCCTGCCCGCCGGAGAACGTTCGCAGGCGCTGACCGCACAGATGGACCTCGTGCCGATGATCTTCGAGCTCGCCGGGCTCACACTCGACAAGCCCGGCTCTGCCCGCTCCGCCCTTTCCGTCCTCCAGGGCGAAGCCCGCGCGCGCGAGTATGTCTTCGCCGAGCACGGTGGCTGCAACATGCTTCCCGACATCGAAAAGGTCGCCATGATCCGCACCCGCGAGTGGAAGCTCGTCGCGTATCCAAATCGTGAATACGGCGAGCTTTACGACCTGCGCAATGATCCCGACGAGGTGAACAACCGCTGGGCCGACCCCGCCTGCGCCGCCGAGCGCGCACGCCTCGAAAAACTGCTCGCGGCCCACGACGCCTCCATGGCCGCCGCGAGCTGAACTCCGTTTCCTCCGCGCTCCGCACCTGCGACATGAGCGCCACTATTTTGACCACGCTCCCCCCCGCCACCATGAGCAGCAAGCCCAACATCGTTTTTATCTACGTGGACGACCAGGCCGCCTGGACCATCGGCGCCTATGGCAACGCCGAGGCCCACACACCCAACCTCGACCGCCTCGCCCGCGAAGGCGCGCTGCTGGAGAACTGCTTCTGCTCGACCCCGGTGTGCAGCCCGGCCCGCGCGGCCATGATGACTGGACGATATAGCACCGAGACGCGCGTGCCCGACTTCATCCCCAACCCGAAACACCCCGCCTACACGCCCGAGTGGGCGGACATAGGGCTGGACGGCAGCATCCCGACCTGGCCCTCCGTCCTCGCCGAGCACGGCTACACCAACGCCCTCGTCGGCAAGTGGCACATCGGCGACTGGACACAAGATCCGCAGCGGCGCTTCCATCCCTGCCGCAACGGATACGAGAGCTTTTTCGGACTGACCGGCGGCGGCGTCAACCCGCTCGACCCGGAGTTCGAGGAAGACGGCGAAGTGCGCACCTTTTCCGGCTACTGCGACGACATCCTGACCGACCAAGCCGTAGCCTTTCTCGACGCGCACGGAAGAGAAAGCAACAGCTCCGGGCAAGGAGGCGACTCCGACCAACAAAAACCCTTTCTGATCTCGCTGCATCTGCGCCAGCCGCACTCGCCCTGGGAACCGATCCCGGCGAGCGAAAAAGAGCTGTTCGCGGACACCACCCTGACACTGCCCGAGACGGACGTGCCGGACGTGGACACCGAGGCGCTGCACGAGCGCATGCGTCTATACATGTCCGCGGTGGCGGGCGTTGACCGCATGGTCGGGCGGGTCTTCGAGGCACTGGACCGAAACGGACTCGACGACGACACGCTCTTCATCTTCAGCGCCGACCATGGCTATATGATGGGGCACAACGGCCTCTGGCATAAAGGCAACGGTATCTGGGCCACCCGCGCCAGCGACAACGAGACCGGCAACCGCTGGCAGCCGAATCTCTCCGAGCCCTCTCTGCGCGTACCCGCCCTCGTGCGCTGGCCCGGACGCATCGCCCCCGGCCTGCGCCTGCCGCAGCTTGTCTCCGACGTGGACTGGTTCCCCACGCTGTTGGAGCTGACGGGCTGCCCGACTCCCGCCTCCGGCACCGGACGAGGCCGCAGCTTCGCCCCACTGCTTTTCGGAAAAAGCACGCCGTGGCGCGATGCCGTTTACTCCGAGTACGATATGTGCATTTACGCCAGGGCCCGTCTGCGCGCCTTGCGCGGCGAGCGCTGGAAGCTCATCGCGGATTTTCGCTCGCCGTGGAGTTCGGCCTTTTACGACCTAGAGAAAGACCCCGGCGAAACCGCCAACCTGCTCGGCGCGGGTGCCCTCTCCCCGCCCTATCGCGAAGAGGTCAAACAGGCGCTCAGCGAAATGGCTGACCGGCTTCTCGCTGTCATGCGCGGGCATGACGACCCGCTCCTGAAGCAGGCCGACGCCCTGCCCTTCTAAGGGCCTCGCCTGCAAAAGCGCCAGGCCCACAGCGCCCCTCGGGATCAGATTTTATCAAGGCCGCGCAAAATCGTCTTAAAATCGGCGGGATATCTGCTGGCATCGGGAGAGCATTTCCCGCAAGCTCCCTTCGAACCCGCTTTAGCATGTCTGGCCCTGTCACTCGAAAAACTTACGCCGCCGGCGAAGGCCCGCCCGGGAACTGGCGTTCCTGGCTCATCTGGAGCAGCGCCGCGCTCTTTTACCTGTACGAGTTTTTCGTCCGCGTCGGGCCCTCCGTCATGGAAAAGGATCTGCAGGAGGTCTATGGCGTGAGCGCCGGGGTCTTCGGGTTCGCAACCGGGATTTACTACTACATCTACGCCCCGATGCAGATCGCGGTCGGGCTGCTGTTGGACAAACTCGGGGTGCGGCGCGTGCTGGTGCCCGCCGCGCTGCTGTGCTTTCTGGGCTGCCTGTTAACGATTCTCCTGCCGGACATCTGGGGCTTCGGCCTGGGCCGCGCACTCATGGGCTTCGGCTCGGCCTTCGCCTTCGTCGGTTGTATGCACTTGGCGACGGTCTGGTTCCCGGGTAACCGCGTGGCCATGCTCTCCGGCCTGACGACCGCCCTCGGAATGACCGGCGCCATCTTCGCTCAGCGCCCGCTGGTCGAGCTGTACAACGCCGTCGGCTGGCACCAGACCTGGACTTTTTGCGGTGTCGGCGGAATCGTCATCGCTGTGATCATGTGGATCGTCATCCCGAAGCCCCCGCCCTGGGTCGTCCCGGAGGACGAGGAAGCCTGCACCGTCTGGCGCGGGCTCAAGGCCGTGGTCAAGAATCCACAAAGCTGGATCATCGGTGTGATCGGCGCGGCTCTGTTTTTCAACCTCAGCGTCTTCGGCGCGCTCTGGGGCGACGAATACGTGGAAACCCTCACCGGGGCCAATGACCGCACCGCGGCCAGCGCGATTTCCTTTCTCTACGTCGGCTGGTTGGTGGGCGGCCCGGTCATGGGTGTGATCTCCGACCGCCTGGGTCGGCGCAAACCCGTCCTGCTCGTCTCCCTCATCGCCACGGCGGCCATCAGCGCGGTCATGCTGACCGTCAGCCACATGAGCCTGTGGGAATGCAGCGCGCTCTTGCTCATGCTCGGACTGGTCTCCAGCGCGCAGATCGTCTGCTTCGTCAGCAGCCTGGAGCACAACCCGGACTGGGCCTCGGCTACCGCGATCTCCTTCTGCAACCTCGTGGTTATGCTCATCGGCGGTATCTTCCAGCCCCTCGTCGGATGGATTCTCGACCTGCGCACCGGTGGCGCCATCCATCCGGTCTACACGGTGGACGACTTCCGCGTCGCGCTGCTGAGCATGCCCGTCATCGCGCTGCTCGGGATCGTGGCCGCATTCTTCCTGAAAGAGTCCTACGGGATCAAGGAGGAAGCCCTCGAAGCCCTCGCCGAAGACTAAGCCCCAAGGGGCCACACGTTCAGCCCTGCTGCTAGCTCAATGTCGCATGCGCGCCATATTGGTGCTCAGGGCGGGACTCGAACCCGCACGGCCTTGCGGCCACTGGATCCTAAGTCCAGTGCGTCTGCCAATTCCGCCACCTGAGCGAGGGCAAGAAACGGGTAGCAGAGGTCAAAACGCCAGCGATGGCAAGACCGCAAATCCCAGATAAAAGCCTTCCCTTACTGTACCTGGATCAGGTCCGTGATCGGGATGACAAAGAGGTCGGCGGCCTCGTTGGTCACCAGCAAGGTGTCCGCGTCGATAAAACAGATACCCTCACACTGGCCGAGCCGGTAGGGACGCCAGTAGATTTTGCCTTCGGTCAGGCGGCTTACATCCCCCTGTGGCGGCTCGAAGACCCAGACGTTGTCATAGACGAGCACGGCCACCCGGCTGCCGTCCGCCAGCGCGTCGGCTGCGGTAACCATCCCCCGCGCGCCAAAGCTGGAGACGAGCGTGAGCGCGTTCGAGCGGTCCTCGCGATAGGTGTCAAAGCGGTACAGGCAGGTATCGGCGTCGGCGCGGTGCTTGGTCAGCACGTACCAGGTATCCTTGGCAACGAAGAGCGCCTCCACGTCAAAGTTCGCCGCCGCGGGCGGAAACTCCTTCTGCTCGGGGAAGTGGAAGGGGATGGTGCGCTTGGCGATGACCTGGCTGGCGTCGCTCGGGTCGGGCTCGGGCACGACGTACACGCACAGGTCCTGGCGGCGGTTGGCGTTGTTACCAAAGTCACCGATGAGGAGATTGCCCTTGTGGTCCGAGGCGATGTCCTCCCAGTCGCGGCTCTGTGCATACTCGACCGGGATGCCCATGCCATCGCCCATGGCCACAGTCTCACCTTGCAGCGTCACGGGAAAGATGCGAGGCCGGTCGCCACTGTCATTGTGCGTCCAATACACACCCTCATAGCGGGTGCTCTTGACGATCCCCGATCCCTCGTTGATCAGGTGAGAATGAAAGTGCGCCACCGGCTCGATCTGGCGGGGCGCCGTCGATGGAACCGCGATCCGGGTGTAAGGCACATCGGAGGTGGCGCAGCCCGCCAGCAACAGCGCGATCAGGCCCGCGAGAATCGGGAATACTCTTGTCATAGATTGTGAAAATTTGCAGGATAGCGGCATGGGCTTACATCTCGAAGACAAAGCCGAAGACGTCATTGGCAAGGCACAAAGCGGACTCGGCCTCTCGGACGAACAGCTAAGTGAAAAAACCGGCTTGAGCAAGGAGAGTCTTGATGCCCTCAAAAACGGCGGCACCGACGAGGCCGCCTTGCGCGCTGTCGCCCCCGCCCTGCACCTGAACGCCAATGCGCTGGTCGATCTCGCCCTTGGCCGCTATCAGCCCGAGGAGGTCCGGCTCAACGGGCTACTGGCCTTTAACACGCCCTACCCCGTGCCCGGCTACGAGGAGATGACCGTCAACGCCTACCTCGTGTACGACCCGAAGAGCCGCGATGCCGTGGTCTTTGACACCGGGGCCGACGCCACTCCTATCCTGAAGGCTCTCAAGGAGCACGGTCTCACGCTCCAGCTGATCCTGCTCACCCACGCCCACGGCGATCACATCGCCGACCTCGAACGCCTGCAAAAGGAAACCGGCAACCCGGCCACGTACATTTCCTGTCATGAGCCCACCGATGGTGCGAAGGCCATCGAGGAGGGCGCGAGCTTCACCCTGGCCTCGCTCGGCATCCTCGCGCTGAACACCTCCGGCCACTCACCCGGCGGTATGACCTATGTCGTGCAAGGACTGGAGCGCACCGTGGCCATCGTCGGCGACTCGCTCTTCGCCGGTTCCATGGGCGGTGCGGCCAATGCGTGGCAACACGCCCTGCGCAACAACCGCGAAAAAATTCTCACCCTGCCGCCGGAGACGATCCTGTGCCCCGGCCACGGCCCGATGACGACGGTGACCGAGGAGCGCGTTCACAACCCCTTCCTCGCCCCCGCCAAACGCTGAGGCCGCACTTTTCCCAAAGACGGGCCCCACATATTTCTGCGTCGCCGCAGTTGCGGAGGCAGAGGAGGCTCGTTATTGCTGATTATGCCAAAGAAAAAATCCCGTAATACGAAACCCACCGTCGGCCTCGTCGGCGTGGGTCGCATGGGCGCCAACATGGCGCGACGCCTGGTGGACTGCGGCTATGCCGTCAGCGCCGTGTACGACGTCAACCGCCCCGCCGCAGAAGCCCTCGCCGGCGAACTCGGCTGCGCCGCCCCGGCCAAGCTGAGCGAAGTCACCGCCGCCGCCGATGTCGTCATCACCGTCGTCACCAACGACGCCGCGATGAAGAAGATCTTCACCGCCAAGCGCGACAACCTGCTGGAGAAGGCCACCGGTACGATCTTCATCAACTGCGCGACGGTCTCGCCGGACCTTCACCGCGAGATTGAGAAGCTCGCCCGCCGCCGCCGCGCGCGCACGCTGGAGGGCTGCATGGCCTCGTCCATCACCCAGGCGCGCGAAGGCACGCTCTACCTCATGATCGGCGGGGACGAGAAGGTCTTCATCCAGGTGCAACCGCTGCTGGCGGACTTGAGCAAGGACCTTATCTACGTGGGCAAGGCGGGCAAGGCCGCCGAGGTCAAGGCGCTCGTCAACATGGTCATGAACATCAACACCGCCGGGCTGGCCGAAGGGCTCGGACTAGGCAAGGCACTCGGGCTCGACCTGGAGATGCTCCGTCAGGTTTTCTCGCAAACCGGGGCCAACAGCCGCGTACTCGAGACCGACGCCGAGGACATGATCAAGCGCGACCATGCCTGTTTCTTCTCCGCCGCACACGCCGCCAAGGACTCGGGCATCGCTCTCAAACTCGCCCGCAAGAGCAAGCTCACGCTCCCGGTAGCCACCGCTTCCAAGGAACAATACGAGCGCATGACCGCCGAGGGGCTGGGAGAGCTGGACAAGTCCGGCATCGCCGAGCTGACCTTCCCCGGTCGCCACGGCGCGAAAAAGAAAACCGCCCGCAAGCGCACCGCCAAAAAGTCGGCGCGTAAAGTTGCGACCAAGAAGACGGCTACGAAAAAGGCAGCCGCAAAAAAGGTCGCCCGTAAAGCGGCGAAGAAAGTTGCCCGCAAGGCCGCCACGAAAATGGCGAAGAAAACCGTCGTCAAACGTGTCGCCAAGAAAGCTGCGGTGAAGCGTGCCGTAAAGAAAGACGCCCGCAAAACAGTCAAGCGCGTGGCGAAGAAGACCGCGCGTAAGGCTAAGAGTAAATAAGCGCGCGAAGCGGTTACGCTGATCGCGTCGTTTGTTCACCGACGCACGCTCTCACACGTCTACCTTTTCGTACAAGAGCCATGAGCCTTCCGGGTCATGGCTCTTTTTTGTTGGAATCACATCGTCGGGGCCGCGACTCAGTCGTCTTTGATCCAGGCCAGACGGAAAACTTACAGGTGTTTACAACAAAAGAGACGGGGAAGGCTCCCCGTCTCTTCTTGTTTCTAAAAGCGATAAATGGCTCAGACCGTGGCGGCGGCGACGTCGAGCGCCTCCTTCACGGTAAACTTTTTTTCGTAGAGGGCCTTGCCGACGATGACGCCATCGAGGTTCGGGCAGCGGGCGGCCATCTCCGTGTACACGGTGAGATCGTGCAGGTCGCTGACTCCGCCCGAGGCGATGACCTGGATCGGCACGGCGTTGAGCATTTCCTCCTGCCCCTCGAAGTTCGGGCCGACCATCATGCCGTCCGTGCTGATGTCGGTGTAGATGATCCGCTGCACGCCGGCCTCGGCCAGCTTTTGGGCAAAGCTGATGGCGGGCATGTCGGTCACCTCGACCCAGCCGCGCACGGCGACCTTGCCCTCGCGGGCGTCGATGCCGATGGCGAGCTGCTCGGGCCAGCGCTTAAGCAGTTCCTCGACGAAGGCGTGGTCCTTGCACGCGCGGGTGCCCACGACGATGCGGCTGACTCCGGCCTCCAGCAGCGCCTCGGCGTCTACCAGCTCGCGGATGCCCCCGCCGAACTCGACCTTGAGCCCGAGCGCGGCGATCTGCTCGACGATGGAGAAATTCGCGGGTTTGCCGTTAAAGGCTCCGTCGAGGTCCACCACGTGGACCCACTCCGCCCCGGCTGCCTTAAAAATGCGCGCCGGCTCCAGCGGATCGTGAAAATACTCGGTTTCCTGGTCTTCGAGGCCCTGGGTCAGGCGGACGCAGGAGCCGTGCTTGATGTCGATTGCGGGATAAATCCTCATAATGGTTCCGGGGTAAGGGATTAAGAGGTATAAGGCAGGCGCGCCGCTTGCCCATCAAAAAAACATTTTGCGAATGCCGTGTTTTTGGACATTTTACTCCCCTATGGCCAAAAAACAAACCACCGTCCCATCTTTTCTCCAAGCGCTGCTCGACGCCCGCTCTCCCACCGGCGCCGAAAACGAAGCCCAGGCCGTGCTGGACAAATTCCTCAAGCCCGCCGCCGACACCTACGAGAAGGACGCCATGGGCAACCGTCTGGCCACCCTCAACCCGAAGGGCAACCCGACCCTCATGCTGGCCGGGCACATGGACGAGCTGGGCCTCATCATCCGCTATATCGACAAGAACGGCTTTGTGTACTTTGACGTGCTCGGCGGCCACGACAAAATCATGATCCCCGGTCGCCGCGTGGTTGTGCTCAACAAGAAGGGCGACGTCACCGGCGTCACCGGCAAGCGCGCGATCCACCTCATGAGCCCCGAGGACCGCAAAAAGGTCCCCGAAATCCACGACATGTGGATCGACATCGGCGCGAAGAGCCAGGAAGAGGCCCTGGAACGTGTATCCATCGGCGATCCGGTCGTTTACCAGCACAACTTCGAACTGATCCACGGCACGGTCGGCGCTTCCCGCGCCTTTGACAACAAGAGCGGCTGCTACGTGGTCAGCGAAACCCTGCGCCGCCTCGCCGAAACGAAGAAGAAACTCACCGCCAAGGTCGTCAGCGTGGCCACCACCCAGGAAGAGATCGGCACCCGTGGCGCCATCACCGCCAGCTACGCGGTCAAGCCCGACATCGGTATCGCCGTGGATGTCGGCCACGCCACCGACCACCCCGACTGCGACCCGAAGCAGTACGGCCTGCAGAAGCTCGGCGGCGGACCGATCATCGGTCGCGGGCCGAACATCAACCCCTTCGTCTTCGAACGCCTCGTGGCCTGCGCGGAAAAGGAAAAGATCCCCTACCAGGTCGAGTGCGAGCCGCGCCCGACCGGCACCGACGCCCGCGCCATCCAGATGGCCCGCGAGGGGGTCGCCGCCGCCGTGGTTTCGATCCCGTTGCGCTACATGCACACACCCAGCGAGGTCGTGGACCTGGCCGACGTGGAGAACACGGTCAAGCTGATCACCGCCTTTGCCCTCAGCCTGAAAAAGGGCGAGCGCGGCATCTGGTAAGCCATAGCCTCAGAGATATTTCCAAGCCTTGGGATGCGCGCGGCCTTCTGCCGCCGGTCCCAAGGCTTTTTTGTACCTCCACTGGGTCAGTGAAGCGGCTTTACCTGGCGGAATCCGCTCAGGCGTTGACAGGGGAGCGAAGTCTGCGCCGCAGCCGGGGAATCACGAGGACGGCGATCAGGCCGGCCAACATCGCGTATCGCGCAGGTTCGGGAATCAGTCCGTTGATCTGGTCTGCGTATTTGGACAGATCGACGGCATAGGTGACGTTTCCTCCAAAAGCCGAGAAACTGGGCTGGCCGGAAAAGGTTCCCACCGTCACCATCAGCCCGGCCAGCACCCATTGGCTTCCGTCGTAGTAAAAGACTGGTCCGCCCGAATCCCGGGCCACGGCCTGCGCCTCGTAGGTGGTACCGCCAGTCAGGTCAAAATCCGTGTAAAAGTAATAGCCGATACCGCTCAGCGTGCCGGTCCCAAAGCCGTAAGCCTCAATGGTGTTGGTCCCCCAACGCATATCCAGCGTGCTGTTGGTCAGGTAGCCCCTGGCGGTTGAATCCCAGCCCGCGAAAGGTGTCGTACTCCAAGTATAGGGATCCGTATCGGTGTCCACATAGTAAAGGGTGGACGTGTCCGAGGTCGGGCTGCGACCGTTACCGATCATGACGACCTGCGAGCCGGTGGTCGGGGCGGAAGTCGCCAGCGTCGCCGCGGGCAATTCCGGAGTCTCGGCCAGCTTGAACAGCGTCAAGTCCGTCCCGGTGATATCGTGGGCGGTCGCCCCATCCCAGGCATAGCTCGTCCCACTGGAGTCAATGAAAGTCCCCGCACCGACATGGCGGGCGGTCAGCACCCAACCGTTGCCCAAATATACGCCGGAGGAGTTTCCGGTCCCGTTACTGACCACGCCCGCGCTGTTCCAGCCCGGGTCAGAGGGCTCGCCGCCTGTACCGGTCGGGGCGGAGGTATTACCCGTGGGGGCGTATATATTTACGATTGCCTGCGAGACGAGGGCAGGCAGCACCACTGCCATCAAGGCAGACAAAAGAACTCGAAAAGACATAATGGGGGTAGAAGCGTCTGCCGCCTAAAATGACTGAAAGCCCTGTTTTCTCAAGTCTGCATTTTTCCGGACTACCGGGCCGTATCTTGCGCAACCCGGGGAGCCGAAGCGGCATTCAGGCCGGTGATCTCCATGATCCGGTGCCGGTAGGGGGCGAGGTTGACCGAAAGGGTCAGATTACCGTAAACCGCCGAACCGATGCGCAGGGATTTGCCTTCGGGGCGCACGACTTCGGGCTGACCAGGGTAAAGCTCGGTCACCGTGAGGATGATCCCGGCCAGTTCCCAGACGTCGTCGGTCTTGGCGAAAATGGCCCCACCGGTGTCGTAGTTGACCGCCTGCGCCTCGAAATCCGTGCCCAGGGGCGGCCCGTCCGAAAAGTCAGTCACCAGGAGCGCCCCCAGCTTCGGGTGCGGGTAAAAACCGGAAATGCGGTTCGTGCCCCAGCTCGGGCCGCAGTCCCCGGTGCAGACGATACCGGCGGTGTTGCCCAGCTCGCGGCTGGGAACCTCGGCCCAAGCCCACTCGTCACCCGCCGCACGGTTCACATTCCAATAGGTCAGCTGGCTTTCGGCCTGACGGCCTGCTCCAACCATGACAACGAGCTGCCCCTTGCCGGGAGTGCTGGAGGAAATGGACAGGGCGGGCATATCCGGCCACCGCGCCAGACGATACAGGCGCAGGGCGGCATCGGGAAATTTGTAATCGCTGACGCCGTCCCAGGGATACGTGGTCCCGTTGACCGTCAGGTCCTTCGGCGGCAGATTCCGGGCAGTCAGGACCCAGCCATTGCCCAGATAAACGCCCGTGGCGGCTCCGAGCTGCCCGACATACGCGAAACCGGGATCCGCCGGCTCACCATTCACACCGGTGGGAGCACTGCGGTTGCCCCCGGGATTACCGCTATTAACAAGCGCGGACGCCGGCAGCACCCCCAGCAGCCAGGCGGCAAAAGCAAGTGTAACGTAGCGCATAAACATGCGCCCACGTATAAGGATTAACCCTAGGACCGCAAACCATAAGTTTAAGTTTGCGGCAGTAGAAGCTATCCTTAATCAAAATTCACTCAGGCCGCAGGCTCGTCGGCCTCGGCCTCCTGTCCCCGGCGCTTGACCTGGGGCTTGCGCGTACCGCGCACGACGGGGGCACTGATGATGACTTCCTCGATCGTATCGTCCTGCGGGATCTCGTACATGATCTCGAGCATGATCTGCTCCATGATGGCACGCAGGGCGCGGGCGCCGGTCTTGAGCTCCAGGGCCTTCTTGGCGATGGCGGCGATGGCATCCTTGGTGAAGCGCAGGCGCACATTCTCCATCGAGAAGAGCTTCGAGAACTGCTTGGTCAGCGAGTTGCGGGTGTTCTGGAGGATGTGCTCCAGATCTTCCTGCGTCAGTTCGTCGAGCACCGAGACCACCGGCAGACGGCCGATGAACTCGGGGATCATGCCGAAACGTACGAGGTCTTCGGGCTGAACTTCGCGCAAAAGCTCGTCGCGTTCGGTCGGCTTTTCGGACTCGGCCGCCGGGTCGAAGCCCAGCACCTTCTTACCCGCACGGGCGGAGACGATCTTCTCCAGCCCGACGAAGGCCCCGCCGCAGATGAACAGGACGTTGCCGGTGTTGAGCTGGATGTACTCCTGGTTCGGGTGCTTGCGCCCGCCCTGCGGGGGGACGTTGCACACGGTGCCTTCCAAAATCTTGAGCAGCGCCTGCTGCACACCCTCGCCGGAAACGTCGCGGGTGATGGAGACGTTGTCAGTCTTGCGGCCGATCTTGTCGATCTCGTCCACGTAAATGATACCGCACTCGGCCTTGCGCACGTCGAAGCTGGCGGACTGGAGCAGGCGCAGGACGATGTTCTCCACGTCTTCGCCCACGTAACCGGCCTCGGTCAGCGTGGTGGCATCGGCGATGGCAAAGGGCACGTCCAGCAGCTTGGCCAGGGTGCGGGCGAGCAGGGTCTTACCGCTGCCGGTGGGGCCGATGAGCAGGATGTTGCTCTTCTCGATCTCGACATCGTCAAACTCCGGGGCCAGCTCGGCGGCCTCGGGCGAGGTCTGTCCGGACAGGGACTGGAGGCGCTTGTAGTGGTTGTAAACCGCCACCGCGAGCACCTTCTTGGCGTGCTCCTGGCCGATGATGAACTCATCCAGGTGCGCCTTGATATCGGCGGGCTTGACGAGGTTGAACTGCTGACCCGCCGGTTCGCTCGGGGCGCCACCCTCTTTGAGCTCGCGGTCGATGATAGTCTTGCAGACCGTGACGCACGAGTCGCAGATGTACACGCCCGCCGGGCCCGCAATCATCTTGCGGACCTCGTTCTGCGATTTGCCGCAGAAGGAACAGAAGGTCATTTTGGTCGATTTGGCCATGGCGATGCGAGTCCGCCGGAACGGACGAAATTCCGAGGTTTAAGAAAAGTACGCGCTTGTGCAACCGCAATAATCGCGGTTCGACGCGTTACTGAGCGGGCTTGTTTTCGATCACCTTGTCCACCAGACCGTATGCGGAGGCTTCCTGCGCAGTCATGTAGTAGTCGCGGTCGGAGTCGGCGTTGATCTTCTCCTCGGTCTGGCCGGAGTGCTTGGCCAGGACGGTGTTGATCGTCTGGCGCCAGCGCAGGATTTCCTTCGCGGCGATGGAGATGTCCGAGGTCTGGCCGGTGGCACCGCCCGTGGGCTGGTGAATCATGACACGGCTGTTGGGCAGGGCGTAGCGCTTGCCCTTCGTTCCTGCGGCCAGCAGCACGGTCGCCATGCTGGCGGCCATGCCGACGCAGTACGTGACCACGTCGCAGTGCAGGAAGTTCATCGTGTCATAGATGGCCATCCCGGCCGTGACACTGCCGCCGGGCGAGTTGATGTAGATGTGGATGTCCTTCTTCGGATCATCCATCTGCAAAAACAGCAACTGGGCGACCACGGCGTTGGCCACCTCGTCGTAAATCGGCGTGCCGATGAAGACGATGCGGTCCCGCAGCAGGCGGCTGTAAATGTCATCGCGGCGCTCGGAGCGACCGTCGCGTTCGGTGATGAAAGGAATAATGTAGCTCACTGTGGTATTCGATGCTGGGCCCTAAGCGGCTCAGTGCGAATGCGAATGAGCTTCTTCGGGTTCCGTTTCGGTTACGGTAGCCTCCTTGACCAGGAAATCAAGCGCCTTGTTAATAAGGATGTTCCGCTGCATCTCGATCACGCGCTGGCGGTCCTTCTGAAGCTCCTTGACGAGCTCGTCCGGCTTCTTGCGCTGGGACATCGCCTCCATGTAAATGGCGCGGTTGAGGTCCTCGTTCTCGACCTTGAGGTCTTCCTTTTTGGCGACTTCGGTCAGGATCATCTGGGCCTTGACACGCTTCTGGGCGGCGTCACGGGCACCGGCGTAAAGCTCTTCCTTGCGCTCCTCGAACTGCTCCTGGGTCGCACCCTGGGCCATGCCGCGGCGCATGAAGTCGGCCAGCAGGCTCTGGGTTTCTTCCTCCACGAGACTCTCGGGCAGCGGGAATTCAACCTTTTCGGCGAGCTTGCCAGCGGCCTGTTCGCGCTTGCTCTGCTCGTTGGACTGCTCCTTCTGCGACTTGATGTCGTCGCGGATGCGGTTGTTAAACTCTTCCTCGGTTTCGACCTGGAAGGTCTTCAGAAATTCTTCGTTGATCTCGGGCAGGATGCGCTCGCGGACCTCGTGCACCTCGATGTGGTAGGTGACGGTCTTGCCGCGCATGGGCTCAAGCTCGTAGTCCTCGGGGAAGGTCTCGTCCTCGTCCTTCACGTCCCCGGCCTTCATGCCGATGATGCCTTCGACGACAGCCTTCACGCCCGGGCCGTGCTCGGCACCGGCTTCTTCCCAGGTGTTCTTCTGAGTGCCGAAGATGGGCTGCTCGGGCACGAGGTCGGCCACGAGTTCGTCGCCGATCTTGCCTTCGTAGGAAACTTTCACGTAGTCGCCCTTCTTGGCGGGCTGGTCCACGACATTGAACTCGGCGCGCTGGCCGAGGATGTGGTCGCGGGCGTGCTCGAGCTCGTGGTCGGTCACCTCGGTCTTGGGCACGGAAATTTCCAGGCCCTTGTACTCGGGCACTTCAAACTCGGGCTTGATGTCCAGGGTGAACTTCAGGACGGTGTCGCCTGCTTCGGGAAATTCCGGGTCGGCCAGCTCGACGAGGCTGATCACGTTCAGGCCGGAGTCGTCGATGGCCTTCTTATAGGCCTCGCTGACGATCTTCTGGCGGACTTCCTGCTGGATTTCCTTGGCATAGCGCTTCTTGACCATGTCCTTGGGGGCCTTGCCGGGGCGGAACCCGGGCAGGCGCGCCTGCTTGGCGAAGTCGCCCAGGAGGCTGGCTTCCTTTTCGACGATTTCGTCACGGGTGACAGTGACCGTCACGAGCTTACGGGTGTCGTTGATATCTTCGACTTGTATATTCACGGGAATTGCAGGATCGTTGAGCAAAAGATGCCGGATATTGCCCAGGAATGCCTCCGGGTCAAGGCCTGAGTAACGTCCCCGGCGAACCATTTTCACCCCGGCCATGAATCTTTCACATAAACAGTTGAGCGCGTGGTACCTGCAACTGGGCCAGATCCTCGAAGCAGGGATGGGCCTGAGCGCCGCCCTGGAGGCCGCCTCCGGCCCTCCGGCCCGCGACCGGCTGGCCATGGCCGCAGTCCTCGACACCGGCCACAGTGTGGCCGATATGCTCGACCAGGCCCCGGACTGGCTGCCGCACGCGGACCGGCTCTTTCTCAAGGCCGCCTCCCTCACCGGGCAGCTCCCCCAGACCCTGCTCAACCTCGCCGAGCGCCACAAACGCATCGCCGGGACACAGATGAAGTGCCTGCTGGCCTGCCTCTACCCGCTGGGCGTGCTGCACCTGGGCATCCTCTGCCACGCCATCCTCGCACTGGTCGATTCGCAAACAGGGTTTCACTTCGACACCGCCGTTTTCCTGAAAAACCTGCTCCTGCCCCTGGGACCGCTCTGGGCCGTCATCCTCTTCGTCGCCTGGCTGGCCAAGACCAACAGCCCGGTCGTGCCCTTCGTCATGAACCTGCTGCCCGGCCTGCGCGGCTACGGGCGCGGCCAGCGCATGGCCGACCTGGCCTTCGGGCTGAAAAGCTTCCTCGAAGCAGGACTGCCCATCGGCGAGAGCTGGGCCGGGGCCACCGCCATCACCGGCAACGCCCGCCTGCGCAAAGCCGGACAAACCATCCGCGAGGCCGTCAACCGGGGCGAACCGCCCAGCCGCCACCTCGCCGCGCTCGGGTGCTTCCCGGAGGACTTCGTCGCCCTCTACACCAGCGGCGAACGCAGCGGCCAGCTCGACGCCAGCCTCGCCATGCTCGGCCGCCGCTACCAGGACAAGGCCAACGTCGGCCTCGGCGTCGCCATGATCCTCTACCCCATGCTTATCTTCCTCGCCGTCGCCGTCATGGTCGCCGCCCAGATCATCACCTTCTACGCCGGCTACTTCAACCAGATCAACGAGGTCATGAAGTAACTCAACCGGGAGAGGTTGGGGGCTCCGCACCCCCAAACCCCGCGCGGGCTTACGCAGCCCGGACCCGCGGCAGGCACAGCCTGCACTTTCGATGCTACGCATCGCGTCAGCGTTTGTTGAAAAGAGCTATGCTCTTTTCAACAAACGCTGAGGGAGCATCAAAACTGGGTCGCCACCTTTTCGACTCCACCCGCATATCGTATTTAGCTGGGCTGGCCGTGTGTCAGAAGAGACGTCATGGTGGGTCCGGCGTTTGTGCGCCGCACGTACGACGGACCGAGGGTGCAGCCCTCGGCTGCCGCAGGGTTTGGGG